>CAKSVK010000031.1 GCA_934502905.1 uncultured Chitinophagaceae bacterium
GGGCAAATGGTCAAAAGTACGATCCTGACGGACAGGTACAAACGCCGCCCCGGGCTTTAAACCATACAAATTATCCATTGCTGTTTGATGCAAATGACAATCCTATTTACAATACCAATTGGGAGAAAGAGGTATATAAGCCCGCATTTTCACATAATCATAATGTAAGCTTTCAGGGCGGTACCGAGAAAACTTTGTTTAGCGCCTCCCTGGGTTACCTGGATCAGAACGGTATCATGGCCACTTCTAATTTTAGACGTTACTCCGCCAGGTTTACACTGGACAATGAAATAAACAGGTGGCTGAAAATGGGTGGTAATTTAAATATCATTAAGTCTAATCAACGGGTAACACATGATGGTAATGGAGGCTTGAACGTGCCGAGAATGGTTTCGGAAGCATTACCTATTTTGCCGATCAAGTATCCTGACGGTACCTGGGCAGGTAACAGCAATATTTCAGGAATGGAAGGTGGTGCAAATCCCGTACATATTGCCAATAACCGTTATACGCTCAATAATAACTTCCAGTCTATCGGTAATGTTTACCTGTTGTTTAAGCTGGCAAAGAATCTTGAGTTCAAATCAGATTTTGGCTTCGACCTTACTACCAGGAGGGCAAACTTCTATTCGGCAAGCGACCTGCATAACCTTTCCATGAACCAGGGTGGTGTTGCCAATATCAACAACTACAATACTTATTACTGGCAGTCAGAAAACTACCTGACCTGGAACAAGGAGTTTGATAACGGGCATCGTATGACAGCGATGGTGGGTGCTTCCTGGCAGCAGTTTGCATATGACAGGATGCGTGCTGAAACGCAGAACCTGATCGATGACTTCTTCCAGTATCACTATCTGCAGGCAGGTTCGCTTCGTTCTGCTTCTGAGTCTGAAGATTATATGTCTTCCACCAATTCATATTATGCACGTCTCACTTATAATATTAATAATAAGTATCTCTTTACAGCTACCGGACGTTATGATGGTTCCTCCAAGTTTGGTATGAACAACAAGTATGCTTTCTTCCCTTCCGTAGGTGCTGCATGGAGGCTCTCTGAGGAGGATTTCCTCAGGGATAACAATACCATCAGTGATCTTAAACTGAGGGCCAGCTATGGTATCACAGGTAACCAGGAAATAGGGGTGGGAAGATCTATTCCTCAGATAGTTGCGGGCAATACCATATTAAATGGCGGACTTGCATCTACTTTGATACCAAGCTACCTGGGCAACCCGAACCTGAAATGGGAAGCTACTGCTCAATATGATATTGGACTTGAGCTTGGATTGCTTGACAACCGTATTGTACTGGCAGCTGATTTTTATAATCGTGATACCCGCGATTTATTATTGCAGACGCCTATCCCCTGGTCTTCCGGCATGAATACCAGCAATGTGTACCTGAATGTGGGTTCTGTAAGGAACAGGGGTATAGAGTTGAGCCTGAATACAGTTAATATTCAAACCAAGGATTTTACCTGGACGACCAACTTTATATTTACGGCCAATAAGAATAAAATTACCAAGTTGAGAGATGATAATGCTGATATCTTCCCCGGACCTAATTTCCTGGGACAGAACAATATTCTGAAGGTAGGCGAACCTATCGGCTCGTTCTGGGGCAGGACCCGCCTGGGCACCTATGGCGAGCATGAGGCAGCGCTGGCGGCTACACAAGGCTTAAAGCCCGGTGACAGAAAATACCTGTTGAATGAAGATGGATCTGAAAATTATAGCATTATCGGGCGTTCTATTCCGAAATGGACAGGTAATTTTTCCAGTACCATGAATTACAGGAACTGGGACTTCACTTTTGATATCCGGTTTGTACAGGGAATTAATACTGCTGCCAACTTTAAGCATTCCGTAGAAGACAGGCAGGGTATTGCCAACAGCTTAAAGACTGTTTTGGATGGATGGACGCCACAAAACCAGAACACAATGATATCTGAGGTACGCCCTTATCAGTTTGCGCAGGATTCCAAATTTGATACCTGGTGGGTAGAGGATGGTTCTTTTATACGTGGTCAAAACTTTATGCTTGGTTATTCATTACCATCTGCCGAGACAGAAAGAGTTAATATTAACAGGCTCAGAATATATGCCAGTGTCCAAAACCTGTTCCTGATCACCAAATACACCGGATATGATCCGGAAGTGGACACCTTTAATACAGGGTATGGAGCTAACTCATCTTTTTCGCAAAACATCGACTTTTTTGCATATCCCCGTCCCCGTGTATGGAATTTAGGTGTAACTGTTAATTTCTAATGTCAAAATTACTGTCATGAAAAAAATGAAATATATATTACTGTTTTTTGCAGTGGCGACGATTTCAGTCTCCTGCAAAAAATTTCTCGAAGAAAACCCAACGAACTTCATTAATCCAAATGCAGAACTGTCAACTGCAAAGGTGGCCAGGTCTATAACGAATGGCGCTTACCAACATTTAAGAAACGCTGTTGTTGGGGGACAACCATCGTCTTACGGTGGAAATACCTGGAACCTAATGGAGTTTATGACAGGCAAAACCAGGAGTGACCTGGGGCAAACCGGGTATGTGCTGTTTCAAACCCTGAACTACAATGAAACGTCGTTTTATATGGATATGTGGTGGCAATACCTGTATAAAGGTATTGGAGCCTGCAATCAGGTGATTCAAATGCTGCCGAATATTCAGGCGGCAGACCTGACAGACGACGCAAAAACCAACATGCTGGCGGAAGCTTATACGTTAAGGGCGCTGCAATATTTTTACCTGGTTAGAATGTATGGAGCTGTACCGAAAGTTACTGAATTGCCAACTTCTGCTGAAGGGCTGAATTTGCCACGCGTATCGGCAAAAGAAATATACGATGATATCATTATCCCGGATTTGCTGAGAGCTGAAGCTTCTACCCTGCCCTGGAGAGATGGCACTGGGTTGGTCTCTATGGGATTGGTAAAAGCGCTTCTGGCAGATGTTTATTTAACTTATGCAGGAGCGGCGATCAATGGTGGTAACGAAAATTATGCTGAATCTGCAAAGAGATCCCTGGAAGTAATTCAGAGTGGAGCGTATGAGCTGTTTCCTGAATATACAGATATGATCAATCCCGCTAATAAAAATACGAGGGAATTTATCTTCCAGATCCAGTTTTCCGCCTCCGCCAACACTTCTAACCCGTTAACACCGCTCAATATCCCCAACTACTCCAGGATTTCAAAATATTCTGATGAATACGGATCCGTATATCCTACTGCACAATTCATTAACTCGTATGCTGCAGGAGATAAACGTGCGAAAGAAAAACAATTCTTTTACACGAACTACCCGCATCTTACATCAGGAGAAACAGTAAACTTCGGAGGACATTATATCTATAAATGGTTCGATCGTGATGCTGTATTAAATACTGACAGGGCTACCCGCTCGGATCTTAATTATACTTTATATAGGTATGCCGATGTAATGTTGTTATACGCTGAAGCTGCAAACCGTGCTGAAGGTACGCCGAATACTACTGCCATAAAGATGGTGAATGATATTCGCGACAGAGCTGAGCTGACTCCAATAGCTGCGATGGGACAGGACGCTTTTGAAAAGGAGGTATGGTCGCAGAGGTATTACGAGCTTTGCTTTGAGAATAAAATGTGGTTTGATATGGTACGTACCCGAAAGATTAAAAATGATGTTACCGGCAACTGGGATGATTTTGTAGGGCATACGACTGTATTTGGACAAACCTATGCGGACAAGCAACTGTTGTTCCCCGTTCCGAAACAGGAGACAGATGTGAACCCCAATTTGTTGCCTAATAATCCGGGATTCTCAAATTAACAGGAGATAATCCTGATCAACATAAAATGCGCCTGGCTTTTAAGCAGGCGCATTTTTACTTATAGTATACGGATATACTTTTATGAATTTGTTACACAATCTTTTACATTTCCCGGAGTTATATTTGTATAAATGTTAATCCATGCAAAAGGTTTTTATCATTTTAATACTAAAGTTGTGTATATCCGGTCTTACACCGGCTTTTAGCATTGATTATTCTGACAGCATAATCCAGAACAACCTGAAGAAGGAGATTTCCTGGCTGACGGTTGAGGAGGCGGCTGCTAAGCTGCAGAAGGAAAAAAAACCGATCCTTATTGATTTATATACCGATTGGTGTGGTTGGTGCAAAGTGATGGACAAGGAGACCTACTCAAACGCCAGCGTGATCGCTTATATCGAGCAGCATTTTTATCCCGTAAAGCTGAATGCCGAAACAAGAAAGGTGGTCAACTGGGGAGGAAAGGAGTTTAAATATAACCCGGACTACAGGGTAAATGAATTTGCCGCTCTTATTACCCAGGGACAGCTTTCCTATCCCTCAACTGTTATTTTGCCGGCGGATGGCTCGGTACCCCAGGCTGTTCCGGGGTATCTGAAGGTACCGGATATGGAACTGATCCTTCGCTATTTTGGAGATGGGCACTTCGGTAAAACTGATTTTCAGGCATACCACCAGGCATTTAAAAATACCTGGAAGTAGCCGGACGTCCGGCGGGAATGTGAAGAACAGTAATCTTCCGGATCTATGACTTCTGACTGATTAAAAGCATAATTTAATCAGGCATTCCTTAGACGGCTATCCTACTCAAACCGCTCTACTGCAAAGGGGGTAATATCCATAGATGTTTTTTCTCCGTCAACGATCTCTTTCACCAATTGTCCTGTACCCGCTCCAAGGCTTAGGCCAAGCATGGAATGACCGGTAGCTACTACTACATTTTTGAAAGCCTTTACCCGTCCGATATAAGGAAGTCCGTCAGCAGAACATGGACGGAAACCATACCATATTTGTTCTGTTGAAGGTTGTGGTATATCAAACTGCGGATAATATCGTTTCACAGCATTGATGATGCCGTTTATCCTGTTGTAGCGTGGAGGCGTATCAACGGGAACCACTTCCATTGTTCCGCCAAACCTTATTTTATTCCCATCCATGGGTGTAATGGCTACACGCCCTTCCACCAGCACAGCCGGGTGATTAAGCTTATAAGCGCTGTTTTCCAGTGTTATGGAATAACCACGCCCAGGCATCATGGGAATTTTGGTATCAGCCATAGCAGCAATTTCCCTGCTCCAGGCGCCGGTAGCTATTATTACTTCTTCCGCATCCAGTGCATGATCCGGTGTAATGACCTTTGTAATATTGCTGCCGCTTTTTTCAAACCTTACCACAGGCTGGTGTGTGAGTAATTGTACGCCGTGTTGCTTCAGCAGCTTCAATAAACCGTGCATCAACTTTTCGGGGTAGAGGTGGGCATCGCAGGCAAAGAGCACAGCACCCCTTGATATGATTTCCGTTTGCGGCTCCATGTCCTGCAATTCCTGGCCGGTCAACAGCCTTGTATTGGTCAAACCCAGGCGATGCGCTTTTTCTACCAGGTGCCGGGCATGCTCTTCAGCAGCTTCAGTTTGAAAAACCTCCAGCAGGCCTTTGTGCTCATATGCAAATTGAAAACCGGGGATACTGGTCCAGCCCTCATATGCTTTCTGGCTGAGTATGGCTATATCCCTTAAAGGAAGAGCCGCCTTTTCCACATGTGTGGCATTAGCACTCTTCATGAATTTAATTCCCCAGTCTACCAGCGCACTTTTCAGGGAGGGCTGCACATAAAACGGGCTGAGAGAGTTGAACATCCATTTAAAGCCTTTCCAGACAATACCGGGAGCAGCAAGCGGGACGAAATGGCTGGGACATACATAACCGGCATTGCCATATGAACAGTTATTCAGAAAGTCCTCTTTATCAATTACGGTCACCTGATGCCCGGACTGTTGCAGGTGATAGGCAGCACTTAAGCCGATGATGCCACCGCCTATCACTACTATTTGTTTCATATAAGGATGGTATGTTTACTATACATGGATGAAAATACGCCGTGATTTTTCAAGGTAGTTGCTGTCTGATCCCGACATGCATATTGTATTTCCGGATGCAAGTTACTCTGTTTTGGATTGTACAAACAAAAAAACCGTTGAATTGAATCAACGGCTTTGTCCCAATAACCCGTCCATATATAAGTCTACTTACTGTGCAGTTTGAATTTCTTTTATTTTCTCTCTTATTTTCCCTTCCACTTCGGCAGATAGCTCGGGATTATCCAGCAGCAGTTGTTTTACTGCATCGCGACCCTGTCCGAGTTTATCCCCGTTATAGCTGTACCAGCTACCGCTTTTTTGGATAATGTTCATTTCCACACCCATGTCAATGATCTCTCCCACTTTGGAAATACCTTCTCCAAACACGATGTCAAATTCAGCGGTTCTGAAAGGAGGTGCTACTTTGTTCTTTACCACTTTTACTTTAACGCGGTTTCCAATTGCCTCATCCCCGTCCTTGATCTGGGCCATCCTGCGGATATCCAACCTTACGGAAGCATAAAATTTCAGCGCGTTACCACCGGTAGTAGTTTCAGGGTTACCGAACATTACCCCTATTTTCTCACGCAACTGGTTGATAAATATGCAAACTGTGTTGGTCTTATTGATTGTGGCGGTCAGCTTACGCAGCGCCTGTGACATCAATCTTGCCTGCAATCCCATTTTGCTGTCTCCCATTTCGCCTTCCAGTTCTCCCTTGGGTACCAGTGCGGCTACAGAGTCAATGACCACTACATCCAGCGCCCCGGATAATATGAGCCTGTCTGCAATTTCAAGGGCCTGTTCTCCATAATCCGGTTGGGAGATCAGCAGATTGTCCACATCTACCCCCAATTTAGTAGCATAGGCGCTGTCAAAAGCATGTTCTGCATCAATAATGGCGCATACGCCTCCTTTTTTCTGAGCTTCTGCTATGATATGGATGGCGACGGTAGTTTTACCGGTAGATTCAGGTCCGTATATCTCTATGATCCTTCCTTTGGGAACACCCCCTATGCCCAGGGCTGTATCCAGGCCGATAGAGCCGGTGGAAACGACTTCCATTTCCTGGCCGGACTTTTCATTCATCATCATCACGCTTCCCTTGCCAAAATCCTTTTCAATCTTATCAATAGTTAGCTTTAATGCTTTCAGCTTTTCGGTATTTGCAGACATATATTAACAGGTTTATAGTACTCAAAATTAATTGTTGGCTGTAAAGATAAGGATAAACTTATTAACACTAATAAATTTAGCAAAAAAATACTAAAAAAATTTGCTTTCCGGAAAAAAGGGGGATATGTAAAGAATATTATATGTAAAGATGGTATGGTTTTTATTATAAGGTAATAACGCTTTCAGGTATTACAAAGGTTATTCCATTGTTATATCTTTGTGCTGGTAAAAATATTTTCTGGAAGGCATTGAACAGTTCATGTATCTGTTTAAGTAAAGTTGGTTATTTCGCGTGGATAAAAAAAAGCTAATCAGGGTTACGACTGTTCCGGTATCTTTATCTACCCTGCTCAAGGGACAGCTAAGATTCATGTCGGAAAACGGAGGATTCGAGGTAATTGGGATTTCCAGTGCCGGTGAAGCATTGGAAACCGTCGGGCAGCAGGAAAATGTCAGGACCATTGCTGTGGAAATGACAAGAACAATATCTCCTTTGAAGGATTTGCAATCTGTATGGAAGCTATACCGGATTTTCAGGAAAGAAAAGCCGCTGATAGTTCATACCCATACTCCCAAAGCAGGGACGGTTGGCATGTTAGCAGGCTGGTTGGCAGGTGTTCCATACCGGTTACACACGGTGGCCGGCTTACCGCTTTTGCTGGCGACCGGTAAAAAGCGCAAGTTGCTGGATTTTGTGGAGAAAATGACTTACCGCTGGGCTACAATGGTTTATCCTAATTCCAACGGGCTTTACGATATTATCCTGGAGAACAGGTACACAACCAAGTCGAAGCTGAAAGTGTTGGGAAAAGGCAGTTCAAACGGTATTGATACCAGGTTTTTTGATCCGGCATTGATACCGGATAGTGAAAAGCAGGAGCTAAGGGCATCGCTGGGGATTCAGCCGGATGATTTTGTGTATGTTTTTGTAGGCCGGGTAGTTAAGGATAAGGGGATAAATGAGCTCATTGCGGCTTTTGACAGGATACATCAGCACCACCCCAATGCTAAACTGATTTTGGTGGGTAGTTTTGAACGTAACCTGGATCCGCTCACTCCCGATACGGAGAGGATCATTGATACAAACCCCGGCATTATAGCAGTCGGGCAAAAGAAAGACGTGCGTCCTTTTTTTGCTGTGGCGGATGTTTTTACTTTTCCCAGTTACCGGGAGGGTTTTCCAAATGTATTGATGCAATCCTGTGCGATGGGGGTAGCCAGTATTGCTACGGATATCAATGGCTGTAACGAAATAGTCGAAGATGGATTTAACGGAGTTATCATTCCTTCACAGAACCAGGAAAAGTTATATGAACAGATGTTGTATCTGTATGAGCATCCTGAGATAAGAAAACGTATTGCGCAAAACAGCCGCCCCAGGATCGTCGAAAACTACGAAAGAGAATATGTCCAGAATGAAATTCTGAAGGAATACCGTTCGCTTATAAAAGAAAATTAATGTACAGGCATTTTTTTAAAAGACTATTTGACTTCCTGATAGCGATGGTGGTTTTATTACTGTTGTCTCCTTTGTTTATTATAGTAACCATTGCACTCTATTTTGCTAACCAGGGGAAGCCGTTTTTTTATCAAAAGCGTCCGGGAAAAAATGAGCAGGTATTCAGCATTATCAAGTTCAAGTCGATGAACGATAAGAAGGATGCCGATGGCAATTTGTTGCCGGATATAGAGCGGTTGACACCGGTGGGGGCTTTCGTCAGGAAAACCTCCCTGGATGAGCTCCCGCAATTGATCAATGTACTAAAAGGAGATATGAGTCTTATTGGGCCGCGCCCGCTGCTGACGGACTATTTACCCTTATATGATGAAACGCAGAAAAGGCGGCATGAAGTACGGCCCGGAATTACCGGATGGGCACAGGTGAACGGCAGGAATGCGATAAGCTGGCAGCAGAAATTTGAATATGATGTATGGTATGTTGACCGTGTGAGTTTTATGCTTGATTGCAAAATTATCTGGAAAACGATTTTAAAGGTTGTAAAGTCAGAAGATATAAATGCTTCCTCATCAACTACTATGGAAAGATTCACCGGAAATGAAATATCCCGTAGCGGCATAGAATCCTGATAGGAAGAATTAGAATATTGTTAAGTGATATATTTGATGGTAATTATTACATATAGTCTATTAGATTATATATTTTTGTTTCGGGAAGGATGATTGGTGGGTGTTCTGTGGTATCGCGGATTTACCTTTGAAGAAATGATTTAAAACCGATACGTCATCTGTAAAAAAAAATGAATGCTTACTCTGATTGGTGCCAGTGGCCATGCTAAAGTGATAATAGAAATTGCAGAACTGCTTTCCATTCCAATTGCAGGTCTGCTGGATAAGGATCAGTCGATTTCATCTCTGCTGGAGTATGCCGTTCATCCTTATTCAGATGAACCCTCCTGGAATAGAGTAGGTGATTATGTTATTTCAATTGGCAATAATAAAGCAAGAAAGGAATTTGCGCTTTTTCAGCCACACCTGTCATATGTAACGCTGCTGCACCCTCAGACTAAAATCTCAAGGCGGGCAGACATAGGCATAGGTACCGTGGCTATGGCAGGCGCAACGGTAAACTGCGACAGTGTAATCGGACAGCATGCCATATTAAACACAAATTGTTCGGTTGATCATGATTGCCATATATCAGATTATGTGCACATATCGCCCAATGCCTCGCTTGCAGGAAATGTAACAATAGGAGAAGGTACGCATGTCGGAATCGGTGCCTGTATTATTCAGGGGGTTACTATTGGCAAATGGTGCACTATTGGTGCGGGAGCAGTTATCATCCGCGATGTGCCGGATGGAGTAACCGTTGTTGGTAATCCCGGACGTATTATCAGGACCAACCAATAATTTTCTGCCGGTTTATATCATTCGGGCCTTGCAGGTAATGCTGTTTTCTTGGTTAATCCCCGTCTTTCCCGTTTTCGTTTCACTAATTGAGCTGATCCAGGGCACTAGCCCGAAAATAATACCATGGTTTTAAAGCCCGTGATCCGGCCAAATAAACCTGGATGTGTTAAATGTAACAAACACTTTTTCACCTTTGTCGAATTGTGGCTGTTCAGACCTGGTTATAATAGTGTATTGCCCGTTAATAACGGTCTCTGCTTCGTACATATAACCGTAATAGTAAATTTCTTTGACCAGTCCTTCTACAGAATGTAGTGAGGGAGCGGATGTGAGGTAACAATCTTCAGGTCTTATCAGTATAAGAGCGCTCTCTTTTGCCGGCAGGTGTAAAAGCGTGTGGGGCACAACGTTGTATTTCCCCAGCAGTCCGGCTGTATACAGGCTTGCGGGTTGCTTATACAGTTGCTGTGGCGTTCCCTGTTCAGTAATGGTCCCGTTTTTGATGATCAGGATCTTTTCTGCCCAGGGTAAAATGTCGCCTGCATCATGTGATACCATCAGAACGGTGATATTTAAGATCGATCCGATGTCCCGGATTACTTTTTTAAGGATTTGCTTGTGATGCAGGTCCAGGTTGGAATAAGGCTCATCCAGCAGCAACAGGGAAGGGGAAGATAACAAAACCCTTGTCAATGACACTCTTTGCCTTTCTCCGCCGGAGAGTTCGGTCGTCCGGCGTTTCAGCAGGTGTGTTATTTTGCAGAGCTCAAAAATGATGTCTGCAGATGCCGGTGTAAGCTTGTTGACGTAATCCAGCTCTTCTTCCACGCGGTAATGATTACGGAGCTCAAAGTGTTGGGACAGGTAGGCGATTGCCGGGTGCCCCGCGATCAACTGCTCATCCGGGCCTTTTACCCTTTCATTTTTTAATAATACGGTGCCGGCGTCGGGTTGGAGCAACCCTCCTATGATCTTGAGCAGGGTGCTTTTACCGGAGCCGGTCTCTCCCGCTATGGCGAGCTTCTGGCACTGGCTTTGGGTGAAATGGATCTGGCTCAGATGAAAGCCGTTTTCATTACTTTTACGGATGCCCGTTACCTGCAGGAAAGGTGAAGAAGACAAGATGCTTATTTTTGGCCGAAATTAACCTGCTTCGGGGAATATCGATCTAAAATGACCCGGATTATGGTATTTGCTGTTGTATTTAGTCAATAATTAGTATTTTACAGGCCCTTTCTGAAAAAACCTCTTTTCAAAATTATTATGAAACAAAAACAAAACAGATCGAGGCGCCTTTTCCTCAAAAACTCATTGGGCGCCTTAGCGGCTTTTACTATTGTTCCCCGCCATGTATTGGGAGGACCGGGTTACCTGGCGCCGAGTGATACGCTTACCAAAGCGGTAGTAGGTGTGGGTGCAATGGGCCGGGGCCATTTTGAATATGCCGGAACCAGGACGGTAGCTATTTGTGACGTGGACTCCAGGCATATACAAATTGCCCTGGACACACTGGGCGGAGGAAAAGGTGTAAAAACCTTCCGCGACTACCGGGAGCTTATTACACTGCCGGAAGTAGATATTGTGCATGTAGCCACACCGCCGCACTGGCATGGCATCATTGCTGCAGACGCGGCAAGGGCCGGAAAAGACATATGGTGTGAGAAGCCAATGACCCGTACCATAGGAGAAGGAAAAAGACTGGTGGAAGCGGTGCAGCAGCACGGGAGAATTTTCCGGTTGAATACCTGGTTTCGTTTTGAAGACAATTTTTACGGCATGAATACTACCGTAAAACCTATCAAAAAGCTGGTGGACAGCGGAATGCTGGGATGGCCGTTGAAAGTAACGGTAAGCCGTCATACCGGCTTCGACTGGAAGTTTTACTGGGTAGGAAAAGATCATCTGGAGCCGCAGCCGGTACCACAGGAACTGGATTATGAAATGTGGCTGGGCCCCGCGCCTTTCAAGCCTTATAATGCACACAGGGTACATACTACCTTCCGCGGCTACTGGGACTATGATGGTGGTGGATTGGGGGATATGGGGCAACATTATATGGACCCTATCCAATATTTTCTCGGAAAAGATAATACAAGCCCGGTATCTGTAGAAATTGACGCACCACAACAGCACGATGACGCCGTGGGCACCTGGCGGAAAATAACTTACACCTACGATGATGGCTGCCAGATCATCCTGGATGGGGCCGGTACGGAAGAAAAAGCGGCATACATAGAAGGACCCAAAGGGAAACTCTATAAAGGATTTGTATCCGATATCCCCAACCTGGACAGAAAGCTGGCGACGCTGCCTGACCCCGAACCACAGGTTACCGACTTTGTAGATGCTGTAAAAAACCGTAAAAAATTTGCATTGAACGAAGAAAATGGCCATCGTTCCTGTACGCTGATCAATATGGGAAAAATAGCATTGCAATTGGGGCGGAACCTGAAATTTGATCCGGTAAAACAGGAATTCATTGACGACGAAGCTGCTAACAGGCTGGCGTACCCGCCGCTACGGGGTCCCTGGTTTATTTAAAAAGTTAAAGACAAAATACAGTCTAATAATATTTTATGCGACAACTACTGATACTCATTCTTCTGATAGGAGGTGTACTGAATACGGCTATATCACAAACAGATGACAGCAGAACAGTAACTACCAAAATAGCAGACCTGCTGGCAAAAACACCGGCGGAAGATGATGCACAATTTAACACCAATGCGGCATCTGTTGCCGGACTTGGAGAGGAAGGTCTTAAAATACTGGTTAAAAAGCTGGATGATCCCGGCGATAACAGCAAGATACATTTTGCACTTAGGGGATTTTCCGCAGTGGCGGCCACTAAGGAAGACTGGCGCAACATGGCTGTAAAGGTTTTTGGAAGCAGCCTTCCGGCATTGACCAGCCCCGAATCTAAATTATTTATACTTACGCAGCTTGAGCTGCTGGGAAAGGATGATGCCGTAGCGCATATCCAGCCCTATTTGCAGGACGAACGCCTTGCAGATCCGGCAGCCCGCGCACTGGCCACCATCGGAACAGATGCAGCAAAGGCAGCATTGCTGCAGGCATTGACGGATGCTAAAGGGAAAGCGGCAATCGCGCTCATACAGGCATTGGGAGACGCCCGTTATGCGCCTGCTGTTGATGCCATTACACCATTTGCTGTTGCTACAGAGGCGCCGGTTAGAAAAGTAGCGCTGTACGCATTGGCCCGTATTGGCAATCCGGCCTCTGCCAAGCTGCTTGCAAAAGCCGCAGCCAATGGCGGATATGCTTATAGTACAGATGATGCTACGGCATCTTATCTCTTATACCTGCAGAACCTGCAGACCGGCGATCATGCAAAGGTTGCGGAGAAAGCTGCTAAAACATTGCAGAAAAAAGCCAAGGCAGATAATCAGGTACAGACCAGGATAGCTGCTTTAAAAATTTTGTCGGATCTCCAGGGGGCAGGAAGTACAACCTTGCTTACTGCTGCCATGAAAGATAAGAATGCCCAGTACCGCGAAGCGGCGCTGAAATTTGCCGCTCCCTATTTGAATGAAAGTACAACCACCCAATGGTTGTCTACGTTCGATAAATCGTCTCCGGAGGTGCAGGCTGAGATATTAAGAGCGCTGGGTAATAAGAATATGAGCGCTGCGCTTCCTGCAGCCCTGAAAGCAATAGGAAGCAGCAACGGGATATTGAAACGAACTGCTATTACAGTGGCCGGGCAAATCGGACAGGAAGAGGCATTGCCTGCATTTCTGAATATTCTCAAATCCGGTGATGAAGAAGACATCAACGCAGTAAAATCTTCACTGCTGTCAATGAAAGGAGAAAACGTCGTTAACGAACTTTCCGGTACGTTACCCGAAGCATCTTCTGCCGGCAAAGCAGCGATCATTGAAATACTGGGAAAAAAGAAGGTAGATGCAAAGCTGAAAGAGTTTATGACCTTTGCAACAGGCGATGATGCCAAAGTGAAAGCGGCAGCCAGGGAAGTGTTGAAGCAGAATGCGAATCCGCAGGTTGGTCCCCAGGCACTATCGCTCCTTTCTAAAGCAACAGATGCCGGGGATATACAGGACTGGCAGCAGATCGCCACAACTGCATTCAAAAAGGTAAAAGGAATTGAAGATAACGCAGGTCCATTACTGCAAATCTTCAAAAGGGCTTCAAAAGATAAGCAACCGTTGTTCTATAACGTATTATCCGGAGTGGGCGTGAAACCTGCATTAGATATGCTGGTAGAGGCTTTTGATAGCGGAGATGACAGGAACAGGAAAGAAGTTGTGGCCGCTATTGCCAACTGGAGAGACGGGAATGCGGCTCCATATGCTTACCGGATACTGCAGAAAGCTTCAGGCACCCCGCTGGCGGACGAGGCTTTTAATGCATATCTCAGGCAGGTTGCTGCATCTTCTGCTACCGCAGATCTGAAGCTGATCATGTTGCGGGATGCAATGGAGTTTGCAAAAACAGAACAGCAGAAACGGAGCGTATTGCGCCAGATCGCAGGGTGTAATACCTTCCTGGCATTTAAATATGCCGCTTCATACCTGGATGACGCGGCATTGAAAAAAGATGCTGCTGCAGCTGTTATCAATATAACGTTATCCAATAACAACATCTATGGCAGCGATGTTGCGAAAACACTTGAAAAAGCGTTGAGCAACCTTACAGGACCCGAAGCTGATTACCAGAGAGAAGCTGTTAAAAAGCATTTAGCGGGGCTACCTTCGGGTAATGACTTTGTGTCGTTGTTTAACGGCAAAGATCTTACCGGTTGGAAGGGGCTGGTTGCAGATCCGGTCAAGAGGTCGAAAATGGATGCTAAAACCCTTGCCAAAGAGCAGGAAAAAGCCGATGAAGTAATGCGTAAAGGCTGGATCGTGAAAGATGGCTTGCTGGTGTTTACCGGTGAGGGAAACAATTTGTGTACGGAGAAGAAATATGGTGATTTTGAGATGTATGTGGACTGGAAGATCACAAAGGACGGGGATGCCGGTATCTATTTGCGGGGTACGCCGCAGGTGCAGATATGGGATACCGCCCGCAGGGATGCGGGAGCGGAAGTAGGCTCCGGCGGTTTATATAATAACGAAAAAAATCCGAGTAAGCCGCTTGTGCTGGCGGATAACGCTATCGGAGACTGGAATACTTTCCACATTACCATGGTGGGCGACCAGGTAACGGTTTACCTGAATGGTCAACTGGTAGTGAATAATGTGCCGCTGGAAAATTTCTGGGATCGCAGCCTTCCAATATTCCCCGAAGAGCAGATCGAATTGCAGGCGCACGGTACATACGTTGCCTATCGTGATATTTATATAAGGGAGATCAATCGCCCCAAACCCTATGCTTTAACAGAGGAGGAGAAAAAGGAAGGGTTTAAGATCCTGTTTGACGGAACTAACCTGCATGAGTGGGTGGGCAACAAAACTGCTTACGTAGTAGAAGACGGAAACCTTGCCGTATACCCCAAAAAAGGGGGCAACGGCAACTTATATACGAAGGATGAGTATGCTGATTTCGTATACCGTTTTGAGTTCAAGCTAACGCCGGGCGCTAACAACGGTGTGGGTATAAGGGCTCCTTTAACAGGCGACGGCGCTTACGAAGGAATGGAAATACAGGTGCTGGATGACGGTGCGGATATTTACAAGGATCTCAAAGAATACCAGTATCATGGCTCTGTTTACGGAATTATACCGGCAAAAAGAGGACACCTTAAGCCGGTAGGAGAGTGGAATGAAGAAGAGATCTATGTGAAAGGAAACAAAATCAGGATTACGCTCAATGGCGTGGTTATAGTGGATGGCGACCTCGCCGAAGCGTCAAAGAATGGTACGCTGGATGGCAGGGATCATCCCGGGCTAAAAAATAAGACAGGACATATCGGTTTCCTCGGACATGGCGATACCCTGTTCTTCCGGAATATCCGGGTAAAAGACCTTGCTGCACCGCCCCCGCCGGCGAAGAAGAAAAAATAGTTTTTTGTGTATAATTGGTAAAAAAGCGGCTTGTACTACAGGCCGCTTTTGCTTTTTTAAGCTGTTCGTGGAGACTGTCCACCAGGCTGTTTAATATACCGGGGAAGGGCTATAATAGCATTATTGCCTTCCATTTCCGATATCCGGCCCAGGACCAGCAACTTCAATTTAAATATATTTATAATGCAAATATGATTGATTATAAGATATTCTTTTTCTATCTACCCTTGTGTGTTGGTGAGCGAAGATGATCAAATGATTAACTTTTAAGAAAATAATGGTGCTGCAGCAATTTTATGCTACCTTTGCACCCCAAAATTTATAACTACCCGTTATACAGTTAGTTTCACCTACGCTGCTGTGTTATAACCAGAAGTTAAAGTAAAAACAATGCAAATTAGAAACATCGCTATTATTGCCCACGTTGACCATGGCAAGACAACACTGGTTGACAAAATCTTACATCAAACCAATGTTTTTCGCGCCAATCAGGAGAGCGGTGAGTTGATCATGGATAATAACGATCTTGAAAGAGAGCGTGGTATTACCATTTTCAGCAAGAATGCATCAGTGGTATATAAGGGTGTAAAAATAAATGTAATTGATACCCCCGGACACGCCGACTTTGGCGGTGAAGTGGAGCGGGTGCTCAAAATGGCCGACGGCGTTATATTGCTGGTAGACGCCTTTGAAGGACCTATGCCGCAAACCCGTTTTGTTTTGCAGAAAGCGTTACAGCTGAACCTGAAGCCGATTGTGGTGATCAACAAGGTGGATAAACCCAATTGCCGGCCGGATGAAGTGCACGATGCTGTATTTGAGCTCTTCTTTAACCTGGATGCTACGGAAGAGCAGCTTGACTTCCCGACTTATTACGGTTCGGGAAAGAACGGCTGGTTTAATGACTCCCTGACACCGAGCGAAGATATTACGCCGCTACTGGATGGCATTTTGAAATATGTACCCGAACCGAAAGTGGAGGAAGGAACATTGCAGATGCAGATCACTTCCCTGGATTATTCTTCTTTCCTGGGGCGTATTGCGGTAGGAAAAGTAACCCGTGGCAGCATTAAGGAAAATCAGCCGATAGCTTTGGTGCAGGCAGATGGCAGCATTAAAAAGTCAAGAGTAAAAGAGCTGTACATATTTGAATCTTTGGGGAAGAAAAAAACGACCGAAGTAGAGTCGGGTGATATCTGTGCAGTAGTGGGGCTTGAAGATTTTAATATCGGCGATACCATCGCTGATGCAGAGAATCCGGAGGCGTTACCCGTTATCAGTGTGGATGAGCCCACAATGAACATGTTGTTCAGCATCAATAATTCGCCGTTTTTCGGTAAAGATGGAAAATTTGTGACCAGCCGCCATTTACGCGACAGGTTAATTAAGGAAACAGAGAAAAACCTGGCCCTCAGGGTATTCGATACCGATAGCGGAGATAGCTTTATGGTGTACGGCCGCGGTATCCTTCACCTGGGCATCTTAATTGAGACCATGCGCCGCGAAGGATATGAGCTGACGGTAGGTCAGCCGCAGGTGATCGTAAAAACGATCGATGGACAGAAATGTGAGCCCTACGAAACCCTGGTGGTGGATGTACCGGAAGAATTCGCTAGCAAGGTGATAGACCTGGTATCGCGCCGCAAAGGGGAAATGCTGGTAATGGAAACCAAGGGCACCATGCAGCACCTGGAGTTTGATATTCCGTCACGCGGGCTGATCGGGTTAAGAACACAATTGCTGACTGCCACCACCGGCGAAGCAGTAATGGCGCACCGGTTTAGCGAATACAAGCCCTGGAAGGGTCCCATCCCCGGCAGGAACAACGGGGTATTACTTTCCAAAAACCAGGAAAAAACAACTGGTTATTCCATCGATAAGCTTCAGGATCGTGGAACATTTTTTGTTGATCCCGGTGAAGATGTATATGCCGGACAAATCATTGCAGAGCATATCAAGCCCGGTGATCTGGTGGTAAATGCCACCGAGGGTAAAAAACTGACCAACCACCGTGCCAGCGGAAGTGATGACGCCACCCGTATTGCCCCCAAGGTGTTAATGACCCTGGAAGAATGTATGGAGTACATCCAACATGATGAATGTATTGAAGTGACACCTAACCACATCCGTATGCGGAAGGTGATGCTGGATGAGGAAGAACGTAAAAAGCATTCAAAAAGACTGAGCGCACAGGAGGCATAAGCCGAAAATAAATATTGCGAAAGCTGGTTCGAAAGGATCAGCTTTTTTTATGTCCGGGGTATACGCTTCAGGGAAAAGCTTCTAACCATCAGGTCGTGCTCTTTAAGTTTTCTGTACCGCTACGTGGATGTCTCTGACTCCGTATTTTTTATGTTCTTCCGGGCCTCCTGTCCCGGGGAAAGAAGGTCTGCACAACACCTGCGGAATGAGATCAGCAGCGCCGGGAAAACATGCTTTTATAATACAGAAGACAATTATTGGGAATGACTGGATGATGCCGGTCAACAATACCTTTTCCCCGGATTTCTCCTTATCTTTCATCTGTCCTTTTCATAAGTGTAACGATTTTGATGAAATATAAACCATACCGGCTGCCCGGGCTTGTAGAAAGATATAATTGCTGATTAAAATTGATGGCAATAAAAATGAGTCCATGAAAGAGATCGTTAATTGTGTTGCTTATAAAAATGGTATGCGCAAGGCGGAGTTGCCGTTGCATAAGGTACATGAAGCGCTTGAAGATGGTGATCAGTTTGTATGGATAGGCTTGCATGAGCCGTCGCAGGAGGTAATGCGACAGGTGCAGCATGAGTTTAAGCTGCACGATCTGGCGGTGGAGGATGCACAGAAGGCGCATCAGCGGCCCAAGGTGGAGCTGTATGGTGATATTGTATTTGTAGTATTACGTACCGCGCAAAAGAATGCGCAAAACCATATTGAGTTCGGGGAGACGCATTTTTTTGTCGGTAAAAATTTTATTGTAGTGATACGGCATGGCTCAACTGTGGCCTATACGGAAGTGCGTGCCCGTTGCGAAACAATGCCTCACCTGCTGAGCAAAGGACAAAGCTTCGTTTTATATGCTATTATGGATTTTATTGTTGACCGGTATTTCCCGGTAGTGGAAGAGCTGGAAACTGACCTGGAGGATATTGAAGAAAAAGTATTTAAGGAAAAGCCAAGCCGGGAAACAACCGAGCAGATTTACCAGTTGAAGCGTGAGCTGCTGGATGTAAAAAGAGCTGTATCACCCCTGGTAGATATTTGTACCAGATTAATGCGTCCCGATATAAAAAATATTTCTGCAGAAACGCATGCTTATCTCGGGGATGTGAACGATCATGCGCTGCGTATTAATGAGATGGTTGATAATACACGTGAGCTTTTAAACTCAGCGCTGGAGGCCAATTTCTCATTGATCTCTATTTCCCAGAATGATACCAATAAAAAATTTGCCGGCTGGGCAGCTATTATTGCCCTGCCTACCATGGTTGCCGGTTTCTGGGGTATGAACTTTAGGTTTATACCCGAAACAGAATCAGAATATGGCTTTTATACCATTATAAGCCTGACCGTGATTGCCTGTATAACGTTATACCTTTTATTCAGGCGATCGGGGTGGCTGTGATATACGTGTGCGAGCATGGACAAACGCCGGTATTTGCCAGGTTATCTCTGGAAGCCTGAAGTTATGGTGTATGCTTTGTCGGTATGGTTTTATTTTCTGCAGTATTTACCAGGAGATCGGAAATAGACCGCCGGTACTTGATAAGGTTTGTTTTTAGGGAGTCCGATTGGGTTTTCGTAAGATTTTGTTTGGCCAAGGAATCGGATGTGCTTAACAAAAGACTTTTGTATTTATTAAAATCCCGGGTGACGGTGGGAGTGGTTTGTTCTGTTACGATATGGTCCAGAGAATCGAGAAACGTTTTTTGCTCTTTTAACGCTTTGGTCATACTTTTTTCTCCGGGCTGTTGTACCTGGATCAGTATAGAGTCTGTGAGCTGGTTGTATTTATGAGAGGCTGCTAACAGTCCGATGGTCTGGTTGTCAGAAGCTATCTTTTCTGACTGCTCCTGAATAAGATTGTTTTTATAGAAGCTGGTAACAAACGTAAAGGCCCCCACCGCAATGGTCATAATAAAACAAACCAGCATATAGCGGTTGATGGTTTTAATGATCAGCGGGTTTATTTTGGGAAGTGGTACCAGGCTTTGTATGAGCTTATAAGCCAGGAACATCAATAAAAAGCCCAGACCGGACAGACCCGTTCCAAGAATGCCTACAATATTCCAGTTCTCCATAACAATAGTTTTAATGCGTGAAAGTTGTTGTATTATATGCCTCGGGGATACAGATTGTTACCTGTCCTGCTCTTATTTAAAAGGGTGCGTAGATGATCAGAAGGAGTATAGGACTATTATAACATTAAATATATATGATTTTTTCAGTATTCTATGACAAAAGTTGATGTTTAAGTATCTGGGATTGTTTTTCCCTCCAAGCATCCGGGCGGGATCGCGATGACAGACTTTTGGGGTCAACCGCACCCGGCATACCCAGCCAGGTTTTTCTGGCGTTTTTTCCTATGCCCGCAATATCATTATATATTATTTATATCTTTGCGCAAAGTCAGACCGTGTCTGACTTTTTAAATTTATCTGTAAATGTCCAGGTTGTCCGAAATTGATAAAAGCCGTTTACCGGAGCATATTGCTATTATTATGGATGGTAATGGCAGATGGGCAAAAGAAAAGGGGGAAAATCGGCTGTTTGGACACTATAACGGCGTGGAAAGCGTCCGTGAAATAGTAGAAGGCTGCGCGGAACTGGGCATACAATATCTCACCTTATATGCCTTCAGCACCGAAAACTGGAGCAGGCCGGAGGACGAAGTAAATGGACTGATGGCTTTGATGGTGGAAACCATCAGGAAGGAAGTGCCGGTGCTTAATAAGAACAATATCAGGATCACCACGATCGGTAATACGGCGCAATTACCCGAGTTTGCTCATAAGGAGTTATTGGAAGCCCTTGAACTGACCAGGCAAAATACGGGGCTCACCGTTATAATTGCGCTCAGCTATAGTTCGCGGTGGGAGTTGATCCATGCGGTTCAGGAAATTTGTAAAGATGTGAAAAACAATGTATTACAGCCCGAGCAGGTGACGGAAGCTGTTTTCGGTCGTTACCTGGCTACCAGTGCGGTTCCAGACCCCGAACTGATGATCAGGACTAGTGGCGAATACAGGATAAGTAATTTTTTATTATACCAGTTAGCATATGCGGAACTATATTTCACCCCGACCCGGTGGCCCGATTTCAAAAAAGAAGATCTCTATGAAGCTATTCTGAACTACCAGAAACGTGAAAGAAGATTTGGAAAAACCAGTGACCAGATTCAACAGAAAAACTCCTGCTGATGCGCATTGGACAAGGTACCGCACTTTTGTTTTTAACAAACCATTTCAATTAATCCCGTTAAATTGCCGGGCGAAACTTAAAAAAGGATGCATAGAATTTGCACGTTAGTGATCTTAATAATTGGATTAAGTTTTATCTCAACCAAAACAACTGCACAGGAAACGGATACCGTCCCTACTACTTCGGTAGATCCTGCGTTGTTGGAACTTTACAACCAAACCTTTCCCAAAAAATACACCATCGCTGAAATAAAAGTAACCGGAACACAATATTTTGATCCCAACCTTGTAACTTCTATTTCGGGGCTGAATGTAGGGGATGAAGTAAGAATTCCGGGTGGTGATAATTTTTCAAAAGCCATTGAAAAGCTGTGGGGGCAGAACCTGTTCGCGGATATTGAAATATACATCACAAAAGTAGAGGGTGACAGAATATGGGTGGAGATTGCTGCGGTGGAGCGCCCCAGGATGTCAAAGCTTATTTTCAGGGGAATAAGGAAAACAGAATCCACGGAACTGAAAGACAAGGTAGGCATAGGCGTTAGTCAGGTGGTAACAGATGCCCGGAAGCAGAACGCAATGGAGGCAATCCAGAAGTATTATATCGATAAGGGATACCAGGGGGCCAAAGTAACCATACAGGAAAGATCCGATACTTCCTATACCAATGGAGTAGACCTTATCATCACAGTTGCCAAGGGACGTAAGGTGAGGATCAACAATATTATGATCTATGGCAATGAGCAGGTGAATGAGTTGAAGCTGAAGAGCAAGATGAAGGGTACCAAGGAGAAAACGAGACTTTCGCTTTTTGCTGCAGACGATACAAGCCCTTACGGTACACAGGAAAAAATATCGTTCAGGGAATATGTAAATACTCTTTCCTTTTTATCTCCTACCAAAACACTTGATTACCTGGACCCTTATTTCCGGTTTAAAATTTTCAGCTCAGCAAAGTTCAACGAGAAAAAATACAAAGAAGATAAGGAAAAGCTGCTGGAATACTACAATTCCCAGGGGTTGAGAGATGCGGTGATTGAAAAAGATACCGTTTACTATAATGATAAAGGAGACCTGAATGTTGCGATAAAGGTAAATGAAGGAAGAAAATATTATTTTGGCGATATCACCTGGAGAGGCAACACAAAATATTCAGATTCATTATTGAGTGTGATCCTGGGTATTCAAAAAGGAGACGTATATAACCTGGAAACGCTGAACAAGCGGTTGGGTAAACAAATGAGCGCAGACGGCGGTGGCGATATCAGCAGCCTGTATTCAGATAACGGGTACCTGTTTTTTAATGTAAATCCGGTAGAAACTTCCGTTTACAATGATACCATTGATCACGAGATAAGGATTACCGAAGGACCACAGGCTACCATTAAAAGAGTAACCATTGCCGGGAATGACAAAACCAAAGAACATGTGGTGCGCAGGGAGCTGCGGACCTTGCCAGGAGAAAAATTCAGTCGTGAATTGCTGATCCGCTCCAACAGGGAGATCGCGAACCTGGGTTATTTCAACCAGGAAAAGATCGGTATCAGCCCGGTGCCTAATCCCGATGATGGAACCGTGGATATTAACTATACTGTTGAGGAAAAGTCTTCTGACCAGCTGGAATTGAGCGCTGGTTATGGGGGCGGCATCGGACTGACCGGTACCGTCGGGGTTGTATTTAATAACTTCTCTATTAAAAATATATTTAAAAAATCGTCCTGGCGGCCGCTACCGTCCGGCGACGGGCAGAAGCTGAGCCTCCGTTTCCAGTCAAACGGGCGTTTCTTCCGTTCCACCAACTTCTCTTTTACAGAGCCCTGGCTGGGAGGAAAAAAGAGAAATTCATTTACGGTAAGCTTATACAGCTCAAAATATGCAAATACCGGCGGTTATAATTATTATACCGGCGGCTACAACCGGAAGCTGGCAGATACGTCTTTTATGCGGGCATTAGGTGCTTCCATATCATTGGGTAAACAGTTGAAATGGCCGGATGATTATTTTACACTGATCTATGCTTTGAACTTTACCCAGTACAGGCTGAGAAACTATCCATACTTTTTTTCCGGTTTGGATAATGCCAATTCCAATATTTTTAACCTGAAGCTCACATTGGCCCGTTCTTCTGTCAATCAGCCGATTTTCCCTTCGGGAGGATCTTCCTTTATGATCAGCGGCGCATTTACCCCACCCTATTCGCTTTTCCGCAAGGGCGAGTACGACAAGGCGGTAGATAAGTATAAACTGGTAGAATATCACAAATGGCGTATTAACGGGGAATGGTATGTGCCGCTGGGGCGACCGACCGGAGAAGACAAAAACAGGCAGTTTGTCTTGAAATTTGCAGCTAAATACGGGTTTATCGGCCGGTATAACAAAAACACGGAAATATCGCCGTTTGAACGCTTCCAGGTAGGTGATGCCGGTCTGACCAATAACTTTGGTATCCTTGGATACGATATTATTGCCCACAGAGGGTATCCTGTGTATAACAATTCTGATCCTACCATCAACCCGGATCAGCAAAGTACACGTGACTTCTTTACCATATTCAATAAGTATACGCTGGAACTGCGTTATCCATTCACTACCAATCCAAGCAGCACCATTTACGGGCTGGCATTTTTTGAAGCGGCGAACGGGTGGTACGATTTCAAGGATTATAATCCTTTCAGGCTAAGAAGAGCGGTGGGGCTGGGTGCCCGGTTCTTCCTGCCCATGTTCGGATTATTAGGATTTGATTATGGTGTAGGACTTGACCGCCTGGCAGTTCCGGGCGCAACATTCAAGGATGCCACCAGGTTTACATTTATGTTAGGTTTTGAACCGGAATAAACGTGATTTTATTGCTTGCGGCGGAAATCTTACTTTTAACACTTCAAAACCGGGATTTAAACGGAGTTTATCCTGATCATCAGAAGTAAAAACATGAACGGATGAAAAAAATATTATTTGTAGCTTTTTGCGCTTTTGCACTTACCCTGACAGCCAGCGCACAACGGTATGCTGTGCTGGACACAAAGTTTATCCTGGATAAGCTGCCTGAGTATAAGGAAGCACAGAAAAAGCTGGACCAGTTCAGCGAAAACTGGCAAAAGGAGTTGGATGCTTTACAAAATAGCCTGGATAAAATGTACCGGGATTTTGATGCAGAGCAGGTAATGCTGAGTGATGAGCTGAAAAAGAAAAGAGAGGTGGAGCTTTTCAATAAGGAGAAAGAATTAAGGGATCTGCAGCGGCAAAGGTTTGGTTTTGAGGGAGATCTGTTTAAAAAACGCCAGGAGCTGATAAAGCCTGTGCAGGATAAGGTGTACAATGCTATACAGAAGCTGGCAGTGGAAAAAGGCTATGATTTTATTTTGGATAAAAGTGAAGGAATTACTGTTATCTTTGCCGACCCCAAACTGGACCGTAGTGAGGATGTATTGAAAATGCTGGGGGCTAATTAATTGTTAAAGCTGCCGGCAGCATAAAACCCAAAGAAGTAATTTTTCATCTATAAACCAAAATAAACTGAAACAATCACGAATATGAAAAAAGTGTTTTCTTTAGCAGCGTTGGTGTTAGTTTTTGCCCTGGTGTCAAC
>CAKSVK010000032.1 GCA_934502905.1 uncultured Chitinophagaceae bacterium
TGCTCCTTTAAAAATGTCGGCAAATGTTGACCAATCGGGTTTGTCAGCATTTACATTAAGTTTCATATTGTCGTAATAACCTTGAATATCTTCTGTGTATGCACTCAAAGCTTCTAAAAAGTCGGGCAATGTTTTGTTTTCCCAGTTTTCAGGATTGTCCAACAAATCCTTGCGTAATAAGTCGAGAAACTTAATGAAAGTGTGTCTGTCCGTTACTTTAAAGTCATTAAGCATATCGTTCATAAAATCTGGTATAACGTTTTGGGGCTTTCGGCTGTGCTGATATTCTGTGATTCATCCGGCCCGAACTAAAGTCTAATATTGTTAATGATATATTCTTTTGCAGACCAGCGGACATTCAGCCGGAACTGAAATTGAATAACGGTATAATGTTGATGATTTATTCTTCTGCCAGCATAGCAGAAAACCGCCTGTTACCTGCCGTTTATTTCATCGTAGTTCCAGTCAAATGATTCAGTGTCAAAGGGCGAGTCATATCTTTCCTTCCAACCATCTAAACAGATCTGTTTCATACTTTTTAGCATCAGCGTTTTTAGTTCAAATACCTTTTGTGAAAAAATATCGTTATCCAAAAATGGTGAATAGTAGGTCAACGATTGAATTCCGTTCCGTATATATAAGTTATAGTCTTTGTTTTGATTGCTTCTTTTAATGTTTGCAACATCTCTTTCAAGACTTATTCCTAAAGATTGAAATGTAAGCTTAGGAATACAATTTTGGATTTTAATTATTGCGTCATTCAATGGGTTAAATAATTCTTCATCGATATACCCAAGAAAGATTCGTACATCTGGAAATTTTATTTCATTCCTCTTTTCCAAATCATTTTTCCTTTCCCAATGGGCAAACCTTATCACCGGCTTAAAAAAATTACTGTCTTTGTTTATGGTCGAATCACTCCATAAAGAGATTTCTTCAATTCTGACTTCAGGAAAATCATTTGTGTAAATGGAAATATCTTTTTCAAGCCAGCAATTTCCAACATTTGGTGGTATAATCGATCTCGGACCGTCCAACAGTCTTTGGCCAATATTTCGAATTTGTAATATTTTATTCAAGTTAATAGAGTCATTTTAATGGCAGGTAACATTTGTATTACTGCTATTACCTGAAATTACTCACTTTGCTTCAATATTGATAATCAGTATTTCAGCATTATATATTTTGTATTGTTTATAGCACCAATATAACTTTTTATCCGTGTACAAACGTTTATAAACTATTTTCTGCCGGCTGATTACCGGATCGGATTAATCAACGGATACTTATATAATCAACAGGTTTATTCCAGCAACAGATCAGATCACTTTAAAGCTCATTGCCGGGGCCATCATCTTCTTGCCATCTTTCAGGCGGACGATGATCTCGTCAATGATCATTTCATCACCTTTGGAGATATTGTCTTTAATGCTTTCACGCCAGTTTTGGCTCATTACGGGCTCCGTGAAATCGTTCACCCGCATATCGTTAACGATTTTTGTCTGCCCGGTTTCCGGGTCGGAGTAGCTGCTTTTGAATTTGTAGAAAACCCGGTACCGGATCACGGGATAGGTGTTACCCTTGTCATCCCGCACCACTACGGCAGAGTCCACTGCACGGGATAATAAGTCCTGTGTTATGTTGCCTCCTTTAAACCCACCGATAGCCACCCATATCTTCGGAACGGCATTTGTCGCCGCGGACTTCGTGGTCTTCTGCTGGGCATTTACACCCAGGGCGGCCAAGAGGAACAACAATAAAAACAGGCGCTTCATGTATTATAGCAGGTTTAATATGAATACAACAACGTATGCAAGATAGAATTTAGTATACTGAACTTTTGTTAAATATCAGGCTAGGGTGCATTGGGTCTCGGTGAAAAGCTTAAATCTTTGCTTTATAATTAATGGGCTTTTTGATTGGTAAAAGTTAGAATGTTGCATCATCGAAACATTATCGTCAGCCAGCCGTATGTCCACCCCGGGAGGAGAGTCCGTCAGTATCGTCAGTAAATTTACAAAGGGGAGGATCTCCACCCCCCTCGCGTGTAACATTGATGTAGCTCTATGCTTTACTACCGCCAGCGGGGGACATACCAGTTACTTCCTTATGCCGGCTGGTTGTATGTTTTTGAGAAGATGTGAACTTTATCGCGATATTTGTTTATCTCTTATTTTGTCGCGATGGGAATAGTTTTCACCGAAGGCAACTTCTCTCACCGTGGGTAAATGTGCTTAGTGGATGCGGTCACCCCTTACCTCGAGGTTTTTCATCACTTCCGCTTCGTATTGCAGCCATTCCTGCCAACGCTTCCTTACTTTTTCCTTATCTATATAGGTTTCTGCCAGGTCGATGAACAGGGTGTAATGTCCCGCTTCGCTTTCCATAAACCGGCGATAGAATTTCCGCAGGTAGGCATCCTTCAGTCCCTCGCTGAGCCGCTTGAAACGTTCGCAGCTACGGGCTTCTATCAGCGCCATGGTAAGCAACTGGTCCAGGAAACGATCCCCGGGGCTTCCGCCTTTTTGCTGGAATGCGATCAGCTTGTTGACGTATTCGTCTTTCCGCTGTTTCCCCAGCTTCAGGTTCCGTTTTTGCAGTTCCAGCAATACCAGCCGGAAATGTCCCCATTCTTCCGTAACAATCGGCGCCAGCTCTGTTACCAGCTTTTCTTTGTCATTGTATTTTTGTATCAGGCTGATACAACTGGTGGCGGCCTTTTGCTCGCAATAGGCATGATCGGTAAGTATCTCCTCCATGCTCATGCCCGCCAGGTCTGTCCAGCGCGGGTCTGTTGGCAGTTGCAGCCCCAGAATATTTTTTACGTCCTGTTCATTCATATATCAATGGCTATTAGTATTGTGTTAATGAAAATGCGGCGAATAAATCTCCCGCAGATCCCGCGGATGTTCGCAGAAGTTGCTTAATAAAATCAGTATTTATCTGCATAACCTGCCGGAAAAGGAACATATAGTATTGAATTGACTTGGCATTAGCTGGTTTTTACCTGCAATATGGTTATTATTGTGCAAAAGTAATAAACCGGGTAATGACAGGGCATATCTACCTTCGATGAAAAAGTTCGAATCTTCACAGGTGGGTGAAGATGCCCGGCTGCAGTGCCCGCTACCGGTTGGCATCTCACCGACCGGAAAATTGGTAGGTGCGAAAAACTGACATATGCCCGGGCATGACAAACCGTATGATGCCGTAGAATTTGTATTATACCCTGCAACCCAGTAATTTTAAATTATGAAAATCCTTTATTGCTGTATATCCTTGCTGATCACCATTGCCTTAATTGTATTGCTGGGCACCCGGTACGTGGCCCCGTTGCCGCTGGGTGAATTTTTAAGTCCCCAGCACGGTGTATGGTACCATGCCGAACCTTTCGACAAAAACTTTGATGAAACCCTGGTAATACCGGCATTAAAGAATGATGTTGCTGTATATTTTGATGACCGGCTGGTGCCGCATATCGTTGCGGAAAGTGAAGAAGATGGATTTTTCGTGCAGGGCTACCTGCATGCAAAGTTCCGGCTATGGCAGATGGAATTCCAGGTGTTTGCTGCCGGGGGAAGGATCAGTGAAATAGTGGGAGATGCGGCGCTGGACTTCGACCGGGGCAAAAGAAGGCTGGGCATGGTGTATGCCGCCGAAAATCTTTTAAAGGAAGCCGAGGCCAACCCACAAACCAGGATGATGATGGATGCCTATACGGCAGGGGTGAATGCCTATATCGCTTCGCTGAAGAATGTAGCGCTTCCGGTAGAATACAAGCTGCTGGATTACCGGCCGGAACCCTGGACAAACTTCAAGACTGCTTTGTTTATAAAGGAGATGACCCGGACACTGGCCGGCGGCGCAGATGACCTGGGACTGACAAAGCTCCGGGATTTCTTTGGTGATGCCACCGTACGCCTGCTTTTTCCGCAGGTGCAGGATTCTTTATCTCCCGTTGTTCCTCCGGGAACCGTATTCCCGCCACCCGCCGTGGTACCGCAGCCACCTGCCTCTGCTGATTCGCTGTATTTTAAGACTGTAGCGTCGAACGGTGGTGCGCTGCACGAAATAGAAAAACCTGACAAGGATAACGGAAGCAATAACTGGGCGGTAAGCGGCAGCAAAACCGCCAGCGGCGCCCCGATCCTTTGCAATGATCCTCATCTCAATCTGACGTTGCCGGCTATCTGGTACGAAATGCAATTGACCACACCTACCATGAATGCCTATGGCGTCAGCTTTCCGGGTACACCGGGCGTTATCATCGGGTTCAATGAAGACATTGCTTTCGGCTTTACCAATTCATCCCGCGATGTGATGGATTTTTACGGCATCCGTTTTAAAGATGAAAGTAAAAAGCAGTACTATTTTGACAGTGCGTGGCTGGATAGTGATATCCGCATCGAAGAAATAAAAGTAAAAGGCAAACCTGCCGTATATGATTCTGTAGCGTATACTGTTTTCGGTCCGGTGATGTATGATGCTGCTTTTCCCTCAAAGGAAAACGGCAGGGAAGCGCTTGCTGTTCGCTGGAAAGCACACGATCCTTCCAATGAGCTGCTGTTCTGGTATCACCTGGATCGCGCAAAAAACTATGACGATTATAAAGCGTCCTTACAATATTTTACGGCGCCGGCCCAGAACGTGGTATTCGCTTCCCGGACGGGTGATATTGCCATCTGGCAGCAGGGAACTTTCCCGGCAAGGTGGAAAGGGCAGGGGCTCTATATCATGCCGGGCGAAGACAGCAGCTACATGTGGCAGGGGATGATACCAATGGAGGAAAATCCACACAGCGTTAACCCCGAGCGGGGGTTTGTGAGCAGCGCTAACCAGCGTCCGGCGGACAGCACTTATCCTTACTTTATTCCCGGGAATTATGACCTGTACAGGGGAATAGCCATCAACAGGCATCTGAGTGAAATGCAGCATATAACGGTGAAGGATATGCTCAACCTGATGAATGATAACTATAATGTTTTTGCCGAGACAGCCCGCCCCGTTTTGCTGAAGCATATCAATGAAAATGTGCTGCAGGGAAAAGAGGTAGTATACCTGGAAGCCGTGAAGAAATGGTCGTTGCGGAATGATATAGAAGAGAAAGGTGCAACCTTGTTCCATATATGGTTTGATAAGTTTAAGAAGCAGGTATGGCAGGATGACCTGGAGCAGGCAGGGATGACAGAATATCCCTCCGATGGCACATTAACGGAGATGCTGCTGCGGAATGATACTACCTTTGCTTTCGCGGATAATATCAATACTACTGAAACAGAAACGCTGTCGGATGTGGCAACGGCGGCATTTAAAGAGATGGTGCCGGTTGCCGATTCGCTGGATGCGGCGGGGAGCCTGGCATGGGGTAAAAGTAAAAATACTTCGGTGTATCATTTGCTGGGAGACCGGGCGCTGCCTTTTGCAAGGACCGGGCTGCCGGTAGGTGGCGGAAAGCATATCATCAATGCCACTGCGCATAGTCACGGTCCCAGTTGGAAGATGATCGTGCACTTACTGGAAACACCGGAAGCTTATGTAGTTTATCCCGGCGGACAATCCGGCAATCCCGGCAGTGTATACTACGACCAGTTTGTGGACAAATGGGCTGCCGGTGAGCAATATGAAGCGTGGTTTTTAAAGAGGGGGGATAAGGTCCCGGAAAAAAAGGTTTGGGAAATGAATTTTAAGAAAAAATGATCAGCTTACAATGAAATACTTTTTCTCGTTTGTGTTAATTGTCCTGTTTAGCTTTTTGCTTTCCTTGTACATGTCCTGGTGGTCTGTTGCCGTAGTGGCATTTTGCGTGTGTATGTGTTTGATAAAAAAGCCGCTGTGGGCCTTTGTTACCGGGTTTGTCTCTATCCTGCTGCTATGGGGAGGACTCGCCTGGTATATCAGCGCCGGTAATAATCATGTACTGGCTCATAAAATATCTTTATTGGTTTTGCGACAGGATAATCCTGTTATGCTGATTGGGTTATCCGCTTTTATAGGTGCGCTTACCGCCGGTTTTGCAGGGTTAAGCGGTACCCTGTTAGGCAGACTGGTATTTGAAAAAAAGCTGGAGACCACGGAGGTTTAACATTATGCATCCATGGGAGGATCTATAGCGATAGTGGGAGCGGGAATAGGCGGGCTGACTGCCGCGCTTATGCTGCGGCAAAAAGGTTTTACGGTATCGGTATATGAAGCGGCGCCGGAAATAAAGCCGGTGGGAGCGGGAATTGTAATGGCAAACAATGCCATGCAGGTGTTTAAGAAGCTGGGCATACAGGACCGTATCGAATATGCCGGCAATAAAGTATCGGTGATGGAGATCACGGATGAACAGCTAAGACCGCTGTCAATGATGCGGCCGGAAAAATTCGGGCAACAATATGGTGTGTGTAATATAGCTATTCACCGGGCCGACCTGCAAAAGATCCTGGCTGAAACGTTTGGAAATGAAAATATCCACCTGTCAAAAAGACTTTCTTCTATTGAGCAGGGCAACAGATTAAAATTACATTTTGAAGATAATACGTCGGCGACGGCCGGTGTACTGATCGGTGCGGATGGCATCAGGTCTGTGGTCAGGCAGCATATCCTGGATGGTACCGTCATACGCGGCAGCGGACAGGTCTGCTGGCGGGGCATTTGCAAAACCGGTGTCCCGGAAAAATACCGGCATACAGCGGTAGAGGCCTGGGGCAGGGGCAAACGGTTTGGGTTTGTGCAGTTGGACGGTGAAAAGGTATACTGGTATGCCGTGATCAACAAGGGCCTGTTGAAAGAACAAAAGGATATACCTGCCTTATTCACCGGGTTTCACCCTGATTTGCTTGACATGGCAGAGAAGACAGGCATGGAAAATATTCATTTCAGTGAAATTGCAGACCTGAAGCCGCTCAGCAGGTGGAGCGCCGGTAATATATGCCTGTTGGGTGATGCGGCACATGCTACCACACCTAACCTGGGACAGGGTGCCTGCCAGGCAGTGGAGGATGCTTATGCATTGGGAGTGTTGCTTTCTCCCGGTAATAATATTGAAAATGCTTTTCGATCATATGAGAAGATGCGGGTCAAAAAAGCGCATGCTGTTGTAAGCAGAAGCCGGATACTGGGGCAAATAGCACATATCGAAAATGGCGCGGGCAGATGGCTCCGGAATGCGTTGATGAAGCTGACGCCTTCGTCTGCTGCTGACCGGCAGTTGCAATGGCTGTTCGATATCGGGTATATAAAGGAATAGCAGGTCACAAGTTGCAGCTTGCGCGACCGCGAGACGGAACTTCTTACTATTTTATGGTCCTGACATTTTATCTTTTACCCAAACCTTACCGATGTCATATTCAGGGACCCGGCTACCAGCTTATCATTAAAGAAGGATATTTCATCTTTATTATCCTTCAGACTGAGTGTGTACAGCAGCGGGTAATAGTGATCCGGCGTAGGAATAGCGAGTTTGGCTGATTTGCTCAACGATTCGTAATGGATCAGCGCTTTATCATCCCGGTCCATGATTTTGTTTTTGAACAGTTCGTGCATTTCTATCGCCCAGTCATAACCGTAGTTGGGTACATCAAATTTATCCCAGGCTATCATGCGCAGGTTATGCACCATGTTGCCGCTGCCGATGATCAATACGCCTTTTTTGCGTAATGTTACCAGCTCCCTGGAAAGGTTATAGTGATATGCCGCTGGTTTGGAATAATCAATGCTCAGCTGCAGCACCGGTATATTGGCATCCGGATACATCCATTTGACTACTGTCCAGGCGCCATGATCCAATCCCCAGTCATGGTCCAGTCCTATGTTTGTGGATTTGACCAACTCCTGTGTTTCTTCCGCAAGCCCGGGATTGCCCGGTGCAGGGTATTGCACTTTGTACAGCTCTTCCGGGAAACCACCGAAGTCGTGTATGGTTTTGGGAGCGTTCATGGCGGTTACCTGTGTGCCATTGGTAAGCCAGTGAGCGGATATCACCAGCACTGCTTTGGGAACCGGCAATTCCTTACCCAACTGCTGCCAATAGCTGCTGAACTCGTTATATTGTATACCATTCATGGGGGAACCATGCCCTACAAACAGCACCGGCATCCGGATACCCTGTTCATCCATGTTTTGTGTAAAAGCATTAAAAGCTGATATGCTGCTCATTACCGGTAATCCTTTTTTATAATTGTAATTACAGGCAAAGATACTATGCCAGCAAAGGGAGCATATTGATGCAGGATAAGAAATCCAGGATTGCGAAAGGCTGATCAGAGATCGCCTGTTTCTAAAGAGAACCTATCAGAAATCCCAGGTTCAGAAATCAGCAATTTTATCCTTTCTTCATTTCCGCAAAAAACTTATGAAAATAGGGGATGGTTTCAATGCCTTTGTAATAGTTGAACACATCGTATTTTTCATTGGGCGAATGCAGGTTATCGCTGTCGAGCCCGAAGCCCATGAATACGATCTTGATCCCCAGCTCCTGCTCAAACAGGGCGCAAATGGGAATACTGCCGCCGCCCCGTACCGGGATGGGGGATTTTCCAAACGTGGTTTCAATAGCTTTGGCTGCTGCCTGGTAGGCAGTGGAATCAATGGGCGTCATATAAGGCTCCCCGCCATGGTGCTCGCTGGCCTTTACCGTAACCCCTTCAGGAGCAATGCTGGTGAAATATTTCAGCAGCTTCTCCGTGATATCTGCTGAAGACTGGTTGGGTACCAGGCGCGCCGATATTTTGGCATATGCCTTAGCAGGTAAAACGGTTTTGGCACCTTCACCTGTATAACCACCCCAGATGCCGTTTACTTCCAGGGTAGGACGGATACCGGTCCTTTCATTGGTGGTATACCCTTTTTCGCCCCACAAGGCCGGGATCCCCAGGTCTTTCCTGTATTCCTCTTCGCTGAACGGCGCTTCCGCCATCAGCTTTCTTTCTTCCGGTGTTGCCTCCACCACATCGTCATAAAAACCCGGAATGGTAATATGGTTATTTTCATCGTGGCAGGACGCGATCATTTTTGCGAGCATCGTAGCCGGGTTGGCGACCGCACCGCCATATACACCACTGTGCAGGTCCCTGTTGGGGCCGGTCACTTCCACTTCTATATAAGACAATCCCCTTACACCAATGTCGATGGAGGGCGTGTCCATGCTGATCATAGCCGTATCGCTGATCAGTATCACATCCGCCTTCAGCAGGTCTTTGTGCTGTTTTACAAATTTTGCAAGATGGGGTGAGCCGATCTCTTCTTCCCCTTCTATAATGAACTTGATATTGGTAGAGAGGCTGTTGGTTTTTACGAGGGTCTCCAGTGCCTTCACATGCATATAGAACTGACCCTTATCATCACAGGAGCCACGGGCAAATATCTTGCCGTCTTTGATCACCGGATCGAAGGGGCCGCTGTTCCAAAGCTCCAGCGGATCTGCAGGTTGCACATCGTAATGACCATATACCAGCACCGTTGGTTGGGAGGCATCGGTTATTTTTTCCGCATACACTACCGGGTGCCCCTCTGTCGGATATACCTCGGCTTTACCGGCGCCCGCTTCCAGCAATCTCTGCCGGACTACTTCCGCACAGGCAACCATATCATTCCTGTTTTCTGTTTTCGCGCTCACAGACGGTATCCTCAGCAATTCCAGTAATTCTTCCAGGAACCTTTCTTTATTAGCTGTCTGGTAATCTTTCCACTCTTTCATAGTAACAATCATTTTAAGTCATTAAATACCTGCATCAGGCAGAGTTCCTTCCGGCGTTGATGATACCGAAAGAACACCGCATCACCAGCTTTTCATATGTTTTCTTCAGGGGAGAGGCTCCCTGCTCTTCTTCCAGCTCCTGCACGCGCCTGATGGCATATTGCTGGATGGTCACCAGCGGCAACACGATCCTTTCCCGCATCTCTACCGACAGCTGCTCTACCGGGTAGTCTGCCATTAGCTCGTTCTTGCCGGTCAGCTTAAAGATATAACGTTTGGTGAGTTCATACTCATCGTGAATTTTATTCCATATCTCTCCATACCGGGGATCTTTGGAAAGGAAAGTGGTCATGGGGAAATAACATTTCTTCATAGACATCTCGCAGTTCCCTATCAGCGTTTTGAAGAAAGTGGAATTGTCATACAGTGCCTTTACCTCACTCCATCGACCGGCTTTATCCAGCGCTTTAAATGCAGCGCCTACTCCGTAATAACCGGTAACATTCTGTTTGAGCTGGCTCCATGCGCCTACAAAAGGGATCGCCCTCAAATCTTTCAGCGACAGTTTACCGGAGCCTCCCCTTTTTGCCGGGCGACTGCCGATATTGGTCTCCGCGTAAAAGCGAAGCGGGCTGGCATATGCAAGGTAGTCCAGGAATTTCGGATCGTTCTTTAGATCTGCGTATGCTTCTAATCCTATCTCCGACAACTGCTGGATCAGCTCTTTTTCATTTTCTTTTAAAATGGTTTTCGGTGACGAGAATACCTCATTGGATATACCCGCGTTGATCAGCTGTTCGATGTTGAACTGTGCAGAGTCGATGGTACCGAAGTTGGAGCTGACCGTTTGCCCCTGTATCGTCAGTTGTATTTCTTCATTCTCTATATTTTTCCCTAGCGAGGCGTAAAATTTGTGGGTTTTACCACCACCGCGGGCCGGGGGACCACCGCGACCATCGAAGAAGACCACGTTCACACCGTTTTGTCTTGAAATGGCTGTCAGCTCTTCCTTTGCTTTGTAGATACTCCAGTTGGCCATCAGGTAACCGCCGTCCTTGGTACCGTCGGAGAAGCCCAGCATAATGGTTTGAATATTATTCCGGCGTTCCAGGTGCTGCCGGTAAGCCGGCAGGTTATACAGCTTTTGCATGATGCCTGCTGCATGCTGCAGGTCGTCTATCGTTTCAAAAAGAGGTACAATATCGATCGTCAGGTTTTCAGGCTTCCATCCGCTCATCAGGAACAGTCCATATACTTCAATGGCATTCAACGCACTGTTGCACTGGCTGATGATGTAGCGGTCGCAACCTTCTTCCCCGTTGGAGGCCTGGATCTGCTTAAGCCGTCCCATTACTTCCAGGGTATCTTTATGTACAGGGTCTTCGAGCACTTCCGGCTTCACCGTTTTCTTTACTTTCAGGAGTAGCTGTATCTTCCCGTCTTCATTTTGCTCCGTATAACCGGGTAATACGTTTGTGCTTGTGGCAATTTTTTCCACCATCCTGCTGTGTACGGTGCTGTCCTGCCGGATGTCCAGCGATGCGAAATGGAATCCGAATACTTCCACCTTGTTGATCAGGGTCTCCACCATTTCTACAAACAGTCCGTTGTGTTCGTGGATCAGGGTTTGCCGGATATCGTTGAGCGTACCCAGTATTTCCGCTTTGGTGAGGTCGCTGATATGCCCGGGGATAAAGACATTATTATAGAGCTTCGTTTCCAGCTCCTGCAAAGGCATTTCAACACCCTTGAAAGTAAGTCTTCTTTTCAGGCGGCGTACTTCCCTGAAATATGATTTCAGGATGCTTTCCCTGAGGGCGCCGGCCACTTTAACGGTTGTATCTGTGGTTACAAAAGGATTACCGTCACGGTCGCCACCCGGCCAAAAACCCATCCGTATGATCGGGTTCTCTGAGCTCACTTCCGGCATATTTGCCTTTATTCCCGAAAGGATGCGGCCGGCAGCAGGATAAAAAATATTTTCGAGGTACCAGATGAGGCTCACCGCCTCATCATAGGGCGTTGGCTTTACCTTTTTAAAGAAAGGTGTTTTTCCCAACTGCTGCAGGTACATGTTTATGTTATTGAGGTTATTTTCCGCCATTGCCTTGGTAAGGTCATGTATGATGCCCAGCACAGCACCCGGATAAAACTGGGTAGGATGTGCCGTTAGTACCAGCCTTATATTGAAGGATTCAATTTTCTTTTTAACCTCTTCTTCTTTTTCGAATTTGGTAATATCGGAGAAAAGGCTTTTCAGCGTGCCCGCGCCATTCATGTCGTTCACCGACGTAAATGCTGCATCTTCCAGGGCGTCAAAAAGCACCACCTGCCTTTCTACGTACTGTACAAAGCGGAACAGCAGGTCCAGCCTCTCTTCTTCCTGGGTATAGGAAGTATGCTTACGAAAAAAGTCGTCTATAATCTTAGCCGGGCTTTTCTTTTTGGCATATTCTTCTTCACAGTAGCTCAATAACAAAGCCAGTAAAATGCCCGTTTTTTCAATACGGTGGAAGGGAAGCGAGGTAAAAAGACTGTTATACAACTGAAATTTTCTGCCAACCAGATTCCAAAACTGCCCTAAGGGAGACACTGAAGAACTAATAGTCATTGTTTTATTTCTTAATAATTTCTACTTGTTTTTATTTGGTGTGCATTGAACCTGCGATATACTGGTATCAGCCAAAAACAGGCGCTGCAACAAGGATGCAATCGTACTGCCGTCACTTTCGTTGTCGACGGCTCATATGTTAACATGGCAAACAGGTATTGTATAAGGCGCGTGAAATTAACTAAAAAAGAGGAAATATAGGCCTGGACAGAAGAATTTGCTGAAACTTATCCTCCTGTTTGGGACAGGGGTATTTCAAAAAGAATGCTGACCCCGTTCTGGCTAATGATCTCCAGCCTGCCTTTTAAATATCCCATTCTTTTTTTCATGTTCCGCAGGCCATTTCCCCCGATCCTGCTCAGGTCGCTGTCTATTCCCCTGCCATTATCCTGTATGGTTATTTGCAGGGTATCTGTTATCGTACAATCAATATCCACCCGGGTGGCGCCCGAGTGTTTTACAACATTGTGAAGCGCCTCTTTAACAGAAAGAAAGATATGCCTCCTGGTTTCGCCGGAAATGCTGACAGGCGGAATATGTTGCGGCACAGACATATTGCATTCAAAACCAAACTGGTCCATAAAATTCATGGCATATTCCCTTATATAAGAGATCAGCCCGGGCAGGTCGTCGTTGAGGTGGTTAAGCGACCATACAATCTCGTTCATGGACTGCACCAGCCGTTCCGAATTTTCTGAAATACGCTTCAGTTCCTGTACCGGGGTATCTCCCATTTTCTGCTGCACCATATCGCTCAGCAGCTTGATGCCGGCCAGCCCGTCTCCCAGCTCTACTTTAAGTTCGTGCGAAATCTCGTCCCGCACCGCATTCAGGTTCAGCAGTTGCTTTTCGTTCTCTGCCAGCTGTTTATTGATGAGTTGCCCCGACTGGAGGGAAGAGTCAAATATCTTTTTCGACTTGTATATCAGTCCTATGTTCAGGCAGATCAGCTCCAGTATCACCCCGATCTGTAAAAAGAAAAAGCTGGACAGCTTTGGCTGATGCATCTGCGGCTCAAACAGGCGGAAGATCATGGCGCCGATGGCGCCGGTCCCTACTATTATGCTGCCTGTCACCAGGTATTTTGCCAGTGCTGTTCCTGTCATTAAGATCAGTATAAGGACGTACAGAAAGAACACAAAAAAAGAAAGGGAAATGAAAAGGTGGATCAGCCGTTCGGTGAAATGGACTTCTCTTGAAATAAACCAGAATGCAGTAAAGACCGCATATACAAGCATGAAACGGCTGACGATCCTGATCCATTTATCCAGCCCTGGAACAATGCTGGGGGCATCTACAAACAACCGTCCGAAACCGATATAAAAATAAAGCGCTATAAATACGACGGTACTGTTTAACACCGATTCGGGCAGCCGAAGATTTCCGACCGGTAAAAAATGAGTTTCTACCCGGTATTGCAGGAAAAAATACACCCCCATGATCACTGAATACAGGGCATAAAACAGATACTCCCGCCGGCGGAAAAAATACCATTGCACAAGCGAATACAATACCTGGAAGGTCAATATGCCTAAAATGAGGGGCTCTGACAGCATTTCAATAGGTTGCCGGTTGAAAATAACGGTGGTACGAAAGTAGTCATTTCCTGTCACCAATGACGGATAATCATCCTGCATCACAACTTACCGATTTGTGCTGCAAAATCAGTGACGTGATGAACTACCCGATGGCAGAAGGGACGGGCTGTAGCGGATAAATTCAACTGCTGCCGACGACGTGTGGGGCAGCGGCCGCCCGGTTACCTATCCTCACACCACTTTCCCAGGGTACTGATTCATAAGCGCTTATTCCATAGGTGTTGTCTTTCCTTGCGCCGTATTGACGGGCTGTGTGTGTTGCATTGCCCTTACTTTTGCGGGGACAGCGGTATTTCAAAAACAATAGTGACCCCGTTCTCATGAAGGATATGGATGTTGCCTTTTAAAAACCCCATTCTTTTCTTCATATTCCTCAGCCCGTTTCCCATAGAGGAATGTGTACCCGGCTCCATCCCCTTCCCGTTATCCTGTATGGTAATTTTGAGCATCTCCGATATTTCAAGAGCGATATTGATATGGTCGGAAGCAGAATGTTTTACGGCATTATTCAATGCTTCCTTTACTGCCAGGAAGATATGCCTCCTGGTATCGCCGGGTATGTTGACATCAGGAATATGATCAGGTTCCGAAAGGGTGCATTTCAAACCCACCTGATCCATAAAACCCACCGCATATTCCCTGATATAGGATATCAGTCCCGGCAGGTCGTCGTTGAGGTGGTTGAGCGACCATACAATTTCATTCATAGACTGTACCAGCCGCTCCGAGTTTTCTGAAATTCTTGCCAGCTCTTTTACCTCGTTCCCCATTTTCTGCTGTACCATATCGCTCATCAGCTTGATACCGGACAAGCCGTCTCCCAGCTCTATTTTCAGCTCATGGGATATTTCGTTTCGCACGGCGTTCAGGTCTGAGAGTTGCTTTTCATTTTCAAGCATCTGCTTGCTGATGAGCTGGCTGGTGACTGTTGTGGCGTCCAGTATTTGCTTGGACTTATATACAAGTCCCACATTCAAACAGACAAGCTCCAGTATTACACCCATTTGCAGAAAGGAAATGCCTTTCAGTTCCCCGGGCATGGGGGCGGGGTTCAGATAACGGTATACAAGTCCGCAAACGGCACCTGTAGCCATCAGGAAGCTGCCTGTTACCAGGAACTTTCCCCATACGGAACCTGTCTTCAGCACTTTATACAACACGTATACAAAAAAAACAAAAAAACAAAGGGATACAATAAGATGGGTGATCCGTTGCAGCTGAAGGTTGTCTGCAAAAATGATCCATAACAAATCTGTCATCAGGTAGGCCAGCATGAGATTGCTGACGACCTTGACCGTTTTGTTCAGGTGGGGCAGGATCCTGCCGGCATCTACAAACAACCTTCCGAACGTGATGTAATACACCAGCGCCAGGTAAATGATCGTGCTGTTTAATACCGACTCGTGCAACCGGTAATGCCCGATCAAAAGATAACGGTTCTCCACCCTGTATTGCAGGAGGAAATAAATGCCCATGATAACAGAATACACGGCATAATAAAGATATTCCCTCCGGCGGAAGAAATACCATTGTACCAGCGAATAAAGTACCTGGAACGTTAATATACCCAGAATTAGCGGTTCAGACAGCATAGATACCAGCTTGTGCAACCCCGTAAAGATATTGATATCGCGTTGAATGTCTCCGATTATTGGAGAGGCAGGTATGTTTTTTCCAGGTATTGCTTCAATACCTGCAGGCTGTTTTCGAGGTATTCCTCCTTAAGACTTTCCGTAAAAAGCCCATAGAACTTATTCCAGGGCAGCCAGCCCAGGTCTTCGTGTATCCACCAGTCTATCTTGACAAAATTATTTTCGCCGGTATTCTGCACAACAGAAAACCCGGACTCAAAAGCCTGTTCGTTATCAGTGGTGATGAAGGCATAGATGCTGTCGCTGGAAAGCGGACTGAGCGTAATCCTGTTTATCTTATTATTATGCGTTGTCCACTGCACTTCCCGGTTGGTTTCAAAAGAATAGGTCGTATTGCTGTCCTGCAACAACGGGTTCCAGTACTTCCATGCATGCAGGTCGAGGAGGGAAGCGAGGACGGTATCTTTAGGAAGATTTACGAGTATGGATTTTGAAACGTTTACGGTAGAAGGGAGCGGAAAGGATAATAAGAACAGCACGATGCTGATGCCGGTAAATCCGATAAGTAATTGTTTGATCAGGCGCATATGAAATTTATTCCCATTTAAAAAGTTTAACAGCCAGCAGGTAACCTATGATGCCCCAGACCGCCAGAACGGCCAGTTGCTTATAACAGCCGGTGATGTGCGCTCCTTCAAAAGCTACATTGCGCATAGCGTCATTCAGGTGGGTCAACGGTAATATCTTACATATCGGCTGCAGCCATGCCGGAAAATTATCAATCGGGAAAAAGGTGCCGGCCAGCAGGAACTGCGGCAACGTTACGATATTGGCAAGAGGAGGGATGGCGCTGTCTGTTTTAGCCAATCCACTCACAACAAAACCGAACGACATGAATACGATCAGCCCGATAAAGCTCAGGACCAGCAGCTCCAGGAAAGTCAGCCATCCATATACCAATGTGAAATTGAAAAAGAAATATCCTATGCCGAGTATGACCACGGATGTGATCAGCTGGAAGATCACCCGGCTGAGTCCTTCACCGAGAATGATGAATGTTTTGCTGACGGGGGTTGCAAAAAAGCGTTTCATTACCAGTGTCTGCCGCAAATGATAGAATAAAAAAGCCACTCCGAAAACGCCGGCGCTCAAAAGGGAAAAGCCAAGCTGTCCCGGCAGGATAAAGTCTATGGTGCTGTATTTTCTGCCGGCTATCTTTTCAACATTTTCACTGATATCGGCAACGGTGGGTGCATCGGGAAACTTTTTTTTATCAAACCCGTCTATCAGGGAGCGGAGGACCGATCGGAGTATTTCCAGGTTCTGCGGACTGACGGCTTCCGAACTTTTCAGGTGTATATGATATTCAGGGTAGCTGCCGGCTCCGTTCTTTTCTATGGAGATAATTGCTGTGAGCCGTCCCTTTTCCAGATCATTTATAAGTTCCTGCTGGCTTTTATCCACCACTATTATGCCCGGCACACTTTTGATGCCCTTGTAGAGGTATCCTGTAGTATCAGAATTGCCGTCAAAGGCTGTTCGCAATGAGATCTTATTCCCCGAACCTAAAAAACCAAAGACCAGGATAAATATCAGCGGAAAAGCAAAGCTGAAAGCCACGGCAGAAGGACTTCTGAAAATGGAGATCAGTCCTGCACGGGTAATGGCAAACATGGCCTTTAGCTGGCTATAAGGTTTCGACATCAGCTTTTTTTTTGCGCAGCAAAGGTAACAGTATGCTATCAGTTTACCGTAATATCAAACGGTAATCTTGCCTGGACACCCTGCGTAGCCTGCCTGATGCGTTTCAGCTGGTTGTATACCTCAAACCCGGTTTCCCCCAGCTCTTCTTTTATAGATTGTGTTTTGATGTTTTTGCTATAACCGGATTTCAGCATATCCAGCAGGCTCAATGGTTCCGGGTATTCCCGGATGCTGTATTTCTCAATATCCGCCATCCTTGCTGCGCAGGCTATCGCATCGCTTAGCCCTCCCAGTTTGTCTGCCAGCCCTATTTCCACCGCCCGCCTGCCTGTCCATACCCTGCCCTGGGCTATGCTGTCTACATAATCCATATCTTTTTTCCTGCCTTCCGATACCCTTGTTTTAAAATCGTGGTATATAGAGTCGATCGTTGCCTGCATGAACTTCTTTTCCACTTCTGTCAGCGGTCTTGAAACAGATCCAAATGTAGCATGTTCCGCTGTTTTTACTTCGTCGAAGGTAATTCCAAGCTTGTTTTTAAACAGCCCTTCCATATTGGGCAAAATACCGAAAACACCTATGGAGCCTGTAAGGGTATTGCCCTGGGTGAATATGCTGTCTGCGGGTGCAGAAATGTAATATCCGCCTGAAGCAGCAAGATCGCCCATGGAAACGACCAGCGGCTTACCTTCTTTTTTCAGCAGCTCCGCTTCCCGCCAGATAATTTCGCTGGCCAAAGAGCTGCCGCCCGGTGAATTTACGCGTAATACCACCCCCTTTATATTTTTATCTGTTCTTAGCTTGGTAAACAAGGCCCGGTATTCATCCGAGCTTACCTGTCCCATCTCCGCTTTTCCATATATAATATCGCCTTCGGCGTACACAACAGCGATCCTGTCTTTTTGAAAGCTGCTCAATGAAACCGCTTTTGCATAGTTGCCGATCTGCACAAATTTTATTTTCTCATCTTTTTCTATATCCAGCCTTTCTCTTATTTCCGATTTTACTTCGTCGTCGTATTTTATTCCGTCAATCAGGTTGTATTTTGCCGCATCCCAGGCAGTTTGCAGCAGGTTTTTATTGGCATATTCATGCAGGGTGGCGGTGTCTATGCCACGGGTGGCTGAAGTGGTCAGCAACAGCTGTGTGTATAAATCGCCCAGCCAAACCATCGTTTGCAACCTGTTGGCATCGGTCATTTTTTCCTCGCGCAATGGTTCTGTAGCACTTTTGAATTTGCCGGCATAAAAGATCTGGGGTTCGATTTCCAGCTTCTTTAAGGTGTTTTTCAGGAACATCAGCTGGCTGGCGTATCCCATCCATTCCAGCAGTCCCTTGGGATTGCAGTAAATTTTATCCGCCGCATTGGCAACGTAATATGCTTTCTGGTCAATATAATCCCCATAGGCAATGATGAACTTGTTGCTTTCTTTGAAATTCACGAGTGCGGACCTAAGCTCTTCGCTGGTACCGAACCCGTTGCCGTTGCCGTTGCATTTAAGGTATATGCCCCTGATGGAGGAATCCGTTTTTGCATGCTCGATCAACCGGATGGCGTCATACAATGAAGGTGTTACCACTTCGTCTCCCTGCAGTATTTGCTCGAGTGTATTATCACTCTTGCGATCTTTGAAAGATTTGCTTAAATCGATATATAAGACGGATTTAGCGGATACGGTTACTTTTTCCGTACTCAGACTGCTGGCCAGTCCGCCCACCACGGACATAAGGATGATAAAACCTAATACGGTGAATATTACCAGGGCCAACAACGAGGCGAAGAAGAATTTAAAGAAGCTTCTCACGTAAAATAATTTTAACCTGAAATTAGAGATATTTGCCGGGGTAATTTACGTACTATATATGAATAAAGCATATTTGCTGATAGGCGGTAACATGGGAGATCGTGAAAAGAACCTTGCGGCGGCACGCGCAGGTATTGCCGGATATGCAAAAATAATATCCGTTTCAGGAATATATGAAACGGCAGCCTGGGGAAAGACGGACCAGGATCGCTTTCTGAACCAGGCTATAGAGAAAGAAACCGGGTATACAGCGCCGGTATTGTTGAAAAAGATGCTGGGCATAGAAACGAAAATGGGCAGGAAGCGGGAGCAGAAATTCGGTCCGAGGGTCATAGATATTGATATTATTTTCTATAATGACAGCATTATTCATAAACCCGGGCTCACGATACCGCATCCGCAACTTCAATACCGGAGATTTGTGCTGGTGCCGCTACATGATATCGCACCGGGATACGTACATCCTGTTCTCCAAACAACAGTCAGCAGCTTACTGGAGCAATGCAATGATCCGCTGGACGTGACTAGATTGTAAGAGGGAAAGACCGCAAGCGCAAAAGACGAAAGTTTTTTTGTCATGGTATCATTTTGAATCTTTTACTTTTTCTGGTGTGCAAAACCCGATTTTTTGATTACGGGTGTGTTGACTAAGTTTGACCTGGTTTATGGATCATCATTTTATTACTCTTGAAGGAAATATCGGGGTTGGAAAAACAACACGTGCCCATCTTTTGGCCAAACATTACAATGCCAGGCTGGTGTTGGAGCAGTTTGCTGATAACCCTTTCCTGGAGCGGTTTTATGAAAACCCGCAGCAGAATGCTTTTCCGCTGGAATTGTTTTTTATGGCGGAACGATACAAGCAGATGAAGGACCTGGTATATGCCAGGGACCTGTTTCAAAGCATTACCATATCGGATTACCTGTTTACAAAATGCCTGTTGTTTGCCAAAATAAACCTGCCGGAAGAAGAATATTTATTGTACCAGCGGTTGTTTGACATTATATACCAGCAACTGGTGCAGCCTGATATTGTGGTATATCTTCATGCACCGGTTCGGAATCTACAGGCAAATATCCGGAAGAGGGGTCGTCAATATGAGCAGAAGATCGGAGACGATTATCTTTTCAGGATACAGGATGTATATACCCACTATATTAAGCAGCATAACATAAAAACCATTTTTGTGGATGCCGGCAATGCCGATTTTCTGGGTAATGACGCACACCTGCAGGCAATAGTGGAGGCGCTGGAAAATGATGTTGACTCCGGGCAACGACTGGTTACCCTGCCATAGATTTTTTTATTGCTGGTGCAGGAATTTAAGAAAAAGTCGGCAATCAGTAATCGAAAATCGGCAATCGCATATGTGGAATGATACCAGGCCAAAAGCAAAGCGTTAAGAATGGATGAGTTAAGATACGGGACCACTGGTCCGTTTGAAGCTGTTAAAATACCTGAGTTCAGGCACCTGATCGCAGGACGTTTTTTCTTTATTTTCTCCCTGAGGATGATGAGCACGCTAGTAGGATGGTGGATTTATCAGCTTACCTCGGCGCCATTTGCCATCGGGCTGATCGGGTTGTCGGAAGTGATCCCTGCATTATCCCTGGCACTATATGCCGGTTATGTTATTGATATGAGTGAAAAGCGAAGATTAATGCTGCGCGGCGTTTCCTTTTATTTTTGTGCCGCTGCCGTTTTACTGCTTTTTTCTACGGGTTACGGCAGTACCACTTTTACAGATCCCGGCATTGTTATCGGCATATATGCCGTGATATTCTGCACAGGGATCATCCGTGCCTTTACCGGCCCAACTTTTAATGTGATGCTGGCGATGATAGTACCCAGGGTTATACTGCCCAATGCCACCACCTGGAACCAGGGCACCTGGCTGATAGCATCTGTTACCGGGCATGCCATGGGCGGGTTGTTTATTGCACATATTGGGAACACCGGTACGCTGGCTGTTATTTGTTGCAGCTTTTTACTATCCCTTTCGGCTTTATGGCGACTGAAAAAACACGCACCAGAAAAAAAGCAAACTGAAAAAAAAGGCTGGGACAGCGTGAAGGAAGGCCTGCAGTTTGTATTTAAGACAAAAGACCTGCTTGGTGCTATTTCGCTGGATATGTTTGCTGTTTTCTTTGGCGGCGCGGTGGCAATGGTACCTGTATTTGCGAGTGATATTCTGAAGGTGGGACCAGAGGGGTTTGGTATCCTGAATGCTGCCAATGATATCGGCGCTATCTGCAGCGTGCTGCTGCTTACATTTTTTCCCATGAGGAGGAATCAGGGGAGAAGAATGATCGCAGCAGTGGCTGGATTTGGCATCTGTATTATTGTGTTTGCCGTTTCAGAGTGGTTTTGGCTTTCCTTTTTTGCGCTGATGGTTGCCGGGGTACTGGATGGCATCAGTATGGTGATCCGGGGCACCATCATGCAGTTGAAGACACCGAATGAAATGAAAGGCAGGGTGATGAGCGTAAATTCAATGTTCGTTAATTCCAGCAACGAGCTGGGGCAGTTTGAAAGCGGTCTGATGGCCAGGCTGATGGGGGTTATTCCGTCCGTTATTTTCGGAGGCTGCATGACCTTTGTAGTGGCCACTGCCACCTGGATAAAGGCTAAGAAATTAAGACAGCTTGAATATTAATGCCGGTTGTATATCCGTAACCGTCATCCCGACCGGGGCAAATTTTCGTAACGAAGTGCAGAAAAATTTGAGAAGCGGAGGGATCTGCTGAAGTGGAAAGCAGATTACCTGTTCCTATCCAGCTTTGCTGGTGTGCCAATAAAATAAGCGTTTGTAATCAGTGTCCCGGGAAAGTTGCCTGAGGATACGCAGCCTGGTGACCCCTGGCTCCTGCACATGTCCTCACGTACAGATTGTAATCTATCAGTGACGCCCACCCGACTGAATATCAGGCGGCGTTCCATATGTCACAGCCCGATGATTGGGGGCAGACTAATGGGTACCCCCGAATGACCGGAAAAAATGACTGGTTGGGAGATGGCTGATGTATGATCTTACATGCAGCCGCATCAGGCTCCGAACGTTCGGAGCTCAATCCAACATCAGCAGTTACGCTTCCCGCTCATGTATGCGGTAACAAACGGGGCTTTTCCTGTTATATGGTCAGGCGCTGTCCCTGGTAACCGAATAATCAAACTTTTTCACCAAATACTAAACATTAAAAGCAGCTTTTGTTTTATATGTTTAATATTACTGTCACCCTCCCTGAGTAAGGTCCATAAAAAATTGTTACCTATCACCTCCTGTCCGTATCGCCTGGAAATTATCGCATAGCAAGGTCATCCATCAATTGACCTGATCCTTTTGCTAAACCTGGCATTGTTTTATACAATAAATTTTTTTTTGATGACAAAGGCACAATTGTCTGCCATGCTGGAAAGCATGACCGGACATCTGACAGCAACCGGCGACGCAGCACAAAAGCAACTGCAGGAAGCCAGGAAAATAGTAGCATCGTCATTGATCAATCAGCCGGTAGAAGATACAGGTGCTGAACAATTATTTTATAAAGCCAGTCTTTACGACCGGCAGGCCATAAAGGAAGAAACGCTTAAAAGCATCGACGCTATTACATCCAGGATAGTGGGCAATATTAAGCCTGATACGGCAGCGTCGGAAAATGTTTTTGTGAGAAGTGTGCCTGTACTGAACGCTTCTATGGCCGGCAGTAAGCCCGATTGGGCGGCAGGCATATCTCCCAGCCAGAGCTATGGTCCTTTTTTGAACAATGAAGGGCGCGAGATATGGATCGACGTCTACCGGGTAGAAAAGCTCATCACCATTTATCATGGCACACAGCCGGTTTTATTGTTTAAGACAACGCTCAGGGGGATCTTGCAGCCCGCGCAGTTGCTTACATCTTACAGGATCTCCGCCGGCAGCGTATGGATACATGCAAAGATGTTTTCGAATGGCGCACCCGCTGATCATTTCGTTGGTGTGCAGGTAAAGAGCGGCACGCTTACCCTGAGTGCCAAGCCTACATTGCAGAACAACCATATTACCCTCGGCGCCGGCAGCCGTTTTGAAATGTCACTGCAATTGGTGCAACAGGAAGATGCCAACAGCGCAGAGAATGCTCCCTGCGGAACAGATGCAAGGGATGCACAATATTTTTTGCCGGAAACCTGGTCATTCTCATGGCAGAACGGCAAAGCAGCAATTACCCAGGTTACTCCGGCTTCCTGTATCATGTTCGGACAACCTATCATGTTCAACTTTACACCGGCAAACAACCTGGCGGTGACGTATGTGAACGGCGCTTTGCTGATACCCTGGAAAGCAGATATAGGACAGTTCTCTATTTCAACGAATAAAAGTCCGTGGCTTGGCATTGCTGAAAGTGCCGGCATTGAAAAATCCTTCTGGGCGTTGCCTACCGCGGTATTGAATATAACCAGCCCTGTGACTGTGTCGGGAAACGGCGGAGTGATGTTGCAGTGCGGAAATGGATTGCGTTTAAGCTGGACTGGTCTGGAGCAGGAAGATATCCGGTTAATGAAGCCGGCCATTGCGGGCAAGCCGGGAGAGATCAGCATCATTGACCTGGAGGCAGACGGGCTGGGCGCCACACATCATTTTGAGCTCTGGACCGATAAGTTGAACCCGCACGGAACCATGGCCGATACCCGGCTGCTTAAAAAATCACCCCTCATATGTATTATCAACAGCAATGTCACTGAGCTGGTGAGCATTTTTTGTGCTGCTGTGATATATACCGACCGTCCGGTAAAAGTGGACGGTGCTCCTTTTAAGGTGGAATCATCATCTGCTGTTCTAATGCTTTCTGCCGGCAAAAACGGCCGGAGAATGCTGCTGATGGAAGACGATGTGCTGGCAGACACAACCAATACCGCTGTATTGGCGCCTGCAATAAAATTACATTCAATCGCCCTTGAGAATGCATTGTTTACCGTATCGCCGGTCAGGACATTTATCCTGATAGGCGAGTGTGGGGAAGACATGATAAGTGTCAGGCGGGGAAACTGTATACTCGCTTTTACCTTATATAAATACCTGCCCATTTTGCCGGATCCTTATGTGGCCAAATTGGGTTTGAGACGTGGCTACAAGGAAAGGTACGAACAGGTGGCGGGCGCAGCGGGTTTAAACAGCCTGCTCATTTGTTTTATCACATTCATTGAAGATGGTGAGCTGGATGACGTGAATGTGAATTTTTATTTTGGAGGTGCCGAATTGCCGGCGCTGCTGGAATTGCCGGAAAACAAGCCCGTACAAAAAGCCAGGAGGTCTGCCAGGAGTTCGGTTACCAAAGCCAGGACCATTGTCGCACCGGTAAGGAGCCGGATAACGGCAAAGTCTGTGATCTTCAGCAATCTTCGTACTGCCGGTAAAATAAGTTCAGATCAGTTCCTGCCGGAAGTAATAGATAAGATACCCGGCGGTGTTTCGGTGATGCCACAACCGGAAATGAACGACAACCTGCTGGCCGGGTTCAAAAAGAATGAAAAAGAAATATACCAGCCGGAAGAGCTGGTGAAGCTGGGCAGGGACCTGGAAGATATGTGGGATGCCGGCGTGGGCACCAGGAACGAGCTTTTTTCATTGCTGGATGTCAGTAGTAATGCCAACCAGTTGGGGGTAAGTTTTGGTGCGGAATGGCAGGTGATCAAAACCGGTAGCA
>CAKSVK010000033.1 GCA_934502905.1 uncultured Chitinophagaceae bacterium
CATACTCTATTTCGGGCTTGTATGCATCTTTTATGCGTTGATGATCACCACCAGCAGCAGCCTCCCTTTTTTCTGCTTTTATCTTTTAATGGGACTGAGCGTGCTGCTGACAGCCTTCAACATTTCACACGATGCGGCACATGGCGTAGCAGTAAAATCCAGGTTCTGGAATAGGGTATTGTTTTCCCTCAGCTTTAACCTGCAGGGTAATAATGCCTATGTATGGGGAAAGAACCACAACGAATCGCACCACCTGTACACCAATATAGAAGGCAGTGACATAGATGTGCTGAATAACCCTGTGTTCCGGATGACTGCCACACAGCCCCTGCAATGGTTCCATCGCTACCAGCATATCTACGCCCCGTTTCTTTACCTGCTGTATTCACTCAACTGGTTCCTCTTCCGCGAAACACTGATGATATTCAACTACAGCAGCCGGACCATTACAATTGAGATACCACCGAAAGAAATAGCAAAGCTGGTGCTGTTCAAGCTCCTGTATATTGGATATATGATCGTGCTGCCCATCATGATATTGCCGTTCGGGTGGAAAATTGTGTTGCTGGTATTCCTGCTCAACCATTTTATGATTTCCTGGTTATTCGTAGCAGTATTGGGTGTTTCGCATCTTTCCGACTATGTATCCCATCCGGAACCGGACGAAAAGAACCAACTGCAGATGAGCTGGCCCAAATTGCAGATGTGTACTTCTGTTGATTATAATGCAGACAGTATTTTCTTTAACTGGACGCTGGGTGGGTTTAATGCGCATGCGCTCCATCACCTGCTGCCGAATATCAGTCATGTGCACTACCTGGAGATACTGCCCATTTTCAGGAGACTGGCTGCCAAACACGGCATTACTTACATGGAAATGCCATATAGGGAGTCTCTCGCTGCCCATTTCCGTTTCCTGAAAGCGATGGGCAGACAAAAGGAAATTACACCACGGGTATACCGTTCCGGAAAACTGCTGTCAGCCGCGTCTATCTCCGCCTTATTACTTATTGCTTTGACCACCCACGCCCAGGAATATAAAAATGTTTTTCCTGTGGGGACCTATCACAAACCCAATACCACTATCAAAGGTATCTCAGCAGGACTGGTAAGTTTTCCTGATCAAAGAAGCAACACCAACGGCTTAAAGATAGAAATCCCCGGCGCCGGATTGCTGCTTGGCTTAGCGCCCAGGCTACCTGTTTCAGTCAATGCAGAAGAGCACAAACAGGCGATCAGCATGCCTGCCACCTCCCGTGTGAACGGAATCGTTCTTTCTCCGCTGGGCACCACCTGCGCCTGTAATACCAATGGTATTTCCCTTGGATATTTTGGTCAGCTGAACAGAACAGTAAATGGGCTGTCTGCCTCTATGGCATTGAACTATGCGGAAAATCATAACGGTATACAGTTGGGAGGTATATTCAGCGTAGCGTATGAAGTAAACGGGCTGCAATTTTCTTCTCAAAACAAAGCACAGCTATCAAATGGCATACAGGTAGGTATTTACAACTTCAGCGGTAACCATCATGGCTTACAAATAGGTTTATTCAATACAAGCAAGCAACATAAAGGACTGCAAGTCGGACTATGGAATATAAATGAAAAAAGAAAACTCCCTTTTATTAACTGGAATATCTAAACCACCCTGATATGAGAGACAAACACATCCATATTGCAGAAGACAGCCGCCTGTTAAAGCTTATACAGCAGTCGGTAAATGCCGGGCTGCCTGTTGACAATAGCTGGTTCAGAACCATGCTTTGGATAAAATTCTTCTTCTATTTTCCGGCAGCAGTGTTTGCATATTATTTGTTATACAGGATCGAAAGTCCTGTTTGGTTCTGTATCTGTTTCGTAGCATACGGTTTAATAGCCCTGTTGTTCGCCTTCAATTTTTCGCACGATTTTTCACATAACACGGTCTTTAAGCGCAAACAGTTCAACCATGCCGGCTTTGTCTTTATCTATACCATTGTGGGGGCACATGCAGAAGCCTGGAAAAAACGACACGTATACTCCCATCACTATGCACCGAACGTGGAGGAATATGATTCGGATCTGCAGATCACCCACCTGATCCGTGTAACGCCGGGCAGCACGCACTGTTGGTATCACCGTTACCAGCATATTTATGCACCGCTTCTGTACACCACCTACTCTCTCTTTTGGGTATTTATAAAAGATTTTGTGATATTATTTGGGTCCGATATATATGAGGAGAAAAAAGGATTCAGGTATCACCTGTCCTTCTGGATACAAAAGACCGTGTATATATCGCTGTTGATCGTATTGCCCATGATATGCTCGCAACAGCCCTGGTATATAGTATTGACGGGGTTCCTGTGCATGCACCTGGTGCAGTCATTGTTCCTGTTGTTCACCTTCTTCATGACACACCATGTAGAGTCAACAACTTACCCGGAGACAGACGACAAGGGATACATCAATACTTCCTGGCTGATGAATCAGGTGAAAAGCTCCAATGATATGCATCCTTTTAGTCATACTGCTAACTTCATCCTTGGCGGATTTAACAATCATATTGCGCATCACCTGTTCCCGCACGTGCATCATGTGTATTACCCCAGGCTGAATATGATCTTATACCGTATCCTGGAAGCACATGGCATTACACCTAACCAAACTTCTTATTGGGGCGGCATTGTATCACACCTGCGTGTTTTGAAAAAGATGGGAAAGGAAGACAACCCTGGTTCAGAAGAAAGCGCTCTAAAGAAGGCGGGCTGATATCAACTTTTTAGCGACCTATGGAAAACACCATTATTATCTGGCAGGTTTGCGGCGATGGGTTGCGACAAAGCTGACCTGTGACACAATGTTGCTTTTTTTGATGCTCCATTTGTTTACGGGTCACTTGTGAGCAAACTGCCAGCAGGCTCCATGAAAACAAATAATAACAGCAAGCTATGCGACTAAATCGGCGCCAGATAATTTATTGTACCCAACCCTGATACAATCAGTGGTAGATTATAAGACACAAGTGACCGGCAAGCCGAACACTTGCGCCAGGGATAGGGTGAAACTTTGGAACACAAGTCATCCTTCGGAAGACTGGCGCCAGGAACATTTGCACAGCCGGCCAATTATCTTACTCCGTGCATGAGCTTACGGATGACCGGTGCAAAGACAACAGCCACCACCCCGATAACAACAGACACAATGGTAAGCATCCAGAAGAAATAGCTGATGCCGTTGTCTTCTGCGATCTTGTCTACGTTCTCGCCAAATTTTGCAGCCCCTTTCATCCCGATCGCTACAGCGAGATACCATATTCCGAACATGATTGCGATCATCCTGGCAGGCACCAGTTTGCTGACATAAGAAAGCCCTACAGGTGAAATACACAACTCACCCATAGTGTGAAACAAATAAACCAATATCAGCCACACCATACTCACGGAAGCCGTTTTAGCGCCGGGTTCGATACCCGTGGCACCGACTGCTACGCAAGCCATGCCAATACCCAATAAACACATCCCGATCGCATATTTGGCATTGGCAGTAGGGTTATATTTGCTTTCCCACCATTTGGAAAATATGGGAGCAAGACTGATGATAAATAAAGAGTTTAACGTTCCAAACCAGGAGGCAGGCACCTCCAGCGATTTTTCGCGGAACTGATTGGTCAGCATCCAGATAGCAATACCCCAGACAATCACAAAGCTGGCACCGAGAATAATATTGGATACCGCGTACTTCTTAAAAGTTTGCCCGAATAGCTTTAACAGCACCCAGCTGATGATGCCGAGCGGAACAATTGTGATCAAAGCATTCACTACTTTAAACGTAAGCCCCGCATTACCCTCCAGTACACGATTGGTATAATCCCTTGCAAAGATCGTCAGGCTGCCTGGAGCCTGTTCGAATATGGCCCAGAAAAATATGGTCAGGAATGCAAAAAAGGAAACGGCGATCATTTTATCGCGTACAAGAGGGGTGTATTTTGTCAGCCGGTACACCAGCAATATTACAAACAACACCAATGCTACGAGTATGGTGAAGTTGTTACCGCTTATCCCGGCGACGGTAAAGTTGAAAATATCCACTTCTCCGTTCGAAATAATTTTAGCAGGTTCAAAAATGATCCAGACCAATCCTAATGCAACCATGATCCCGATCAGCAACAGCTGCCATGCCGGGAAAGGATTGAGCTTATCAGATGCAGCAGTATGCAATTGTGCTGCATCCGCCGGCTTTTTTACCGGTTTTAACCCGATGTTCCCAAATATATCCTGCGCCAGCCAGAACTGCAGTAATCCAAACAGCATAAAAACACCAGCCAGTCCGAAACCCCAGCTCCAGCCGACCTTTTCACCAAGATAACCACACAGGAGAATACCGAAGAAAGCGCCGGAGTTCACCCCCATATAAAAGATCGTATAAGCACCATCTTTCTTTTCCGGGCGGTTCTTATACATTTCTGAAATGATAGACGTCATATTGGGCTTGAAAAAGCCATTGCCGAAAACAAGCAATATCAGCCCGAGGTATATAAAGAAAGGAGTTTCCACAGCCATGGATCCGTGACCGAGTGTCATCAGCAAAGCACCTGTTACTACCGCCCACCTGTAACCGATCACTTTATCAGCAAAATAACCACCCAGCATGGTAGAGAGATACACCAACCCGACATAAGAACCAAACAATGCCATTGCCTGTTCGCGGCTCCAGCCCCATCCGCCATCCAGTAATGCGGATGTCAGGAACATAACCAGCAAAGCCCGCATCCCGTAAAATGAGAACCGCTCCCACATTTCAGTAAAAAACAGGACGAATAATCCTGAAGGGTGTCCCAATACTTTCGATTGAAAAAAAACTTCGGTCGGGTCCTGGTTAGGGGAGACCTGCGGATTTTCATTTGCCATATTCGGTAGGTTTTAGAGTTATTTTACACCATGCATCATTTTCCTGATCCTGGGAGATAATACCAGTAACAATAAACCCGATGCTATGCCGGTATAAAACATTACTGTAAATAAATAATTATAAGCTGCTTTTGCATGCGCCAGGTCACCCACTTTGTCTTCTGAAAGATCGATGCTGGCAAGATTAGCCAGCAAAGCGGCAATATATTCAGATCCGGCAGTGGCCAGGAACCATACACCCATCATAAACCCTACGATCTTTTCCGGGGACAGCTTGGTAACACTGGACAGTCCGACAGGCGACAGGCAAAGCTCTCCGAAGGTATGCAGCAGGTAAGTGAGCACCAGAAAGATGACTGCCACCTTCCCGTCGCCGGACACGGCGTCTCCCCATACCAGCATGCCGAAACCCAGCCCTGCCAGTAAAAGCGCTATCGCAAATTTTACGGCGGCATTCGGATTCGCATTCATTTTTGTGAGCTTCAGCCATAACCACGCAAATACAGGAGCAAAGCCGATAATGAACAATGAATTCAGACTGAGTACCTGGCCGGCTTTAAATTCAAACCCGAATACATTGCGGTTGATCACCCTGTCTGCGTACAGATTAAGCGACGTATATGCCTGCTCAAACAATGACCAGAAGACAATCGAAAAAAGTATCAGGATGGTCAATGCCAGCAACCGGTCGCGGGATATTTTATCCAACTTTGCCATTGCATACCACACTATATATATCAACGACAACACACCGGACGCAAGCAGGAGCACCTCTACAACACTATGCCGCTGGATCATCTGCCATACAACAAGCGTTCCCAGCACACTCATGGTATATATAAACGTTTCTGTAGTAAAAATGCCTCCTACTTTCTTACGGAGCGCTTCCGGGTCAGGGGGTTCTCCCTTCCCCATCAGGTAACGCCTCCCGCCTGTAAAAACCAGCAGACCGATCAGCATGCCAATTCCCGCCGCTCCGAAGCCGTATCCCCAGCCGTAGGTTTCCCCCAGCCAGACACAAATAATGGTCGCCAGGAAAGAGCCCAGGTTGATGCCCATATAAAAAATAGAAAAAGCGGAGTCTTTACGGGTGTCCTGCTTATCATAGAGCTCTCCCACAATAGAGGAGATATTGGCTTTTAGAAAGCCGACTCCCATTACAATTAAAGAAAGCGAAAAGTAAAACACCTGCAGGGCCGCTTCATCCCTTTGTACCGCTCCGCCTGCCTGCTGTGCCGGATGCCCCTCGTAGGCCATCCCGAGATGCCCCAGCACCAGCAAAACTGCGCCAAACGTCACTGCCTTGCGAAAGCCCAGGTATTTGTCTGCCAGGTAGCCCCCCAGCACCGGCATGGCATACACCAGCGCAGCATAACTGCCCACCAGCAGGTTGCCTGCCGTATCTGTAAAGAGATGATATTTTGTTAGATAAAAGATCAGCAGCGCTTTCATCCCGTAGAAAGAAAAGCGCTCCCACATTTCGGTCGCAAACAGGATATAGAGCCCTTTGGGGTGTTTAGCAGACACAGATGAATTCATTAATCTCGTTTTGTTACCGGACAAGCCTCAATATAGTACAATATTTTTAAGGATATTTTTTTTATACCTCCTGTTCATAAAATTAATTGCCTTTAAGCCCGGATCGTTCTAATTTCGCAGCTCATTTTCAAAACCATTTTTATCCATAAAACGCCTGTGATCATATCCCTGCAGCGGATTTGAGCAGTGCTTCGCAAACAGCAGATAAAAGAAACCGAATGAATATTTTATTACTTGGATCCGGGGGAAGAGAACATGCATTGGCCTGGAAAATAAGCAAAAGCAAATTCTGCAAAAACTTATACATTGCTCCGGGAAACGCCGGCACCGGCAACTGTGGTACCAATGTCGACATGGGTGTTTCAGATTTTGAAGCACAAAAGAAATTTTGTCTGGACAATAAGATCGACATGGTAGTGGTGGGCCCTGAAGAGCCGCTGGTAAAAGGAGTGTATGACTTTTTTCAGAATGATCCGCAACTGAAGCATATTACCGTGATCGGACCTTCGCAGCACGGCGCACAACTGGAAGGCAGCAAGGCATTCGCGAAAGAATTCATGCAGCGCCACCATATTCCAACGGCAAAATACAGGGAGTTTGACAGCAGCAGCTACGAGGAAGGCGTAAATTATATTCAGCAGCACGCTACCCCTATTGTGCTGAAGGCAGATGGACTGGCGGCAGGTAAAGGCGTTATTATCTGCCAGAACCCGGTAGAGGCAGCAGCGGAGTTTGAACTGATGATCCAACAGTCAAAATTCGGCGATGCCAGCAAGAAAGTGGTGATTGAAGAGTTTTTATCCGGCATAGAAATGAGTGTGTTTGTGCTGACCGACGGCAAAAACTATGTGCTGTTGCCGGAAGCAAAAGATTATAAAAGAATAGGCAAAGGAGATACAGGCCTGAATACGGGCGGCATGGGTGCTGTGAGTCCCGTGCCTTTTGCAGATGCCACTTTCATGGAAAAGGTAATACAAAGAGTAGTAAAGCCAACCGTAGAAGGACTTCAAAAGGAAAATATCGAATACAGGGGCTTTATCTTCATCGGGTTGATCAAAGTAGGCGACGAACCTTTTGTAATAGAATACAATTGCAGGATGGGCGATCCTGAGACGGAAGTGGTGATCCCCCGCATGAAAAATGATATTGTAGCACTGTTTAAAGCAGTGGAAACGCAAACGCTGGATACCGTGCAGATGGAGGCAGATAACAGGAAAGCGGTAACTGTGGTTGCAGTGAGCGGCGGTTACCCCGGCGATTATGAAAAGGGTAAGGTCATTGATGGGCTGGAGCTGATCGATCCGGAAGAAACCCTGGTTTTTCACGCCGGTACCGTGGAAAAAGAAAATGGAGAGATCGTGACCAACGGGGGAAGGGTATTGACCATCACCTCTTTTGCAGACGATATTAAAACAGCGGCCGGCAAATCGCAGGCAAACCTGGAGATCATTGATTTTGACGGGATCTATTTCCGGCCAGACATAGGATACGAGTTTTATTAGCCTTTATTTACGGCTTTTTGCTCAGGGCATATACGAAAAGCGCCAGAGGGTTATATAAAAAAAAATTATTTCTCCCAAAGTCAATAAAAATCAAGGTTTTGTCGTTGTAGTTCCAATTATTTACAACAACTTTGAAAAATTTTTTTAAAGAACAATATTCCAATATCAATTATGGGTCTATTTAGTTGGTTTACACAGGAAATAGCTATTGATTTAGGCACAGCAAACACGCTGATCATTCATAATGAAGAAATAGTTGTAAATGAGCCTTCTATCATAGCGTTGGACAGGAATAACCCTAAAAATGTGCTTGCTGTGGGTAAAAAGGCATTGATGATGCACGAAAAAACCCATGAAAGCATCCGTACCATTCGTCCGTTGAAGGACGGTGTAATTGCTGATTTTAATGCTGCAGAGCTGATGATACGGGAACTGATCAAAATGATCTATCCCAAAAAACCTTTGTTTCCTCCAAGCTGGCGGATGATGATCTGCATCCCTTCCAGCATTACCGAAGTAGAAAAACGCGCTGTACGCGACAGTTCCGAGCAGGCGGGTGCTAAAGAAGTTTACCTGCTGCATGAGCCCATGGCGGCAGCCCTGGGTATCGGCATTGATGTGGAAGAACCCGTTGGAAACATGATCGTGGATATAGGCGGTGGTACTACCGGCATCACGGTGATTGCGCTGGCAGGTATTGTGTGTGATCAGTCCATCCGTATCGCCGGAGATGAATTTACAGCAGATATTATGGAAGCGCTGCGCCGTTATCACAGCCTTTTGATCGGTGAAAGAACGGCCGAACAGATCAAGATACAGATCGGCGCTGCTATGAAAGACCTGGATGCGCCGCCGGATGATCTTCCGGTAAACGGTCGCGACCTGGTAACAGGTATCCCCAAACAAATTATGGTCAGCTACCAGGAGGTAGCCGAAGCCCTGGATAAAAGTATTTTTAAAATCGAGGAAGCCATCCTGAAAGCCCTGGAAACCACACCTCCCGAGCTGGCATCGGACATCTACAGAAGGGGTATATACATCACCGGGGGCGGCGCTCTTTTAAGAGGACTGGATAAAAGGCTGAGCCAGAAGATCAAGCTGCCGGTGCACGTAGCAGATGATCCGCTGAAAAGCGTGGTTAGGGGCACGGGTATTGCGCTCAAAAACTACCAGCGTTATCCGTTTGTGATGAGATAAGTGTAAAACCTGTTCCTGATTCTACATGATTACCTGTGGAAGCTGTCAATATGCTGTAGAATTAGCAAAAAAATACCCAAGTGCGTAATGTTTTCTTAAAAATCAGGCAATACTTCAATTTAATCTTCTTCTTAACGTTGCAGGTAATAGCCTGCTATATGCTTTTTCACTACAACAGGTTTCACGAAGCCGTATTCATGGGGGTGGCCGGAGAAGTAACAGGTTTTGTCAACCAGCGGTACAGCAACGTGGAAGGTTATTTTTCCCTGCGGAAAGCCAATGTTGAGCTGATGGAGGAAAATACACGTCTGAAAAACCTGCTGAAAAAGGATTTTGATATACCAGACTCCTCTGCTACCACGGTAATTGACAGCATACGGGTAGATTCAATAGAACAATACAGGAAATACCAGTACTATGCCGCCAGGGTGATCAACAATTCCGTGACCTCTCAAAACAACTATATCACTATTAACCGTGGTTATGCGCAGGGAGTGAGCAAAGACATGTCGGTGATCAGTCCCTCAGGAATTGTGGGTACCGTAGTAAATGTAAGCAAGAACATGGCAACCGTTATGAGCTTATTGCATTCGCAATCGGGTGTAAGCGCCAGCCTGCAGAAAACAGGTGAAACCGGCAGGGTGGAATGGGATGGCAGGGATCCCCAGGAGCTTATTTTTAAGAACATTCCCAAAAGTATAGCGGTTCAAAAGGGTGATACGGTTGTTACCAGCCTGTATTCTACCTTTCCTGCAAACTACCCCATAGGCATTATAAGCGAGATAACGGAACAGCCCAGCAGCAACTTCTACATATTGAAGATAAAGCCGCTGGCAAATTTCTATAATATACAGTTTGTGTACGTAGTGCGTAATTTGCAGAAGGAAGAGCAGGATGCGCTGGAAAAAACCAATCCTAAATAAGACCGAGCATGGGTGATCTACCTAAAAACATATTACGTGCTATCATATTCATCCTGGTGCAGGTGTTCATTCTGAATAAGATCCCACCGCTGCACCAGTTCATAACGCCATATCTCTATTTTTTGTTCATTCTCTGGTTACCTTACAGAACATCCCGGCCGGCACTCACCTTTATTGGCTTTATTTACGGGCTCAGCCTGGATTATTTTTTGAAAACACCCGGACTGCATGCCGCCGCATGCTGCCTGGTAGCCTATCTGCGTCCTTTTGTGATCAATATCCTGATCTCAAAAGAAGACTCCGGCTTTAACTATACGTCACCGGCTCCCTCCAGCATGGGGTGGTCACAATATATGGTATATGCATTTGTGCTGTCACTGGCACACAATTCCTGGCTGGTTTTCCTGGAATGGTTACAGTTGAAAAATTTCCTTTACCTCACAGGCAAGATTATCGCGACAACCGGCGTTAGCTTTTTACTGATCCTTATTACTGAAGGGCTTTTTTACAGGAAACAAAAATTCAAGACCAATATATAGTCTGCAGCCATGTCTGTATTTAACCAATCGAGGCAAAATGTAATACGACTGATTTTCGGGATCACTTTTCTGATAATAGTGATCCGCCTGTCTGTATTGCAGGTTTTCTCCGATCAATACAAATTACAGGCTATGGATAATGCCGTTTTTAAGAAAGTGGTGTATCCGGACCGGGGCATTATTTTCGACAGAAAAGGGCGCCCAGTTTTGAACAATACTATTATATATGACCTGACGGTTACCCCCTACGAAATAAAAGGAGTAGATACCAGCCACTTATGTTCCCTGTTGAATATTGATACGTCCGAATTCCGTAAAAGGATCGTCGCCGCAGTTATTAAAGGCGGCATGTACCGTCCTTCTGTTTTTGAAGGACTGCTTTCATTAGAGCTGCAGGCAAAGCTGGAAGAAAATATCTGGCAGTTCCCGGGCTTTAACCTGATAGAACGCCCCATCCGTACTTATCCTTACAAAGCTGCGGCTCACCTGCTCGGGGATATCGGAGAGGTAGACACGGCCATCATCCGGAAGAGCAACAACTTTTACCAGATGGGGGATTTTGTGGGACGTTCGGGAATGGAGCAGTTTTATGAGCCGGTGCTCATGGGACAGCGTGGGGTACAATACCTGGTGAGAGACCATAAGAACCGTATCCAGGGATCCTGGGAAAACGGTAAATACGATACGGCGGCTATTGCCGGCAGAAACCTGCATACTTATCTCGATATTGAACTGCAGCAACTGGCGGAAAAGCTGATGGCCAATAAAGTAGGCAGTGTAGTGGCCATCGATCCGCAAACCGGGGGTATACTGGCAATGGTATCCGGCCCGGTAATAGATCCCAACGAGCTGGCAGGCAGCAACCGGCAGAAAAACTACGCCCGGCTGGCCCTGGATGTATCAGCCCCGCTAATGAACAGGGCTACCCGCGGCTTATATGAGCCTGGCTCTACGTTCAAGCCTGTAGGCGGGTTGGTGGCGCTCGATATGGGTCTTATCACACCATCATTTGGTATGGGCTGCGGCGGAGCCTATCACGGATGCTCGAAGGTGATCCGCTGCGAGCACAGCAATCCCGGGCATGCTGCCAATCTTCGGCTGGCCCTGGCCAATTCCTGCAATTCTTACTTCTGCCAGATATACCGGATGACACTGGACAACAGCCGGGACAGGAACACCAAAAGGGGGTACGACCGCTGGAAGGAATACATGAATGCCTTCGGCTGGGGTGAAAAGCTGGGCATTGACCTTCCCAACGAGCTGCCCGGCAATATACCGGATACAACCTTATATAATAAGGTATACCGCAACCAATGGAATTCCTGCACGAATGTCACGCTTGGTATCGGGCAGGACAAAATGCAGGTTACTCCTGTGCAGCTGGCAAACGCCATGTGCGTAATTGCTAACAAAGGATATTATTATACACCTCACTTTGTAAAGGAGATAGAGAATGAAACAGGCGGAGACTCTATCATGAACCGGTTCCGGGAAAAACAGGAAGCGCTGACCCATATTTCAAACGAAGCTTACGAAGCTATACATGCAGGCATGCAGGATGTGGTAGAGTTCGGTACTGCCCGGAGCGCTAAAATACCGGGTATTTCCATCTGTGCCAAAACGGGTACTGCTGAAAAATATACCATCCTGGACGGAAAAAGGATCAAGCTGCCTAACAACTCCATGTTTGTTTGCTTTGCCCCCAGGGAAAACCCCAAAATAGCCATTGCCGTAGCAGTGGAAAATGCAGGATTCGGCTCTACCTGGGCAGCCCCTATCGCATCATTCATGATCGAAAAATACCTGAACGATACCATCAGGACAGAAAGGATGAAGGACGTGGAACGCATAGCCGGCACCAACCTGATGCCTTCTTACCTGAAAAGAAGGCAATATATAGCAGATTCCACAAGAGCTTTTTACTGGTTTAACCTGAGAAAAGACAGCAGCTATATCAAAAAGTACCTGAGAGGCTTCACCGTAAAAGCGGAAGATAAACAACCGGCACTGTCTACGGGCAACCTGAAAAAAGAAAAGCCTTCAACAAAAGAGCCGTTGGTACGCGGATCGTATGCTATTGATAACAAACAACAATTCAGAAGCAAAAATGAGGGGACGTTCTGACATATCAAGAGGTATTGACAGCCTGCTGTTGTGGCTGTACATCCTGCTGTGCCTTGTCGGCATCACGAGTATTTTTGCCACCACCTATAGTGAAGGAGATGATATCACCAGGACTTTTCTCTCTTTTAAAACGGATTACAGCAAACAGGCGTTCTTTTTTATTGCTTCGCTGATCATCGGCACGGCAATCATCCTGACCGACAGTAAATTTTTTACCGCCACAGCCAATTTATGGTATGTATTCGGTATCATCCTGCTGCTGCTGGTATTTCCGTTTCACTCCAATATCAAGGGTACGGAATCGATCATCCGCTTCGGCAACAGCTTCCAGTTGCAACCTATACAGTTATGCATCGTATTTACCAACCTGGCGCTGGCAAAATATATTTCCAGGATCGATACTCATTTTTCCAATACCAAATCGCAGGCGATTGCTGCAGCGCTTGTGGTGGCGCCTGCCCTGCTGGCGATCATGCAAAGCGAAACAGGATTGGCCCTTGTGTATTTTTCTTTTTTCCTGGTCATGTTCCGGGAAGGCTTGCCCGGGGTGGTCCTGGTGATCGGGTTTTCGCTGGCAGTGCTGGTAGTAGCCACTCTACTGGTAGATCCCAATATCCTGGCATTGATCCTCACCGGCATCATGGTCCTGGTCATTTACCTGCTGCGCAGGCAGGTCAAACGCCAGCGTTCCGTATTATATATCATAATAGCAATATGGGGGGTATGTGTGGGCGTACAGCGATTTGCGGTGCCGTTTGTATTTGATCACGTGCTGAAGCCTTACCAGGTAAAACGTATTTACGACACCATCGGCAAAGACTATATCCCCAAGGATGAAGCCGCAAGAGCCGATATTGAAAAAAACACGACGCCGAAAAAATCGGGCTCCGACGATTATAATGTCCGCCAGAGCAAGATCGCTATCGGTAGCGGCGGACTTACCGGAAAAGGACTGTTGAAAGGAACACAGACACGGTATGCTTTTGTGCCTGAGCAAAGGACGGATTTTATATTCTGTACCATCGGGGAAGGTTTTGGCTTTGTCGGCAGCGTGATATTCATACTCATCTATGTGTCGCTGCTGATGCGGATCGTTACCATTGCCGAGCGGCAGCGAAGCGTATTCAGCCGTTGTTATGCCTACGGCGTGGCATCCGTACTGTTTTTTCATATTGCCATCAACCTTTGCATGACGATGGGGCTGGCGCCTGTGATCGGCATCCCGCTGCCCTTTGTAAGCTACGGAGGGCTTTCCCTGGTTACTTTCAGTATTATGATATTTATCCTGCTGCGCCTGGATAAAGACAGGCAGATGGTGTTGCGATAGGAGAAAGACCACTGCTGTCATGTCTACGATAAAACGACGGATAATATTTCCCGCTGATTTTGCAAATAAGCGCAGAAGGCTTTGATTATCTGCGGAATTCAGCGGAATCTGCGGGAGACCTCAAATGAAAATTCCTGTTTGACATGACACTACTTCCGCCCGGTACGGGTCCTTGGGTTCCCATTTGGCATTCCTGCGATACCGGCCCATGATGATGTAAGTGGAATGAAATATTGCAGCAGAAGAAGCAGTCTCACCTGACAATCCGTGAATTGATCAACACATCCGTAACCGCTCCAGTACGAACCCTGACACAAGTGTTCTGCCTGCAGATCACTTGTGTCACAAAAATTCGCCCTGATTGCATCAGGGCATAACCGTTCCTAACCCGGACACAGTCCGGTAAAACTATGGGGCACAAGTCATCCTGCGGAAGACTGGCGCCAGCATGGGGATTTATATCCCACAGATCCACGCGGATTATTTTCGCTGATAGCGCTGATTTTTTGCATACCGGGTTCGGAACCCATTTGCTCTACCGATAACGGATCATTATTACTCTTCAAAGTACAGCCGCTGTACCCTTTGTGATATGCCGGTCATGATCTCGTAGGGAATCGTTTCAGCCCACCGTGCCAGCTCCATCACCGACAGCTCTTTTCCGAAAACGATCACCTCATCATTCTCTTTTACGTGCGGTATACCGGTAATGTCCACCATGGTCATATCCATAGCAATGCAACCTACTACCGGCGCCGGGTAACCGTTGATATACACCTTCCCTACTCCATTGCTGAAAGCTCTCCTGTAGCCATCAGCATACCCGATCCTGATGGTGGCAATCATGCTTTCCTTCTGCAGCTGTCCGCACCTGTTATACCCGACCGTATCGCCGGCCGGTACTTTTTTGATCTGCGCAACAGTGGTTTTCAGCGTAGCCGCTTCCTTTAATTCCAGGTGGCTCCGGGGTGGCAAGCCGTACATGGCAATTCCCAGCCTTACCATATCAAGCTGCAGATCCGGATGCCGTATGATGGCCGCTGAATTGGAAATATGCCTCAGAAACCGGTAAGGCAGATATTGTTGCAGCGTGTCACATGCACGCGTAAAAACATCTGCCTGTGACTTCGTAAAATAGTCCAGCTCCGCGTCCTCGCTTCCCGCCAGGTGACTGAAAACAGACTGAATAGAAAACAGGTTTTCTTTTACCAGCATAACGGCAAGGCTCTCTGCTTCGTTCATTTCGAAGCCGAGACGGTGCATACCGGTGTCTATCTTGATATGTACAGGATAATGCTGCAGTCCCTGCTGTTGCAGGTATTGCCGGAAAGCATGCAGGATATTAAAAGAAAAAATTTCAGGCTCCAGGAAATGCTCCGTCATAACGGCAAAGCTGCTCTCTTCGGGATTCATCACCATGATCGGCAGGTGTATCCCTGCCTTCCTCAGCTCCACACCTTCATCTGTATAAGCAACGGCCAGGTAATCCACCTTGTTATACTGCAGGGTATTGGCGATCTCAAAGCCTCCGCCACCATAAGAGAATGCTTTTACCATTGCCATTACCCTGGTTTCTGGACGGAGCAACTGCTGTATCTGCCGGATGTTATGGCTGATAGCGCTCAGGTTGATCTCGAGAACAGTTTGATGTGTTTTTTGCTCCAGCAACGCATGGATACGCTCAAAGGCAAAAGCACGGGCACCTTTTATGAGTATGGCTTCATTCTGAAAACGGATACTGTGAAATTGCTTCAGCAACGCTTCTGTGCCGGTAAAAAACAAAGCTTCTCCACAGGCAGCTTCCAGCTGATCACGATGCTGGCTGATATCCGCTCCCACCGCGATAATACGTTGTATCCCTTTTTGTTGAAGAAGGTCCGCAATTTCGCCATATAACGCCGCCTGGCTCAGTCCTGTTTCTACAAAATCTGAGAGAATTACAGTACGCCGGTCGTGGTGCTTTACCTGGAGCAAAAAGTCCAGGGCAATGCGCAAGGAATCCAGGTCGGCAACATAGCTGTCATTGATGATCGTACAGTTATTGATGCCCTTTTTCATTTCCAGCCGCATACTGACGGGACGCAACAGCTTTATTCTCCTGGCTATCTCCGCTTTGTCATATCCCAAACGCAATAGCACGCATGCGCAGGTGATTGCATTTTCAACCGATGCGTCATCTATAAAAGGAATTTCCAGGTCTGCCCCAACCTGGTCATTGCTGACAATCAGGCTGATGACCGTATGATCACCTTTCTTCTGTACGGCAGAAACAATCACAGCATTTCCTTCCTCCCTCCCATACAGGAAACATGTTACCGGCAAATCCTGCAGGCATTTTTTTATTATTTTTTCATCTCCGTTCGCGACCACCCAATCCGCTCCCCTGAAAAGTTTTACCTTTTCTCCTGCTTTTTCCTCGCGGCTGGTAAAGTTTTCGCTATGCGCATCTCCAAGGTGAGTAAATACCCCGATCGTAGGCCGGATGACCCTTTGCAGCTTTTCCATCTCTCCTTTTTGCGAAATGCCCGCCTCTATGATGGCCAGGCGATGGGTGTCATTCATCAACCAGACACTCAGCGGTACACCTACCTGTGAATTGTAGCTCTTAGGACTGCGCACTATAGGATAGTCTTCTTCCAGCAGTTGATATAGCCACTCTTTTACAATGGTTTTGCCATTGCTGCCTGCCAGCGCGATAACAGGTATATCAAACTGCCGCCGGTGAAATGCAGCCAATTGCTGTAATGCATCCAGCACATCCGGCACCAGGATGAAATCTGCCTGTATATTACCTGCCGGAAAGCCCATCGGAACCACAAAACCGGATACTCCTCTTTCAAACAATTCTTCAACATACGCTTCACCGTTGCGCCGGGTGCCCGGCAAGGCAAAAAAGAGCGTGGAAGATGCATGCACCAGCTTCCTGCTATCGGTCAGTAAATGTTCAATAATATGCTCCTGCCCCGCAGCACCATTCTGCAGCAGCTTTCCTCCAACGATGCCGGATATTTTTTCTATTGTATACACAACCGTCATTTTACCATAAGAAGAATAAACGCAAATAACGACAATTATTGCAAGGTCGCAATTTCCGGATGTATTTACCTGTGGTGAGAGAAGTCGCCTGCGGCGAGGACTATCATTGCAGCAAAATCAGGGATAGACAAATGTCGTTAATAAAAGCGCAGGCCTTAGCAGGCGGGTGGTGTTACGCCTGCCCGGACGCATTTCCCCGAAGGCACAGACAATTTATTTTCCGTATTGGCGGCATTCTTCTATTTTTGCCACTCTTGCAAATAAGATAAAAAATGGTTGATGTATTATTAGGCCTGCAATGGGGCGATGAAGGCAAAGGTAAGATAGTAGATTATTTCGCATCTGATTACGACTTGATAGCCCGGTTCCAGGGCGGTCCTAATGCAGGACATACGCTGTATGTCAAAGACAAAAAAGTGGTGCTTCACCAGATCCCGTCAGGCATCTTTCACGACAATATCGTAAACCTGATCGGCAATGGTGTGGTGCTGGACGCCGTAACACTGAAAAAAGAATGCGAAACAGTAGCGGCATTTGGCGTAGACTATACCAAAAATCTTTATATATCAGAAAGGACCAACCTGATATTGCCTACCCACAGGGCACTGGATAAAGCATCGGAGCTGCTGAAAGGCAACGACAAAATCGGTTCCACGCTGAAGGGCATCGGGCCTGCCTATATGGACAAAACCGGCAGGAATGCGCTGCGTGTCGGGGATATCCTGGACAAAAACTTCACAACCCAGTATATCCGTCTTCGCCTGAAGCACCAGAAGCTGCTGGACAGCATGCATTTCAACGAAGACATTTCCGCCTGGGAAGAGGAGTTCTTTGAGGGAATCGAATTCATGAGAAAATTTAAAATTGTAAACGGAGAGTATTTTATCAACGAGAAAATACGCGAGGGTAAAAAAGTGCTGGCAGAAGGCGCCCAGGGAAGCATGCTGGATGTGGATTTTGGTACCTTTCCCTTTGTTACCTCCTCCAACACCATCTCAGCCGGCGTATGTACGGGATTGGGCGTACCCCCGCAAAAGATAAAAGAAGTTATAGGTGTCACTAAAGCATATTGCACCCGCGTCGGCAGTGGTCCTTTCCCCACCGAGCTGCACGATGATACAGGAGAACAGCTCCGGAAAATAGGTAACGAGTTTGGCGCCACCACCGGGCGTCCCCGCCGTTGCGGCTGGATCGACCTGGTTGCTTTGAACTTTGCCTGCATGGTGAACGGTGTGACCCAACTGGTAATGACCAAAGCGGATGTGCTGGATTCATTCAAAGAGCTGAAAGTATGCAGCGCATACAGCGTAAACGGGAAGGTGCAGAAACAAGTGCCGTACCAGATGACAAAGGTGACCATAGACCCGGTATATGAGAGTTTTGCCGGGTGGAATACTGATATTTCGGGATTGAAGGGAATGGAAGATTGCCCGGACGCCATGAAAAAGTATATACAACATATCAATCAATACCTGGGAGTGGATGTAAAATATGTGTCGAACGGCCCGGGAAGGGAACAGATCATCCCTGTTGGATAATTGCTGTATTTCAGCACAATAAAAATTTTCTTTGAAAATATTTGGCTATTTAAAAATCTCGTAGAAATTTTACGGATCAATCATTCAGACTATGGCAAAATCTGAAAAAATAAAAAAGACGGATAAAGCAGCTCCGAAAGACGAGCAGGAAAAACCTCGTAAAGCCTCCAAATCTAAAAAAGAGGAAGAAGAGGATGATGAGGAAGACTTTGATCTTGATGAAAAGCCTGTAAAAAAAGGCGCAAAAAAATCAAAGGATGAGGATGACGACGACGATGAGGACGTGGAAATAGAAGACGACTGGGATAAGCCCGATGAGGACGACAACTGGGATCCTGATTTTGATGAATTTGATATTCCAAAATCTAAATCCAAGAAATCTTCAGGCGGCAAAAAAGGCAAAGAAGATGATGATGACCTCGGCATTGATGATGAGTTTAAAGACATGGGGCTGTTTGATGACGGCTTCGATGACGAAGACGATGACTTCTAACACGAGATCTTGAAAAGAACTTATCGTTCCTTTCGTGTAAACGATCTGATACAAACAAAGCAACAGATGTTATACTGGTCTGCCCGGCATAACATCTGTTGTTTTTTGGACAATCACCAATACCATCTTACAGCTCAGCGCTACGAATGCCTTGTGGCCGCCGGTTGTCATGATCGCCTGGAAGCCAATGCCGGACAGGCGCTGCAGCAGCTCCAATTGTTTGTGCAGCAGCAACAGGACTGGTGTTTCGGACACCTGGGGTATGATATAAAAGACGAAATTGAAGCGTTGCATTCTTCCAACCCGGACCCGCTTGGCTTTCCCGATCTTCACTTCTTTGTTCCCGAGGTCGTATTAATGCTGCAAAAAGATGAGCTGGTCATCGGCGCCTTCGGGCAACACCAGCAAATACTGGATCAAATCCTGCATACGCCTGCACCTTCGCACATCGGCACCCATCAAGTTCTGGATATCCGGCAGCGATTTTCAAAAGAAGAGTACCTCTCACGCCTGGAAAAAATCAAAGAGCACATCTTGCGGGGGGATTGTTATGAAATAAATTTCTGCCAGGAGTTTTATAATGAGCACGCGACAATCGATCCGTTATCTTTATACATATCGCTGTGCAGGGAGTCCCCGAATCCTTATGCATGTTTTTACAGGATCGGCTCCCGTTACCTGCTTTGCGCAAGCCCGGAACGGTATATCAACCGGCAGGGCAACAGGATCCTGTCTCAGCCGATCAAAGGTACCGCAGCCCGGTACAGGGAGGACCCGGGAGCAGATCTTGCCTCCAGGCAGTCGCTGCAGCACAGCGTTAAAGACCGGTCGGAAAATGTAATGGTAGTAGACCTCGTAAGAAACGACCTCTCAAAGGTAAGCAGGAAAGGAAGTGTAAAAGTAGAAGAGCTTTTCGGGATATACGATTTTCCGCAGGTATACCAAATGGTATCCACTATAAGCGGTGAACTGAAGCCTTACACAACCATTGCAGACATATTCAGGGCCAGCTTTCCCATGGCCAGTATGACAGGCGTACCCAAAAAAAGGGTGATGGAACTGATTGACAGATATGAAGCGGTAAAGCGGGGGCTTTATTCCGGCACAACAGGTTATATAACACCCAACGGGGATTTTGACTTTAATGTGGTGATCAGGAGTATACTGTATAATGCGGGAACCCGATACCTGTCATTCCAGACCGGCTCCGCCATTACCTTCAACAGCGATCCTGTTGCTGAATATGAAGAATGCCTGCTGAAAGCCATGGCAATAAAAAAAGTGCTGAATGGTTAATTCAACACTTTCGGTCAAGGAAAAATATTGTCAGGAAGTTATTTCTTCTTTCTTGAACTGGCATTGTCAGCAGCAACCGCTTTGGGTTTGGACACTTCCAGCGCTTTAGGATATTCCTTTTGCCTGTCGGCACTGATGATGCTGTTATTCTCGTTCAATATCATTTGAATAGACTCTGCCAGTATCTCATGCTTTTTGCGCGTAAACAGCTCCATTTTGTCTTTGGGCAACTTTAACTGGTAACCATTTACTGCTACTTCCGCGTCAAAACCGGGATTATACGCATTAAACATATCAGCGTCCATGTTCAATGCCTGGATAAGAGCCGCAGACCGGTATTTCCCGGTAACGATCAGGGTTGCCTCCACGTCGTCCCCTGAAAACCGCTCCACATTCATCAGCGCAGGCGCCACCACATTGCTCCTGGCTTCCCGTGCATCAAAATAATAGCGGGTAGCTATGAATTTCTTTACATGTCCCCTTGATTCTGCGGGAAGGTAATGTTGCAATTTCCAGAAATCGCGGCTGCCGCTTTTTCTGATAGCATATTCCACCCGTGAAGCCCCGCAATTGTAGGCTGCCACGGTTAAATACCAATCATTGAACTGACCATATAAGATCTTCAGGTATTTGGCTGCAGCATGGGTGCTTTTTGTCAAATCACGTCTTTCATCCCTATGCCGGTTCACTGTCAACCCCATTAACCGGGCAGTGGGCGCCATAAACTGCCAGGGCCCCACGGCACCTTTGTTGGAAACAGCAGCATGGTATAACTCGGATTCGATAATGGCCAGGTACTTCAAGTCCAGCGGAAGATTATTTTTTTCCAGGATATTATCTATTAAAGAAAGATGCCTGGCGTTTTTTTCTGCGATCTTTTCAAACCGTGCTTCGTTTTTCCTGTTATACTCCCTTACAAATGAAACAGATAAAGGATGAAGCTGTTTGAAAAGCAGTTCAGGCGTGACGATCGCTTTTACCTGCTTTTCCTCTGTTTTTGTAATCACATTTTCATCTATATCTACCGCAACGGCAGCTACATGCTCTGCAAGCAACGGCTCTTCCACATCCAGGGCAACGATAGCAGTATCTTTTTCCTGGCCGGAAAGCCTGTTCCCCGTTTCAGCAACGGTGGTAAACGAAAGGGACAATAAAAGGATCAAGCAACCAAAACCATTTACTAACATTCTTAACATAACTCAATTTTTTGGTCTACTCCCATTTAGCAAGAATGATTCCAGAAATAGTAGTAGCTAAATAATTGGTTGATTCACAAGGATTAAAGAATTCTTAATCTACTTAGAAGAAAGTAAAGTAAGCAGTTTTGCAAAGGATCTGGGAATTGATTGAATGGCAAATTTAAACTTCGAGGCCAAGCTTTTCTAGTAAATCACCAAAATTGTGCCATGATGAATGATAAAATGCATCCAAAGAGGTCATTTTGTCTTATCTTAAGATAAAACAATGACAATCAGGCATGTTTGAATGGAGAAACAGAACGTTTGATATCGAAATTAATGGCATTGCCAATCTTTTTCAGGGCAAGGGTCATTTGATTCTCTACCGTTTTTACGGATATATCCAAAAGTCCGGCTACCTCCCTATACTTCAGCTCTTCTTCTTTTATCAGCTTAAAGATCAGCCTGCACCTGGCAGGCAGTTGCTGAATGGCAGCATGGATCTTCTCTATCATTTCCTCCGTGATCAAAAGATGTTCGGGGTTGAAATATATGCTACGAAGCTCTACCCAGTAATCCTCCGGCAGGGGTTTTTGCAACCCTTCTTTTTTCAAATAATTTAATGCAGTATTCCGGGTGCTGGTGAAGAGGTATAATTTAAGGTTCTGAATAGTATGTAAAGTGGCTCTTTTCTGCCATATCTTAATGAAAACATCAGACACCACTTCATCGGCAAGCTGTTTTGATTTTAAAAAGCTGCAGGCAAACTCTTTCAGGGATGAATAAAAATAGAGGAACAGCTTATTGTAAGCTTGCTGGTCGCTGTGGAGCGCAACCGCCTGCTGTAGGAATGATATTTCGCTGCTCTGCAATTTCATAAGGAGCAATTCGTCGCAAACTAATGCATAAGTTCTACTTTATAAGGTAACAAATCCGGATATTTTGCTGCTTCCAGAAAAAAATAATTGGATAGGAGATTTTTCTCTACATTTGCAATCCGGAAAAAAAGAGCTTATATTATATTGATTTCACAATATTGATTCCTCTTGAGGAATGGACCCTTAGCTCAGCCGGTTAGAGCATCTGACTCATAATCAGAGGGTCGCTGGTTCGAGCCCAGCAGGGTCCACTGATAATCATCAACTTATAAAGGTCGCTAACAGTGACCTTTTGTTTTTTGCAAACAATTTGCAAACAAAGTTCCCGGAAAGTTTAAAGAACTTAGATACTATAAAGTTAACCATTTTACTTCGTTTAACCTCACTCACCTTCAGAAGTTAAAGTCAAACGACGCTGCGTTCGTGTTAGCTTAGGGAACTTCAAATCGTCATCCCCAAATGTGTTGGAAAGTAAAGAGTATAGTAAGCAATGTGCGAGGTGTTCTTTCAATTGAGTGTGAAGCTTGAACTTTCTATCGTAAGGAATTTTGAAAGGAAAATGATCTCCCAATTAGTGCAACTTTATGGACTGTAGTAAAATACTGGGTGAAGAGTTGATGCCGGGAAGATTTCCGGGCTGATAAGAAGGCTTGAATGGAAATTGAGCAGCTAATGAAATTAGGAACATGGGGTTTTCTGCTGGACTCTTTTACACGTTAAAAAGGAGTTAAATAAAACAGGCTGATCCATATTTCATCATTGTGTGATTACTCTCATATATTCCCGCAAAAATTATTCTTTACATTTAGGTGTTATCTCCGGAAGTTATCAGGGAGTATTATTCCGGATATACAGAAGGATGTATAATACAACGCAACACGTCATTAAACCCTCATAATATAAAAACTTAAACTGGAAAAACATGAAACTAAAAATTGCGGCCTTACTATTAGTTTATATTGCTATTACGCATGAAATTTCGGCACAGGTGCAATGGGGCATAAAAGCCGGAGGCAATTTGTCTGCAATGTTATTAAAAGACGAAAGCGGTTACACTAAGGTACAATTACGCCCGGGATTCCATGTTGGGGGAACGGCAGACCTTGCGCTTGCGGATAAGTTTTCATTACAGTCTTCATTACTTCTCACCAGCAAAGGTTTTACGATAGGTAAAGCCGCAGGCGCCCAGGAACTGTATGGTGTTGACAAAATTAAATTTACCAGCTATTATATAGAGTTGCCGGTTAACTTTATTTTTAAGCCGCAGGTTGGAAAGGGCAAGATTCTTTTAGGGGTAGGGCCGTATATTGCTTACGGAGTTGGCGGTCGTTGGAAGGCTGAAGCAAATGGCATGAGTGTAACAGGAAAGTTGAAATTCTTAAACGACTTTTCCAGTTCCGACTCCTCCTGGGGCGGGAACGACAGAACAATACCATATACCAAGCCTTTCGATTTTGGGGCTAATATTCTTATCGGTTATGAATTTTCTAAAAACCTGTATATCCACCTCAACGGGCAATTGGGTTTACTGGATGTTGATATGTCGTACGATGGGATAAGCGATGAAAGAAGTTCCATGAAAACAGTACAAGGTGGTCTTTCAATTGGGTATAGATTTTAGACTTTACAATAGAAGGGTTTCCAACCTTTTAGAGGTTGGAGACCCTATTGGCAAATTCGGTAATCCAAAATATGGATTTTTTACATTTTTAGCATCTAATGTAAAATAGCTGCTTTTAAATGAATAAGATTTTCATATTTTTCATCGTACAATTAGCAATCTCATTTCCTTCTGTGGCCCAAACCAAGGTGATTAATGCGGGTGGTATTGAAATGCAGGTATCACCTGTAGACACGGATCTAAATATATTTTTTTGCCAGGTTGGTCAAATGCCGGAGTTCCCGGGCGGGTTGTCCAAATTAGTAGCATTTGCAAAAAGCAGCATAAAGTATCCGGAAAAAGCTATAAACGATCATATTGAAGGAAGCGTTGTTTTGCAATTTGTAAT
>CAKSVK010000034.1 GCA_934502905.1 uncultured Chitinophagaceae bacterium
ACTATGAGGAGATCGCCAATGGAGCCACCAAGACAATAAAGGTTAAAAAATATGTAGGATGCACGACCTGTAACAGCACAGGAGCAAAGGATAAAGGCGGCGTGCAAACCTGTTCCACCTGTGGTGGGACAGGCCAGGTAAGAAAGGTGCAAAATACTTTTCTGGGACAGATGCAAACTGTATCTACCTGTCCCTCCTGTAATGGAGAAGGCACTACTATCAGCAATAAATGTACTTCCTGTAAAGGAGAGGGAAGGGTATATGGCGAAGAAACGGTAAATATTGAGATCCCTGCCGGGGTACAGGAAGGCATGCAGCTAAGCATGAGCGGAAAAGGAAATGCAGGTGAAAGAGGCGGTCCCGCCGGTGACCTGATCATCCTGATAGAGGAAGAAAGTCATGCTGAACTGCAACGTGAAGGGTTGAACGTGGTATATGAGCTTCATATTTCCTTTACGGATGCTGTATTTGGTACACAGCTGGAAGTACCCACCATTGATGGGAAGGCTAAAATAAAAATACCGCCGGGTACCCAAAGCGGCAAAATATTCCGCCTGAAAGGCAAAGGCTTCCCTGCCATTAATTCCTATGAGCGGGGAGATGAGATGATCCATGTAAATGTATGGACACCACAGAATGTTACCAGCGAAGAAAAAGCAATGCTGGAAAGACTGCAGGATTCGCCTAACTTTAAGCCGCAACCCACAAAGGGTGAGAAAGGATTTTTTGAGCGGGTGAAGGAAATGTTTGGTTAAAAAACAAATTGTCAAAATTAAAAAGCCGGGACCTCTGTCCCGGTTTTTTAATGGGCAATACGAACGCATTGACCAGCCATCTGTGATTTCTGTAATATTCTCTATTCAACAAAAACTCTGCGAAATCTGCGTACATCTGCAGGGAAAATTCTTTTGCGTGCCGGTAGAAAAACCTGCTCACAATTGCCGGTTCCGTTCATGTATTATGGCTCAATAACTGATACCTGATCAATGCTTGCCCGTAAGCAATATATGTTTTACCGGCTTTTCAGTGACCATTGAACGTTTAGACCGGCATATACCAGGTTTTGTTTTACGTTGAGTGAAGGTTTTGTCAGGTTGGTTGTATTATAAGAAATCACCGGACCTATATTAAACGCATAGGGAGTGCGGGTAAGCAGTTTCGTGGAAACCCCCGCATAGATGCCTGTTTGCAGTTTTTTAAAATAGTTCCTGTCTTCAAAATAGGCGCCTGATTTGGTATCATAATGTAAGCCATTGGTTGATAGCAGGTACGAAAGCTGTAATCCCGCGTTAATATAAACGGGAAACCGGTTACTCCTGGTCACCTGCCAGTCAAAACCCAATGGCAATTCTGCAAAATGATAGTGATTGGTATATTTTTTACCGGTCTGGTAGGCACCGGAATACCGGGGTACGCTGGACCTTGAGGAAAGGGACAGATTAACAGCGTTGTTATTGGAATACACCAGATCTCCCACTATCCTGTTTGTGGTATATTGATGATACAAAAGTCCGGTTGATAAAGAAAAACGGCTTGTTAACTTTCTTTTGATAAAGCCGCCTCCTTTCCAGGAAAAATCTCTTTTGATGGAAGAAGAAGGTGGTGCGGCGGCATACAGGGTATTACTTTGGGGGGCCAGTTGATTATTATACCATTGGGAATTTATATCGCTTGACATAACCGGAGAACGTTCAACCACTTTTTCAGCGAACATTTCGGCCAGGCTGCCATTATCAACAGATGAAACGCCTGCGCCGGCAGTGAAGCCCCATTCCCAGTTCTTTTTCGCCGGAAGCTTTATTGCCGACTGATTGTTTTTATTGGTATAACCAGCTACCACTCCTCCAGTAGCTTCCGGTTGGGGTAACAGGCGGGGTACTAGCTGTTGCAGTCTTCCTTCAACTGTTTGGGTGTTATAGGTACTATTGTTTATAACAGGCTCATTATCAGGTACCATCAGCGCACCGGCTTGCGGCCGGGGATTCTTTTTGTTTCCGGTCAGCAGGTTGTTTTCATGCTGTTCAATTCCGGGCGATGTAACAGGCACCGGCAACCCTGATCCTGAAAGGCCTGCTTTTTTTGTGGCGGAATGATCTGCTGTTCCGGCAAAACTGCCGGGCTCATTCACTTCACTTTCCTTACCCGGGGTTCCTGCGTCTTTTCCAGCTGCGTTTTCGCCTGGCGGTCTATTTTTTTCAGGAGCAGTTGCCTGACTGTTCCTGTCATTATCTGCCCGGGAGGCTGATGGGGACTCATGGATATTCAGAGCAACGGACGGAACGTTCTCCGCGACATTCTTTTCCGTACCTGCAAACCAATATCCACCAATGACCAGGGCTACCAGGGCAGCCGGTAGCCAGAGAAAAAATCTCCTCCGGTTCTTATCTCTTTTTACGCGGGTTTCTATTTGCGGCCATACTTTCTCGGAAGGCTTGATCCGCATTTCGTCAAATAGCCGTTGCACCTGCTTTTCAAAATCATTTTCCGGCATATTGTTCACGTTTAAGTTCTTTTGAATGTTTTTCAATCCATGCAATCAACAAGTTACGGGCGCGCATATACTGCGACCGGGAGGTTCCTTCGTTTATCCCGAGTATTTCCCCGATCTCAACATGGGAATATCCTTCTATGGCATGCATATTAAACACCGTCTGATACCCTGTAGGTAATTGTCTTACGAGATTTGCCAGCTCTTTTGCCTGCATCTGTACCTGGGGGTTGTCGTCTGACACCGGGTGTAATCCTCCCATTTCGGTAAATGAAAGGTCATATTGATATTTGCTGTTTTGTTTCAGGTAATTGATTGCCGTATTCACCATAATGCGTCTTACCCATCCTCCCAGTTCTCCTTCATTGCGGAACTGGTGAAGATATTTGAACACTTTAACAAATCCCTCCTGCAATACATCCTCTGCATCTGCCAGCGATTTGGTGTACCGGTAACATATCGCAAGCATTTGCTCAGCAAAGCTGTCATACAGCTTTTGCTGGGCATCTGTTTTTCCCTTGATACAGTCTTTTACTAGTTGTTGATAATCAGTCATTACGGCTATACACGATAAAATTGACAACAAAGCAACAGCTTTCGTTGCACAAGTATTTATTTGGGAGAAACTTTATTTTACGTTCCATCATTGGTGTAAACTTATATGAATCGTGGCAATATTGCCCGGGAAAAGAATAAATTTGAGGTATGGTGAAAAAAACATTGGTAATGGGGGCCTCCGATAACCCGGGGCGTTATAGCTATCTGGCGATCAATATGCTGCGACAAAAAGGATACCCTGTGGTGGCGATAGGAAGAAAAAAAACAGCAGTTGCAGATGTGGCAGTGACCACAGAGGAAGAACCGTACCACGATATCCATACTGTTACCTTATACCTGAACCCTCAAAACCAGCAGCAATACTACAGCTATATTATTTCATTGCATCCCGAACGGATCATTTTTAACCCCGGTACAGAAAACCCGGAGCTGGCGCAGCTTGCAAAAGAGAATAATATATCAACCATGGAGGCATGCACACTGGTATTGTTGTCTACCGGGCAGTTTTAGCGTACGGTATTTCTTATCATAGGGTAAGTCAGCATACATGGGGGCTGGCTACATTGCATAAAATATATTTAATATGAAAGAAGAATATATCGCGGTTCCGTTGGAGAGAAATGAAGCGGAAAGTCGTTTCGGGATCACTATAGAAGGGCACAAGGCTTTTATAGACTATAAAGAACGCCCCGGTAAAATTTACCTGGTGCATACCGAAGCTCCTGCAGAGCTGGAAGGAAAAGGAGTAGCAACGGCGCTCATAGAAAAAACGCTGGATTATCTTGAAAAGAACAACTATACTGTGGTGCCGCTGTGTCCTTTTGTATTTGCCTATATAAAGAGACACCCGGAATGGAAAAGAATAGTTGACACGGAATTTAATGGTTTCGATAAATAAGCAGTATGTCTAATCTTGCATTGATCATAGAAGAACGGGCGGCCGCTATAGGCAATTTCCTGGTGGGTAGGTTATTGCCCTTCAGGCAGAAGCGGGCAGTGGGTCCTTTTGTGTTTATTGATCATATGGGGCCGGCAGCGCTCAAAGACCATCAGTATTTGGATGTGCCTCCCCACCCGCACATCGGGCTGTCGACGCTCACCTATCTTTTCGAGGGTGCCATGATGCATCGCGATAGTACCGGGGCGGTAGAAGAAATAAAACCGGGTGCAGTTAACTGGATGACTGCCGGAAAAGGAGTGGTGCATTCGGAGCGAACGCCGGAATATTTGAAGAACTCTGGAGAATATTTGCACGGGCTGCAGATCTGGGTAGCGCTTCCGGCAGATAAAGAAGAAATGGAGCCATCCTTTACGCATATTCCGGTAGAAAATATCCCGGCATGGGAGCAGTCTGGCGCCACTTTTAAATTAATCGCGGGGGAAGCCTTTGGAAAACAATCGCAGGTCCCGGTTTTTTCACCCCTGTATTTGCTGGAAATAAAAAATACGCAGCCGGTAGCGCTGAATATCGGACATGAATTATTTGGAGAAAGCGCCCTGTATATACTGGAAGGCAGTGTTAAGAACGACGGTCATTCCTATGGTCCCCGGCAGATATTGGTAGCAAAAGACAGTAAGCTGTGCGCGTTTGAAATGACTGCCAACTCTACCATTTATATATTCTGCGGTGAGCCATTTCCGGAGGAGAGGTTTATTTACTGGAATTTTGTTTCATCGGACAAGGCACGGATAGAAAAAGCGAAGCAGGACTGGCTGGAACAGGTATTTCCACAGGTTCCCGGAGAAACAGGCTTCGTTCCTTTGCCGTCTTCCCGGTCGTAATAATGATTTTTGTCCTCTTCTTCGGCCCGGCAGGCTATTACTCATACAAATTTTGTTATTTCGTGCATCAAACACAGGTATGAGTATCAACAAAGATGTAAAAAGGATTACCACCAATACCCTGCAGAAAATGAAAGAAAAGGGAGAGAAAATTGCCATGTTGACGGCATATGACTTTTCTTTTTCAGAAATTATCGATGCTGCCGGTATTGACGTGATACTGGTAGGCGATTCGGCCAGTAATGTAATGGCAGGACATGAAACCACCCTGCCTATCACATTGGACCAGATGATCTACCATGCCGCCTCTGTAGTAAGGGGTGCCAGCCGCTGCCTGGTGGTGGTGGACTTACCTTTTGGTACGTACCAGGGCAATTCCAAAGAAGCGCTTATCTCTACCATACGTATCATGAAAGAAACAGGCGCCCATGCTGTAAAGCTGGAGGGCGGGGAAGAAGCGATCGATTCCATCCGCAGGATCACATCTGCGGGCGTACCCGTTATGGGGCACCTGGGATTAACGCCGCAATCTATTTACAAATTTGGCACCTATACTGTGCGTGCAAAAGAACAGGAGGAAGCGGAAAAGCTCAAGCGGGATGCACGGCTGCTGGAAGAAGCCGGGTGCTTTGGCATAGTGCTGGAAAAAATTCCGGCTGCTTTGGCCGGGGAAGTAAGCGATAGCCTGCACATTCCTACTATTGGCATAGGCGCCGGTGCGCTGTGTGATGGACAAGTGTTGGTAATGCATGATATGTTGGGTATTAATACAGAATTTAAGCCCCGGTTCCTCCGCCGGTACCTGAACCTCCATGAGCAGGTTTCCGGAGCTGTTCAGCAATACATTAAGGATGTTAAAAAGGGTGATTTTCCCGATGAATCTGAGCAGTATTAATGCTTTATTGCTGAGCGGATATCCGCATTCAGGATATCATACAGCTTAAAATCATTGTTCTTCTGGTTAAGCTTCAGGTAAAGGCTCATACAGTCGGTGGCAACCGCCATTTTAGTATTCACCCTTAGTTTGCTGAAGTACATCGTTTTCATCTGCTTCTTTTCAACGTTGATCTGCTTTTCTGCGATCCGGTAGTTTTTGCTCAAATCGCCGTCATTTTCTTTTTCCGCCAGTACAACCAGGTTGCTGAATGCGTCGTTGTTATTTTCTGCTTCCAGTATTTCGCATACGCATACATGACTTTTTTGCGGTTCAATGCGATCTAAAAAACGGCTGACTTCGGCAGGCTTGTTAAATGACCGGATGGTCATCTTCACCAGTGTTTTCAGATCAAACTGAAAGGGGTGAACAGCATCTTCGTTTGCCCTGGCAGTTGTAGCAATAGCTGCCAGTAATGAGACGGAACAAAACCGGATAAGTATACATCTTTTCATTGTTGTGATTTAATGAAATTAACAATACCGGTTTCATAGAAGGTTGGAACCTATGCCTGTTAAATGGGGTTGGTCAAAGGAGAATGGACCGTTGAAACTGCTTTTAAAGAACGTTCTGGTTTGCGTTGTTTCTAATGCAAAGAAGATGAAAATAAATGGAACCACATAACAGGTATACCGAAAATGTTGTGTGTTCAGTCGTTTTATAGCATTTGTCAACTATTACCGGGCGTTGTGTTAGCAAATGATAACGGGTTGCTTTCTCCAACGGCATTACAGGATGATCTTGCAGCATTGATCTGAAACAGGCATTATTCAAATACCCTCCTGCGTTACTGCGATACCGCCATTATGATCATATGGTTGAATGAATGTTGCGGCAGAAGAATAGCAGTTTTATGTGATAGGGCATGAGGAGTTGAATTTGCTTATCGAAATCAGCAATTCAGCAGGGATTGCTTCTCCAATCTTCGGCCAGTATACCAATGATTTAAACGATGTATAAAATACGTTTTTGTAAATCATTATCCTGAGAAAGTTGCGTGTGAACCTGCAACCGGGCGACCCGAAGCCCTGCACGTGTCTTTACGTGCAATTCGAATGTAGATGAATCTATCAATGATACCTACCGCAATCCATTTTCTATCTTAAGCGCTTATTCGTCAGGATGGCTCTCATCAGGCTACGCACGTCTTGTAAAGACCAAGGTGCACAAGCGTTACCCTTGGCCGGGGTATTCCCGGTAAACAGCTACAATTAAGTATATTGCATTAAAATAATGTTATGAGCGATTTCATTACCGAGTTAAAAATCAGTTCCGTTAACCAGGCAGTATCTACCGGTCAATTCTGGATCGGTTCTTCCGGCCCCATTATTCCGTCTTATTCTCCTGTTGACGGAAGCCTGATCGCCAATGTATATACGGCCGACGGGAACGGTTTCGAAACGGTAGTGAGAAAAGCCGGTGAAGCCTTTTTGGAGTGGCGTCAATGGCCGGCGCCTAAACGGGGTGAAATTGTAAGGCAGATCGGTGAAAAGCTCAGGCAGAAAAAAGATCCGCTGGGCAGGCTGGTATCATATGAAATGGGGAAAAGCCTGCAGGAAGGACTGGGAGAGGTACAGGAGATGATAGACATCTGTGACTTTGCAGTTGGGTTGTCCAGGCAGTTATACGGACTGACTATGCACAGTGAAAGACCCGGGCATCGTATGTACGAGCAATGGCATCCGCTGGGGCCGGTGGCGATTATTTCAGCATTTAATTTTCCGGTAGCCGTATGGAGCTGGAATGCTGCATTGGCATGGGTTTGCGGCAACACCTGTATCTGGAAGCCGTCTGAGAAAACGCCTTTATGCGCCATTGCTGTACAACATATTATTGCCGAAGTTTTTTCGGACAATAATGTTCCGGATGGTGTCGGTTGCCTATTGATCGGCGATGCGGCAACAGGGCAATCGTTAAGTGCGGATCCCCGTATCCCGTTGGTTTCTGCAACGGGTTCCACCCGGATGGGAAAAGCAGTAGCTACAACGGTGGCGGCACGTCTGGGGAAATCTCTTTTAGAGCTGGGCGGCAACAATGCCATTATAGTTTCTAAGGATGCAGACCTGGATATAGCTATCATTGCCAGCGTTTTCGGCGCAGTAGGCACTGCGGGACAACGGTGTACCACTACCCGGCGCCTGATTGTGCACCGGTCTGTTTATGATGCATTCAGGGAAAAACTGGTTGCAGCATATGGGCAGTTACGGATAGGAGATCCGCTGAACCCCGACAATCACGTTGGCCCGCTCATTGACAGGCAGGCGGTAACATCTTATCTTTCGGCTATCCAAAAATGCAGGGAAGAAGGCGGTAAGTTTATAGTGGAAGGGGGGGTGCTTGAAGGCGAGGGCTTTGAGAGCGGATGTTATGTAAAACCCTGTGTGGCAGAGGTAAGTCCCGGTTTTGAAATAGTACATACGGAAACTTTTGCCCCTATTTTATACCTGATGGCCTATGAGAATCTGGGGGAAGCGATTGCTATCCAGAATGGTGTGCCACAGGGACTTTCCTCATCTATCATGACGCTCAATCTCCGGGAGGCAGAGCATTTCCTTTCCGCAGAAGGCAGCGATTGCGGTATTGCAAATGTCAATATCGGTACCAGCGGTGCTGAGATCGGGGGCGCTTTCGGCGGAGAAAAAGAAACCGGCGGCGGACGGGAGAGCGGAAGCGATGCCTGGAAAAATTATATGAGGCGGCAAACCAACACCATCAACTGGTCTTCCAGGCTGCCGCTGGCGCAAGGCATCACTTTCAATATCTGATGTGCAGGGTATTTAAGGTATTTTCATCAAAATTAGAGAGAGTTTACCGGAAAAAGATATCCACGTTTCACGGGAAACATGTGAATAACTTGCTCATTCTTAACGGGTATTATTGCAAATGTGAATAAATTCAGTAGGTTAATTCGGGCAAAATCCTTATAGTTTGTCAGCAGTATAAATCCCTTATGAACTTGTGGAAGGAGTACCTGTTGATCTTGTATGCATAATATACCTGTACAGCACGCTGTTATATACTATCAGTCCAAATAATAATATTATAAGCGGTTAGACGTTATTCTCTGGAATACTAGGTCTTTATCCTTTGAACTAACCCTATAGTATGAAAAAAATATATCTGTTTTTAGTATGTAACCTGTTACTGTTTGGCTTTGCACAGGCGCAATTCAAGTTTGGCGTCGGTGGTGGAGCGCATAATTCCTACGTCCTGGAGAAAAATAATTTGCCGGGATGGAACCAGAATTTTAAAGGCTATTATTCTCAGTACACAGGCTTCCACGCGGGAGCCTATGCTGAATATGGCTTGGGTAAAAAAGGCAACTGGGCGGTGCAGGCCTCTTTGTTGTATAATGCACGGGGAAGGAACTTTGCGAAGTCTTATGATTCTACCAAGTCTTTTAATTCCGATACTTCCTCCATTATTTCCAGGTGGCGTATTAATTATCTTCAGCTTCCCGTAAATTTTGTCTATAAAATTCCTATTGCTTCCAACGTAAAATTTTTAGTAGGGGCCGGAGGTTATGCAGGTTACCAGTTGAACAGCCAAACCTCCTATAAGTTGTATAACGCTTCAGGGGAAGAAACAAATTTTGATAATAAGCTGGCAACCGGCGACCAGGTAAATAAATATAACAAGTTCGATTTTGGTGTGAATGCATTAGCGGGCTTTGACTTTAATGACAGAATCATGCTGACAGCTAATTACGGACGCAGCTTATCCGATTTTTATACGGCTACCTATAATGGTTCTTTTAAGCATCAGTCTTTTGGTGCAAGCCTGGTAGTATGGCTGACGAAGTCTAAAACCCAGAAGGCGAAAGATGATGCCCGCGATACGGATGGTGATGGTATTCCGGATAAGGATGATATGTGTAAAGATGAAAAGGGTACGCCTGCTACCAATGGTTGTCCTGATAAAGATGGTGATGGCATACCTGATCATATGGATAAGTGCCCGGATGTTGCTGGTGTAAGCAGCCTGGCTGGTTGCCCGTTGCCGGATACCGATAAAGATGGTATCCCCGATGATGTGGATAAATGCCCGGATATTGCCGGAGTTAAAGAGCTGGGTGGTTGCCCGCTTCCGCCGGATGCTGATGGTGACGGCGTGCCTGACGCTGAAGATAAATGCCCGAACAAAGCCGGTACGGTTGAAAACAATGGATGCCCTGTAATTGACCAGAGCCAGGAGGAAATGTTCAGGAAAGCAGCCCGCGGCATCCGCTTCGATGTAAACAGCGATAATATTAATAAGTCTTCTTATGACGCATTGGATGTGGTAGCGAAACTGATGATAGAAAACCCCGAAATGAGGCTTGATATTGAAGGTCACACAGATAATACGGGTTCTGTACGTACCAACCAGGTGTTATCCGGAAGACGTGCATTGGCTATCAAATCTTACCTGGTGAAGAAAGGAATAGATGCGGACCGGATGACATCCGCCGGCTTTGGTTCTGAAAAACCAATTGCGGACAATACCACCGAGAAAGGAAGAGCATTGAACAGAAGGGTGGAATTGAAGGCCAGGTACTAATAAATTCAGTCATAAGGATAAAGGTTTACCATAGGGTAAACCTTTATCTTTTTAGTAAGTGAACGGAATGTGTTCGTGTATGCAAGGTCTATTTTACTTCGATCGGGGTCATTTCGGCCAACGGTCGTAAATCAACGATCTGCTAAGGTGTTTTACGCAATAGTAATAAGTGTTTACCCGTTTTTATATAAAATATCCACCCTCTGAAAATTTAAAAGTATGAGAAAAATAGATGCTTTACTTTTGTCAGCCCTGGTACTTTATGATTACAGTGCGCAGTCAATCGCTGAGAGCAATTTTAATGCGGACCTTGAAAAAAAATATTATCACGTAGATTCCCTTACGCTGGATGACGAGTATGAGCGCCTGTTAGAGAAGCCGGAGAACATCCACTACTACGATTTACCTGAAATAATCATTACAGCTACCCCAAGAGATGTAACATACCAGGATTTACCGGAGATTACCATACAGATACCGAAGAAGAAGACAGAAATGACCATACCGGAGACGGTTTTGATAACTGCACCTGATTGCTCAACGGAGGTGGCAATAGAAGCGCCGGAAGAGCAGGTGCCCTCCACCACGTTCAGCATGGAGACGGTAAGTGTCGGCAGGCTGGCAAAAGACCTGCAGTACCTGGACACCGATGGTGATGGAATATTTGATCATGAAGATAAGTGTATCAGCATACCCGGCGTTGCCCGCTTCGAAGGTTGCCCGGTGCCCGACAGTGATGGAGATGGCGTGAATGATGAAGACGATAAATGTCCGTTTGAGGCCGGCGCGATAGGCAATGAAGGTTGTCCTGCGACGCCTGGATTTTCAAATGAGGTTTCCGTTGAAACGGACTGGCTGAGCGGTATACCCGACGATCCGCAACCATAGCAAATCGTTAATTTTAATACAAGAAAGCCGGTGTTCACAACGCCGGCTTTCTTTTTTTCATCTGTTTAGATTAGTTAAATTTCAGCAGTGGTCGGTGATTTAATTCCGGCATATCATATAAATAAGTTTATTTTGTTACTTCCTTAATTAAATATGTACATATGAAGAAGATAGGGTTACTTTTTGTATTATCCGCTTACCTGGGAACAGGTGTTGCTCAAACCTCAGTAAAACCGGCAGCGGCCCCAAAAAGCTGGCACCTGCTGAATAAAGAACAGGATGGTTATTATGGCATTGGGGTAGAAAAGGCTTATAACGAATTGCTGAAGGACCGCAAAAGTGTTCCGGTGATCGTTGCGGTAATAGATTCGGGGGTAGACACACTGCACGAAGACCTGAAGCCCGTATTGTGGCGTAACCCGGGGGAAATACCGGGTAATGGAATAGATGACGACAAAAATGGATTTGTAGATGATGTATACGGATGGAACTTCCTGGGGGGTAAAAACGGGGAAAATGTAAATAAAGACTCGTATGAGGCTGCCCGGGTATATTATAAGCTAAAGAAAAAGTTTGCAAACGGAGTACCCGATGATTCTACTGCCAGCCCTGAACTTAAACAGGAAATAGCTTTATTTAAGAAAGTGAAGGACCTGGTAGAAGGAGATGCAAAGGAAGCCGCAATGAATGTGATGTTCCTGAAGAACATGGTTGAAAATATGCCCTGGGCAGACAGTGTTGTGCAGGCAGCTTTAAAGAAGGAAGAATATAAAGGGGATGATGTTATCCAGATGAAGCCGGCGAATGCAGATGAGAGCAAGGCAAAGAGCACGATCCAGGTATTGTTCATGAGCTTTAAGGCTGATGAAATGACCAATAAAAAGCTCCTTGGCATGATCAGGGAATTTTATGACGGAGAAAAGGCGAAAGTAGATGCCGTGCAGGCAGAACCTGAAGACTATCGCGGAAAAGTGGTAAAAGATAATTATGACGATTTCAATGACCGCTATTATGGCAATAATGATGTTATGGCCGGCACGCCCATGCATGGCACCCATGTATCCGGTATTATAGGGGCCATCCGCCACAACAACCTGGGAGGCGACGGCATTGCGGATAATGTAAAGATCATGACACTTCGTGCCGTTCCTGATGGCGACGAGCACGACAAGGATATTGCCAATGCCATTTTTTATGCAGTGGATAATGGCGCCCGGGTAATAAATATGAGCTTTGGAAAAAGTATTTCTCCGGAGAAACATTGGGTGGATTCTGCAGTACAATATGCGGCCAGTAAAGGTGTATTACTCATTCACGCAGCCGGAAATGATGCGAAAGACCTCGATCAGAATGATAATTTTCCCAATCCTTATTACAATGAAGACACGGCAGCCCGGGCGGATAACTGGATCACTGTTGGCGCCAGCGGAGATCCTGCCAATGGTGGTATAACTGCTTCATTCTCTAATTACGGTAAAAACGGTGTAGATGTTTTTGCGCCCGGGGTACAGATCTATTCAACAATGCCCGGAGGCGATGCATACGGTAACCTGAACGGTACCAGTATGGCCAGCCCTGTTGTGGCAGGTGTTGCAGCGTTGCTGATGTCTTATTTCCCGGAACTTACGGCCGTTCAGATAAAGGAGGCTATAGAAAACTCTGTTACAAAACTGGCTGAGCAGGTAAATATCCCGGGTACACAGGACAAAGTGTCTTTGTCGGATATCAGCAGGAAAGGAGGGGTGGTAGATGCTTATGGCGCGGTAAATTATGCCATCAAGCTGAGCGAGAAAAATAAAGAACCCCAGCCTTTACCCAAATCAAAAATGAAGAGTTCTAAAAAAGGATAGATACTGATTTAACATTCATAAAGTTCCGGTCTTGAGGACCGGAACTTTTTTTATGATGCTAAATGAAGGCTGTAATTTCGTAATATTTATGTTTTCCGGAGACTATGGTTTCCAGCATAATTTTTTTCCGGATTGGTATGACACCGTTGGAAACGGGTAAGAACATAGAAGTCCGGAGTTGAAAACTCCGGACAGCATAACCGAATTATGCTGGCGCAGGTCTGGTAGCCCAGCTCAGTGCTTGACCAGTCCTCCCGCAAGCGGGACAGGTTGTGCCTTTCCATTACTGAGCGCTATCGATACACCTGACTGGCGGCAAGATAATGCTTTATACTTAGCCTGGATTGTGCAAGTAAATGAGTAAACCAAAGCACGGGTCAGCCAACAACACAAAGCGTAGCTACAAACCTGCGCTAGCCCGGGGTCGTCCTATTGTGGCAGAGATCCAGGCAGGGCACCACACCTCTTTGACCCTACTTAACCAAGGTTTCGAACAGTACTGGTTGAAAACTCCAGACAACGAACAGCCCGCGCCCCGATGCGTGTCCCCACGTATCGTACACGGTTTCCGCAGAAGACCCAGACGGCCCTGTATCTTATAACATTTTCTCTACAGGTATTTATAACATTTTCATTAGTTTTACTTAACATATCACTCCGAAACTATTGGGTTACTGGCACGTTATTAGGTTATTTTTATACAATTAAACCTACACACATGAAACGTATCTTGTTAGCAGCCGTATTTGCATGCGGCATTTTTCTTGTACCCACTTTATCAAATGCACAAGGTTTCAGATTGTCTTTACATGCAGGTTCCAACATGGGAAAGCTGGAAGGAAAATCTTTTAAGGATGAATACCACCTGGGTTATCACCTGGGGGTTGCCTCTGAAATCATGTTTTCAAAGAAGTGGGGTATTCAGCCCGAAGTAATGTTCAACCAGAGCAACACCACTACTTCCACCGTTTTTTCCGACATGTATAAAGTATCAGGCAGCGATCTGAAAGACGTAAAGCTCAATTATCTGAGTGTTCCGCTTTTGCTGTCATTCCGGCCGGCTTCTTTTATTACTTTCCATGCAGGTCCGCAGTTCAGCGTACTGATGAACAGGCAAAGAACGCTGTTGCAGAACGGAGGGGATGCTTTTAAAAAAGGAGATTTTGCCATGGTAGGAGGAGCGCAACTGAATATATTCCGTTTGCGCGTTTATGGCAGGTATGCAATAGGTTTGTCCGAACTTAATGACATAGACACGCAGGATAAATGGAGAAGTGAAACTTTTCAGTTGGGTGTTGGTTTTGCCCTTTAACCTGCTATATATAAGTGTTTTGGAGAATATCCGGTGGGTTTCCGCCGGATATTTCATTTTAATGGCATTATACTTGACAATAATACCCGCAAGCTTTAATTTGCGTTATTGATCATTTAGATGTCATCTTGACTGTTGAAGAAATTATGAAAAAAATAAATATAGACTTTAGACCGGAAGATGAGATGGAATTCATGCCGATCATTCCCCTGAATGAGGATGATATTGAGAGTAAGGAAGAAATCACGATCCCTAAGGAATTACCTCTTTTGCCATTGAGAAATACCGTTCTTTTTCCCGGGGTGGTGTTGCCCATCACCGTGGGAAGGGACAGATCGATAAAAGCGGTGAATGATGCTTATAAATCGGATAAGCTCATTGGGGTGGTAGCACAAAAGGATAGCGAAGTAGAAGATCCCCAGGCAGCTGATATAGAAAATGTAGGTACGGTTGCGAAGATTGTGAAGCTGATAAAAATGCCCGACGGAGGCACCACGATCATTATCCAGGGTCGTAAACGTTTTACGGTGAATGAGATCACGCACCAGGATCCCTATTTTAAGGCTAATATCACACTCCTGGAAGATGAAAAGGTAGACATGGAAAATGACCAGCATTTTGCGGCTACCGCAAGCTCTATAAAAGATCTTGCCGGACAGATCATCGTTTTGTCTCCGAATATGCCTTCGGAAGCATCCGTTATCCTGAAGAATATCGAGAATCCTTCTTTCCTGATACATTTTGTAAGCAGCAATATCAGCAGCGACCTTAAAGAAAAGCAGGAATTGCTGGAGACCAATGATATTAAGCTGCGGGCAGAAAAGCTGATGCATATCCTGAACCGTGAGCTGCAGTTTGCCGAGCTGAAAAACCAGCTCACCAACAAAACAAAAACGGAGCTGGACAAGCAGCAGAAAGAGTATTTTCTCCAGCAACAGCTGAAGAGCATTAAGGAAGAGCTGGGCGGCGATACCAATGAACGCCAGATCAGGGATATGCTGAAGAAGGCGGAGACCAAGAAATGGCCGGTATCAGCCAAAGAGATATTCATGAAAGGGATTGAAAAGCTGGAAAGGATGCATCCTTCCACGCCGGATTATTCGGTGGTATTCAATCACCTGGACCTGATGCTGGAATTGCCCTGGATGGAAGGTACGCAAGACTCCTATGACCTGGTAAAGGCAAAGAAAATACTGGACAGGGATCATTACGGAATGAATAAGATCAAAGAGCGGCTCCTGGAATACCTGGCTGTTTTAAAGCTGAAGGGAGATATGAAGAGTCCGATCCTTTGTTTTGTAGGTCCTCCGGGCATCGGTAAAACCTCATTGGGCAGGAGCATTGCCTCAGCATTAGGACGCAAATATGTGCGGCTTAGTCTCGGCGGTATGCATGATGAAAGTGAAATAAGAGGCCACAGGAAAACTTATATCGGCGCCATGCCGGGCCGCATCTTACAATCCATACGTAAGGTCAAATCATCCAACCCGGTCATTATACTGGACGAAATCGATAAAGTAGGAAATGATTTTCGGGGAGATCCGTCCAGCGCGCTGCTGGAGGTATTGGATCCCGAACAAAATCATACTTTCTACGACAATTACCTGGAGTTGGAATACGATCTGAGTAAAGTGTTATTCATCGCTACGGCAAACGATATCCTCCATATTCAACCTGCTTTGCGCGACCGGCTGGAGATCATCGACCTGAACGGGTATGCTGTAGAAGAGAAGATACAGATCGCTAAAAAACACCTGGTGCCCAAGCAAAAAGAAATGCATGGGCTGAAGTCGTTAAATTTCAAGATTGCGGACAAGGTGTTGCAGAAGGTCATCGAAGATTATACCCGTGAAAGCGGTGTGCGGGAACTGGACCGGCAGCTGGCTTCCATTATGCGTTCAATCGCCAAGGAATATGCCCTGAAAAGCAAGGTGAAGACCGCGCTTACCGCAAGGGATATAGAAAAGATATTAGGAAAGCCCCGTTATAGCAATGAATTGTATAAAATAGCCAACATGCCCGGCGTTGCCGTAGGACTGGCCTGGACCTATGTTGGCGGCGATATCCTTTTCATCGAAACTTCACAAAGCGACGGAAAAGGAGAGCTGCGTCTTACCGGCAACCTTGGTAACGTAATGAAGGAAAGCGCTACCACGGCGCTGACCTACCTGCAGGCCAATGCAAAAAAATACGGCATTCATCCTGAAGTATTCCAGAAAAAGAATATCCATGTGCATGTTCCTGAAGGCGCTGTGCCGAAAGACGGTCCCAGTGCAGGGATCACAATGATGACCGCTATCGCATCTGCATTGACCGGCAGAAAAGTAAAACCGTTCCTGGCCATGACCGGAGAGATCACCCTGCGCGGCCAGGTATTGCCGGTAGGAGGGATCAAAGAAAAGATACTGGCTGCAAAAAGGGCCGGCATGCGGGAGGTAGTGCTTTGCTGGCAGAATGAAAAAGATGTGCAGGAGATCAATTCAGATTTCATAAGGGGGATCAAATTTCATTATGTAAAAACCATGCAGCAGGTATTGGATATTGCCCTGGTAGGGTAATAGCTTTGGCCCGTGGGGAGGAGCGTGTTCAGTCATTCGGTTGTGGGGGCGAAGGTTACATTCGAAGCAGCGTCCTGTGCCTTTTCCGTTAATTTCAAGTAATTTGATGCTCCTGTTCTGGATCAATATCGCCCGCTGGCTGGAGGAACATATGCTCACCTGTCCTTCTGTAAGGTGGTTTCATATGCAGTGCCCCGGATGTGGCATGCAAAGAAGTGTTATCGCATTGCTGAAAGGTGATTTCTTTGCATCTGCGGTCCTTTACCCGGCGTTGATACCCATGCTCGTTTTGTGCCTCTATGCTGTTGCGCATCTTATTTTCCGTTTTTCCCGTGGTGGCAGGGTGATCGTGATTATGCAGATTTTGGTTGTTACAGTCATGCTGGTTCACTATTTTTATAAAATACTAACATCACAAATCATAATATAAGTTGGAAAATCAAACTTCGATCTTCGGTAATGACCAGCCCAGGTCACTGCCCAATGCCTCTGCTGTTTTAGTGCTGGGTATTTTATCCATTGTCGGATGTGTTTGTTATGGTATCCCCGGACTGGTGTTGAGCATCATTGCACTTGTACTGTACAACAAGGATATCCAGTTGTACAGGATAAATCCGTCATTATATACAGAATCATCTTACAGCAACTTGAAAGCCGGAAGGGTATGCGCGATTATCGGGCTGATCCCGAGCCTGATCGTGCTGGTTGCTATTGTGATCATCATTTTTACTGCAGGTGCAGGCATGCTGATCAACTGGGATTTTTGATGTATTGCTGCGTAGCGGCCGGGAATCCTTTAAGCTACCCGTGACATTATTTACCTATAAGAACGTCATACTTTTGCGGAATTGTGACACCCCGGAAATGATTGGTCAATCCGTAGAAAATAACAACAGTGAACAGGATACCAAAGAAAAGTATGGCTTTTGATTGATTTTCGGGGGAGAGGCCTGATAAAGAGTATTTCATTTTCCGGTAATGGACTGCGGCAATATGGCCAAAAAATGAAAGGACAGCCAGCCCGTAGTAGGGAATGAAAAACAGGCTGAAAGGAAAAGTGTTGAGTCCGGCTACCCCGAAATAGAAGTTGGTGTCCAGGTGCAACACGGCACGACCTATCAGGACGGACGTAACGTGAACCAGGAGAAATATGCCCATATACAGCCCGGTCCATATTCTCAGCTTTTCCCAGCCACCTGTTGTCCGCCACTTTTTTCTGCACAGGCTTATCCCGGAAATAATCTGTACGGGCACCGCGGCCAGCAGTATTGTTTCAGCCAATGCATTTCTGTAAAAGAGACGAAGCACCTGCATGATTTCTATATGCTTGTCTGCTCCGGCAATGCTGCAGACATGGTTGAAAAGGTGGATCCCGGTAAATACGGAAATCAGGATACCGGACAGGTAGTGAAGTTGTTTCATAAAGGCATTTTTGCAAAATTGCATGGTCTGTGGATAAGTTCATTTGATGCAGATCAAATTCGTTTGTGCGATCCGCGGATCCTGCTCAGCGTTTCAAGTGTGATGCCGAGATAAGAGGCGATATGCATCAGGGGAACCCGCAGGGTAATATCCGGGTTTATTTTGAGCAGGTTCTCATATTTCTGCCGGGCGGTTTCGAACTGAACAGATACGATCCGTTGCTGAAGCCGGAGCATTGTCTGGGTAACAACATATTTGCCCAGCCGGTCAAAATCCCTGTGTTTGTCGGAAAGCCGGAGGAAGCTTTCACGGTCCATTGCCAGTAAAATGGCAGGAGACAACACCTCGATATAATGAGGACTGGGAATATCTTGAAAAAAGCTGTTGATGGAACAGATGAAATTTCCCTCAAAGGAAAACCAGTCCGTGATATCTTTGCCGTCTTTCAGGTAATAAGCCCTGGCGCAACCTTCATAGAGATAATAAGTGATATCAGCATATTGCCCTTCCCTGACCAGGATGGTGTTTTTTTCTGCATGCAGGATGGTGCTGTTTTGCGCTGCATCCTGCAAACATTCTTTACTTAATGGAAAGTATACCTGGCATATACTTCGGGCTATTGTTTCAAATTCCATTAAAAGACAACTATTTGTTGTCAAATATAGCGCATGTATCCTGATAGGAAACTGCCTTCGGGCACGATCGATATACCTCTGAAAAAGAACAGGAAATATCCGGAAGGCTTATTCCGTACATCACACCTGCCTGGCCCTGTACCAGACACTTAGAAGGGTACCGAAGGTAGTTATCAGCACGCCGAGCCATAAAAGATTGATGAATGGAAACTGGAATGCTTTCAGCGTTATATAGTTCATAATAGCGCTGGACTCCTTGATGCCGAGCTCTACCCGGTTTCCTGTTTTATTTACCTCCAGCACCAGGCTCTGCGCCATCACGGTATCCCTTTTGGGAATAACCGTTCCGTCTTTGGTAAATAATGCTGGCTGCGCCTTGAAGGTTGTGCCGTTATTGCCGTATATCGTCACATCTGCCAGCCAGGCACTGTCTACCAGCGGCAGGTCCTTATTGGTTTCTTTATCTGCTTTGATCAGTTGATCTATAACGATATAACCCTCTGAATAAAATACCGTATCCCCTGTGAGAACAGGAACATGCCTGAAAGTGGAGGTATCCTTGATGCTTTCAGGATCCGGCATAGAAGTAACAAAGGTGAATATATCTTTGTTCCAGTAGTGCCTGGAATCGGGGTTGGCGGAAAGGTTGGTCCTTCCTTCCTCACCTTTGATCAAAAAAGCATTAGGATACAGTGTAAATTCTTCCTTTATCCGGTCGTTTACCGAATCCTTCCAGATATAATGGATCTTAAAATATTTCTTTTCATCATTCGGATAACTGGTATCCCCTGTATAAGTAGCTATGTATTTATTAAGCGGGGTAGGAACGCCCTGTACCAGGGTCACATTCTGCATACCGCTGTCATCTCTTCCTTTGGGATCTTTTAACCAGGAAAAAACGATACCAGTCCTGTTGATAGAGATCACTTCTTTTTTGGAAGACGAGATCAGGATGCCCAGCAACATTACGCCGAATCCCATATGGGCAACAGAGCCTCCCGCGGCCCTCATCTTTCCTTTCAGACCAGACCATATGTACGCGGTGTTGGCCACGATGGCGTACATGGAAGCAAAAATGGCTAAATGTATGGCGCCCAAATAACCTGCACCATATGTGGTATAATTGATATTGCCGAAAATGCTGATCAGCAGCGATAGAACAAGGGCAATAATTGTTGGCGTTGTTATCTTCTTCATCCAGAAGGCCCTGGGTGTATGCTTGTATTTAAGATACTGAATGATAGCGGTCAGCAGTCCCAGCACTACGGCGATCAGGATCATTACACGGTTGTATACATATTCAGGATCTTCCCCGATGGCCTTGTGGGTTCCAAAAATCTTATTGATAAGCGGCAGCGAAGTATAAAACGTAATATATACCGATGAGATCAGGAATACCAAGGCGCCGACGAACATCCAGAATTCACGGGAAGAGATATCCTCCTCTTTCTTTACTACCGGAATATGTTTGCTGTTCCTGAAATACAACACAAGGAAAAGACCGGTGAAAAAAGACATGATGACCAGGAAATGCCAGAACAGGGAATCTCCTTCGCCGGTGAAAGAGTGTACAGACGTATCGCCAAGCACACCGGTGCGTGTTAAGAACGTTGAATAAAAAAGGCTTAAAAAAGAAAGAAAGATGAACCAGAACACAGACTTCGAGGAATAGCCCGTAGACTTGTGCAGCAGCATGATGTGAATAGCCGCTATAATGATCAGCCAGGGCACCAGCGACGAGTTCTCAACCGGGTCCCATGCCCAGTAGCCGCCGAATGTGAGCGACTCATAGGCCCATGCGGCCCCCATCATAATACCAATGCCAAGAAACGCTGCGTTGAACAAAGTCCAGGGCAGGGCGGGTTTTATCCACTCCGAATATTTTTTGGTCCATAAGCCGGCAATTGCAAAAGCAAAAGGTACGATGCTGGAGGCAAAGCCAATGAACACGATCGGCGGGTGAATGACCATCCAGTAATTTTGCAGCAATACGTTCAATCCCTGTCCGTCCCGTAATGCCTTCTGGATATATAACGGGTCCTTGAAAATAGGGTAGTTATACTCGTTCCGCATCAATACAAACGGACTGCTGCCAACTTTAATATCAAAAAAGTAAATGCCCAGCAGGAAGGTAGACATAAAGATCTGGGCAACGGAAAGTATGGTCATCACCGGCGCTTCCCAGATCCTGCCGGTTTTGATCAATACGAGTCCTATAATGCAATGCCATAGATTCCAGAGCATGAAGCTGCCCTCCTGTCCTTCCCAGAAGCTGCTGATAAGATAACCTACCGGCAGGGTGCGATTGGAGTGCTGATAGGCAAAGCGGTATTCAAAATAATGGTTATAAAGAATGGTATACAGAAGGATCATTATAGAGACCACTGCAACGGTTTCTATAATGAAAGCAGTTCTTGCCAGCTTTTTCCAGGCAGCATGCGCTTCGGCTATGGCAGCGGTTTGCGTGGCTTTAAAATAGGCGAAAGTAGCGACAAGCGAGGCGACAAAAGATAAAACAGCACTGAAATGGCCCAGTTGGCCTACGAGCAAATGTTCTCCCTGATAATCCATGACTTAATCCTGCGTTTTGTTTTCAAATTCCTTTCCTTGTTGTGAAGGATCATCCTTGTACTTGGAAGGACATTTTAGCAGAATTTCCTTACACTCAAATACGTCACCATTCATTTTTCCTTTTAATACGATCCTTTCGCTCATTTCCAGCTCTGGCGGCTTGGTATTGTGATATACCACTTTGGTTTTTCCGCCCAGGGAGTCTACAGCAAAAAATTCGAGGTAATTGGGATCCTTGACAGGATCATAGGAGATATCTTTCGTGCGGTCCAGCTGCGCTATCAGGTGTATATACTTTCCCTGCTTCTGCTGGGCAGAGGCTATCGTATCGTATGTGGTCAGATCTTTGGACAGGGTTGCCAACATATAAGCGATTGCACCGGCAATCAAGATCAGGGCAATGATATGTGTCTTCTTCATGTGGTGAAAACTCCTTTGATCCGCGAATTTACGGTAAAAACAGATGTGTTTCTTTCCTGGCAGCAGGGTATTTCAGGGTGAGTTTGATCAGGTTCGAAACAAAATACAACCATTCAGATTTCCAAAAATTCTCCTGTAAGGTTTTGTTAATGCTCAGGCATAAAGTCCTGACAATAGTATCAGTCAGTGTTTTTTGTCGCCTGCGCATAATAGCTCATCAATACCCTGATTTCGTGGAATTCGAAACCGGGTAAGGCAGATTTTGCCTCTCCCAGGCTGTTCCATTGAGATGTTTCCTGCTTTTGCCGGAATGTTTTTATCTGGTCTTCCGAAAACACTTTATGGATATCCAGCTTACCCTGGGTAGCTGCTTTGGAGAAGTGCCCGTATACTGTACCGACCGTCAGTCTCCGCTCTGCGGCAATCTCCTCCGGTGTTTTTCCCTCTTCTAGCATATCAACACTCATCAGGTGGGAGGCTTTGGCCGGAATTTCCTTCGGCAGGATGATCTCTTTTTTACCGGAAAACAGCTTTTTTTCGAGCAGCCGGGCAGACTGGATATTTTCCAGGTATGCTTTTATTTCGTCCAGGAAAGCCCGGGTTGCGCTGTTGTGGCCTTTTAGACCCTTTACGCCTTTGGTTGTACTGTAAAATCCGGACAAAGGGGTATATAATTGTGTATTGACCTGGTCGAAAAAGTAATGCACTGCCCCGGCGCTTTTGGTTTCTATCAATGTCCAGTCATTCGCCTGTTGTGCAAATTTTTCAAATTTGGCATAGGTCTGCTCAAGACCCGCTAAGGAGGTACGCATGGGACCGGCTGTTTTCAGCACCTCTTCATTGTTGATGACGCTGCTTTTATTTCCTTCTGCCAGCCAGGCCTCCATTTCGGAAGCCAGTGCGGAAATACTGATCTGCTGCAGCAGTTTTACTATGGCAAAATCATTTTTTTCCGTTTCATATATATCTTCAAGAAGCAAAGCGGCATCGGTTCTGTGGTGAAAATCATTGATCCGGTTGTCTCTCAATATGTTGCCGGCCCAGATGGAGGATTTCAGCACAATGCCTTCGAGTGTGCGGCAACGGCTTAGGGCCACGTATACCTGCCCGCTGGTAAAAGATTGTCCCGCATCAATGATCACCCGGTCAAAGGTGAGCCCCTGGCTTTTATGGATGGTAACGGCCCAGGCTAACCGAAACGGGAATTGCTCATAGCTGCCGGCCACCTCCATTTTTATCTCCCGATTCTCATCCAGGAAGTATTTTTTGTTTTCCCATACCTCTCTTTCTACCGTAAGCTCTTGCTGTGATTCCGTAATGCGTACGGTAACAGTGGATTCGGAGAGCCGGAGCACTTTTGCCAGCATCCCGTTATAATATCGTTTTTCGTCGGCTGTGTCGTTGCGGATGAACATCACCTGGGCATCCGGCTTCAGTAAAAGCGCAGGATCGTTAGGGAAAAGGTGTTCCTTAAAATCCCCGGATACAATGGCTTTCAGGGTGGAGCCTTTGCTCGGTAAGGCAGCCAGCTTCCGGGAGTTGATGGTGTCTGCCAGGTGATTGTGGGTCACCAGGTATATATAATCGTCCTGCGGTTCAAAATCAGGCTGATACCGGCTGTGCAGCAGCTCAAAATCAATATTGTTCTTATCACCGTTGCGGATGGCATTCAGCAGCGAGATGAACCGCTCATCTGTTTGCCTGTATACTGTTTTCAGCTCCACCGTTATGAAATCCGTGCTGTTCAATGCTTTCGATTCAAAGAAGTAGGGAGAGGCATAGTAGTCGCCCAATATACGTTCTGCAGCGGGTTTTACCACCGGCGGCAGTTGATACAGGTCTCCCACCATCAGGAGCTGCACACCACCGAAAGGAAGAGAAGAACGTCGGGCGGATTTTAATGCCAGGTCAACCATATCCAGCAGGTCGGCACGAAGCATGGATACCTCATCTATGATGAGGATCTCGAGGTTTAACAGCAGCTTAAGCTTGTCTCTCCTGTATTTGAAATGGGGTAGCAGGTGTGGTATGTTGATGCATTCATTCAGGTCTACTGATTCATATGTCGGGACAAAAGTTGTTAACGGTAAGCCGAACATGGAATGAATGGTGACGCCGCCGGCATTGATAGCTGCAATACCGGTGGGTGCAACAATGATATACTTCTTTGTTGTTTTCCTGGTGAAATCATTTAGAAAGGTGGTTTTACCGGTGCCCGCCTTGCCCGTCAGAAAAACATTCCGCCTGGTGTATTCTATAATATTGAAAACATGTTGCTGCAAATAATACGCGTTAAATCACAAATATACAATTTATCGTCATGGTTATTTCGCCGGGTAAGGCA
>CAKSVK010000035.1 GCA_934502905.1 uncultured Chitinophagaceae bacterium
CCAGTACAGTTCAACGGGCGTTTCGATTTCCTGAAAAACGGTTATGATATGGATTTTTTGCTGGAGTCGCCCAAGGCCACCCTGGAGGAAATCATCAGCGCGATACCGCCTGATATGGATCACTGGCTGGACAATACAACGGTAAAAGGAGACGCCGCATTACGTTTATCGCTGAAGGGCGCTTATATTGTTGAAACCGGGAGCATGCCTACGCTGGAGGTTTCTTCCACCATCCGGAAGGGGTATATTGCGCATACCCGGGCGCCGGTTCCTGTCAATAACTTATATGTAACGTTGAAAGCAGAACTTCCTTCGCTGAATACTGATAGCATGGATATACAGCTGGATTCTGTCTATTTCAATATAGGCCAGGGATACTTCGGCGGCAGTTCCCATACCATTGGTCTGGAGCAGCCTTATATAAAGTCGCACATCAAAACGGATCTGGATCTGCAGCATTGGGGACAGGCGCTGGGGATAGCGGCTTTTGATGTAAAAGGAAAACTGACCGCAGAATTGACCACGGAAGGACGCTTTGAAAGGACGCAAAATCCGCGGAAGTGGAAAAAAGATCTGATCATCACCAGCATACCTGTATTCATGCTGCAGGCGGCAATGAAAGACGGCTATTTTAAGTATGCCCGATTGCCGCAGCCCGTCACCGATATCAATTTTTCGGTTCGCAGCCATTGCCCGGACAGCCTATACCGGCATACCCAGCTTACGATTACAGGACTAAATGCAACTGCGCTCCATAACAGGATCAACGGAAACATCAGGATATCTTCCCCCGAGGAACCGGATGTGGACGTTTCCTTACATACGAATATCAACCTGGCGGAATTAAAGCAGGTGATACCCATGGACAGCGTCGGGCTTTCGGGTATGCTTTCACTGGATGCGGAGGTAAAGGGGCGTTACAGCACGGAAAAGAAAACTTTTCCTGTATCCCGTGTATCATTGAGCCTGAAAGGAGGGGAGCTGAAAACGGCTTATTACCCGCATCCTGTCAAGAATATAGGTATCGTTGCCGAAATATTGAATACTGCCGGCGATATATCCCGGACAACGATTTCCATAAAACCGCTTCAATTTGAATTTGAAGGACATCCTTTTACTGCCAATGCCCTGTTTGAAAACCCGGAAGACCTTCAATATGATGTGCAGGCAAACGGGGTCATAGATGTCGGGAAGATATACCGGGTATTCGCGGTCAACCATTATGACCTGGATGGGGAAATCGCTGCCAACCTCAGCCTGAAGGGAAAGCTGAGCGATGCCGCCGCCGGCAGGTATAACCGGCTCTATAACCAGGGAACACTGGATGTAAAAGACATCGTACTACAGGCAGATGATTTCCCCAAGCCGTTTTTCGTCAATACCGGCAAATTCAGCTTTAAGCAGGATAAAATGAATTTTGATGCATTTGAAGCCCGGTATGGCGCTTCCCGGATTTCCATGAACGGATACCTGGATAATGTAGTAAATTACCTGACAGGCAGCAGCGAGGTTTTGCGGGGTACTTTCCATTTACGCACCCCCAGGATCGATTTGAAGGAGTTTACCGCTTTTGCCGGGGAGGCGGATCAGATGGAAGAGGCGGAAGGTCAGTCCCCTGCTGAATCCGGTGTGATCATGGTGCCGGCTAACCTGTCGGTAAAAGTAAATGCTGTGGCGGATAGCATTGTATATGAAAGTTTGTTGCTGCGGAATTTTAAAGGACAGCTGGTGGTGGATACAGGCGCCATTGCCATGGTTAAGACCGGATTCTCCCTGGTGGACGCTCCTTTTGTATTCGACGGAAATTATAAAGGATATGGTCCCCGCAACGGGCAGTTTAAGTTTTCCGCAAAAGCCAGTTCGTTTTCAATTGCCAGGGCTTATGACGAGATCGTTCTTTTCCGCGAAATGGCCAGCTCTGCTAAAGGATTGGAAGGGATCATAGGGCTGGATTACACCATTGGCGGCCGGCTCAATGAAAATATGGAAATCGTATTACCTTCCTTAAAAGGAGGCGGTGTGCTGTCGTTAAAGAAAGTAAAGCTCAAAGGGTTTAAGCTGATGAATGCCGTTGGCAAAAGCACCGAACGCAGCGAGCTTGAGGATGCTGATGTTTCCGGCATAGATATCAGGTCAACGGTGAACAATAATATCCTGACCATTGACAGGGTAAAAATGCGTATTGCCGGATTGCGCCCCAGGTTTGAAGGACAGGTAAGCCTGGATGGTGACCTGAACCTGAAAGGCAGGCTGGGATTGCCCCCTCTCGGTATCTTTGGCATACCGTTTATGGTTTCCGGTACAAGCAGCGATCCGGAAGTAAAGTTGAAGAGGGATAAGAGCGGGAAGGTATTACAGGAAAAAGAGGATACGGGGGAAACAGGAGATGTGCAGGAAAAAGTAGAAAGTCCTGCAGGTGAACAGCCTCCCCCTGTTGAGTTATAGCTTTCTACCGGGTTCTTCTTTAAACGCCGATGGTAGCAAACCATAAGGGATTTTTGTGGCAAATAGCAAGGGCTTTACCCTGATCGGATGGATGCATTGCCTTCAATGAAGAAAAGTGTAAGTCTTCCGGGAGTGACCAAAAGCCCGTTGCATGAGGGCATGCAACAGGGACGGTCTGTTGCCCTGTATGTGTCCTCACGTGCAGGGCAAACGTTTTTTACGGACTTTGCGTATCCGATTTATGCAGGCGCAGATCTCCTGTCACGGACCAATGATCGGGTTGATGTTTCCTTTTCCAAACGTCTTTCTTCATAGCAATGGGGTTGGAAACCTATTTTACGCTATTGTACATCCATCTTTAGTAAATATTTAAGAAGGCTTAAACACGTTAGGCACTATTTTAGCGTTTTATTTCTTTCCTTCCGTTTTAGTGATCATAGATGTAGGTTTATTGTATGAAGCATATTGGCAGTGCTGTTCTATTTCCGATTTTCCTGGTGGTACTATGTGCTGCTCAACCCTGCCATGCCCAGGATTCACTTGTATTACCCCTGCGTACCAAACTGGTCAATATGGCTGTTCAGCTCAACTGGAAAATAAATTTTGTGGGAGATAGTGTTGACTTTATCATTGAGCGGTCGAAAGATGCCCGCCGGTTTGAAGTGCTTTCCCGGCAGCGGTTTTTGCGTCCGGATGGTGATAACGGATATATTTTTACTGATAACTTTCCCTATACGGACAGTGGGTTTTACCGGGTAAAATGGCTGGGACAGGAAATGGAGCCGGTGTTTACGGAAGTGTCCAAAATTGACAATCCTGTTCAACCGAAAATTGAATTGAATGTTATGCCCAATCCCGTATTTAACAATGCTACCCTGATCATCAACCACGAAGAACTGGGAGAGATAGCCTGCATCCTTTACGATATGAGCGGCAAAAGCATCCGCAGTTACAATTTTAAAAAGACCACTCCTTATATGCAGCATATCCTCGATATGTATACAGTGCCCAAAGGCAGCTACATTTTAAATGTCCGTGGCGCAACATTCAACGAGAGTAAAAGGATACTGAAGCAATAGAACGATTATCTTTGCGCCCATGAGCAAGAAGTCACTTTTGGCAATTGGTTTGACGGCGCTTCTTCCCCTGGCCTGCTATTTTTTAGTTGATTATTTCGGAACCCGTGCTGTAAAAATGCCTCCAAGGTATTTTTTTGATTCTGTAGTGACCCGGACCGACTATGGCAAAACTTACGAGGATACCATCTGGCATAAAGTAAGGAATTTTACACTTACCAATCAATTAGGGCAAAAAGTGTCACTGAGTGACCTGGACGGGAAAATTATTGTCGCTGATTTTTTCTTCACCTCCTGTCCAAGCATCTGTCCCGCGCTGACCCGCAATATGAAACGCCTGCAGGATGCATTTAATAAAACAGATACAGTCGTGCGCTTTTTATCATTCAGCGTGGATCCGGTAAGAGACTCTGCAGAAAGGCTGAACAGGTATGCGCAGAAGTACGGGATCAACAATGATACCTGGTGGCTGCTTACGGGCGACAAAGACGAGATTTATGATATAGCCAAAAAAGAGTTCAAGGCTAATATTGCCGATACAGGGGTGGATACCAACTTTATTCATACAGAACATTTCTTTATCCTGGATAAAGAGCGTGTGGTGAGGGGATGGTACAAGGGACTGGATAGCCTGCACCTGAATCAACTGGCGGACGATGTGGTATTGCTGATGCTGGAAAAGGACAAAAAGAAAAAAAGAAATTTATTCAGAAAATAGGATATAGATATGCTGCAGGCGCAAATAAAAAAAAATGATAAGCTGGCCAAAGTGTTCATCGGGGTTGTCTCTTTTGTCGTATTCGCCGCCGTTGTGGTGCTGGCGAGGGTAAAAGTGGATGTAAACCTTGGGTTTGACGTACATATATTTGCCCTCTTCAACGCCATTATCAACTCTCTGGTATCTGTTCTGCTGGTTATGGGATTATTAGCCGTTAAAAAGAAAAATTTTTTGTTGCATAAAAAAGTAATGCTGGGGGCTATCCTGCTCTCTGTATTGTTCCTGGTATCTTATATATGCCATCATTTATTTGCAGGGGAAACCAGGTTTGGAGATGTGAATGGTGATGGCATGGTGACCGATGCAGAAAAAGCGGCAGCTACGGGCAGAGGATTGTATTATTTCATATTGATCACGCATATTCCTCTTGCAGGTATTATTCTTCCGTTTATTTTATTTACGGCATACAGGGGATTGATTGCTGAATGGCCGCGTCATAAAAAAATAGCGCGTATCACCTGGCCTATATGGTTATATGTATCTGTTACGGGCGTATTGGTGTATATTATGATCAGCCCGTACTATTGAGAATCCGGAAAAATATTTTGACACCAGGCAGAAAATCATAAAGGCAGCAAATATGCTGCCTTTACAATTGTTATGCATAGATTAAGTGTTCTGCATAGTTCTTTCACTGCGCTTGTATAGTTAAAACAAGCTTATTGTTCAAGTGCAATTTCTCCTAAATCTGTAGTTTCTCCTTCTTTCACTTCAACACCTTCTTTAGTTGCATTTTTGAAAGGTGCAGCAGCTTCAATCACTACTGTATAAGTGCCGGGTTTTGCAGCCCCGATTTCAAAGGCGCCATTGGCAACATCTGCTCTCAATGTATCTGAGCCGGAAATAGCCCATGCTCTTACTGCTCCTTCCGGAGGTGCCACAGTACCTTTAATTCCTCCGTCGGTAATAACGTTGAATGCGAACAGTCCTGCAGTCAGAATACCCATTGCGGCTAATGATAATTTTGTCTTTTTCATAATTGTTGTAATTTTTATAAATGTGTATAATTGGTTATGAATATGTGTAATTCGGTTAACACTTAATCCTTCCAGAGAGAGTTAGGGGAGTATTGACTTGTATAAGACAAGTACCGTTCAGTAAGCACTACGCCTGTATTAAGACAACTACTATGCCAAAAAATAAACTTTGTTTGTTAAGAAAATTATAAGGGGTGCAGGCAGCAGGATACAAGAGATAGGTTTCAGGAGGATGGACATCCGGGTACAGGTTAACTTACGTCTTATGATTTACATCTTGTTATGTCTTGCATCTTGCGACTTATAATTGAATAGGTATCAAAATTATTTTTCCGCCAGTGGAGACACTGAACATGGCGCGGGGCGTGGTTTGTGGGGACACAAATCAATTGTTATTGATGACATTTAATAAATTGATTAACGGATCATTATTACGTCTTATGATTTACGTCTTGCATCTTGTAACCAGTCTATCACTAACTACTTACTCCTTGTCACTTACTCCTTGCATCCTGCATTTTCTCGGCCGCCTTACGCGTTATATTGTCCCAGAAAAAATGATCAAAAAAAGAAGATGGTATCTTTTCCCCGAGCAGGGGAATGCTTTGAATAATGGCTTTTGAAAAGGCGATACTGTCATTGTCCGGAACGATCAGCAGCTTATCGCCCGTGGTAGACAACGGTATGCCATATGCGCCGCTGGCGTATGAGATACTGCTTGTGTTAACAGACAGGGCTTCTACCAGCTTTGTTTTAATACCACCGCCATCGCTGATAGGATTCAGGAAAATGTCCGCAGCAGTAAAGTACAGGTTAATATCGTCAACAAAACCGGCAAAGATGATATTGTTCTTTGCATAGCGTTTCAGGTTATCATACCGTTCGGGTAGCTGGCTTCCTGAGATAATCACCCTGTAAGGGATATTTTCTTTTTCGAGCGCCGGAACAATATTGTTTATGATATCATCCAGCGCATTCAGGTTGGGCTGGTAGTTAAAAGCAGCACTGAATAGTAATAAAAGCGTTTCTTCGCTGAAATGGTGCAACGTTGCCACCTTCTGCTTTGCTGATCTTTTTTCTTCCGCTGAAGGAGCGGTATTTTTATTGATACCGTAGGTGACAACAATCGACCTTCCGGGAGATACACCATAGTGTTGAATAGCATATTGACGGTCTTCTTCCGAGATGAAAAAACAGGTATCTGCTGTTCGGAATGTATTTTTTTCGTAGTGCCACAATATTCTCCACCACCATTTTCCGATATCCCTGAAGCGTAGTGCCTCTATATTGTGGGCGTGTATGGTGAGCTGAATACCGGTAAATTTTTTCAATAGATAGCCGAGCCACCCATAATATGGATGTTCGAGCAATACATGAGAGATGTTATTTTGTTGTATGTATCTCCTGATGCGGAAAAACAGTATGGGATTGATATACCTGGATGTTCCCGAGCCCAGCATCGGGAGTATTTCATATGCCTCTGTGTTGTTATCCGCATTTTCCGGAACCGATGCACAGCTCAGGGAGACATGCTTTGCAAAAGAGCGGTTGAACAGCGCAATACCTTTCTGACCGCCTGTTTTCGGCGGCAGGAACTGGTAAGAAGCAATGCTCAGCACTTTCAGCATGTAACAAAATTACCCGGTAGTTCTCCGTTGTTTCCAGATGGCAAAAACACCTCCGGCCAATGACAGCCAGAATAATATATTGCCTGCGTATACCAGGTTTTGTCCTTTCTTGTAAGACGCCGGTTCGAAGCGGAACTCTATTTCATGTTTTCCCGCAGGCACCGGCATGCCCCTTAAAAGATAATTCACTTTGACATATTCGGCTTTCTGTCCGTCCAGGTAAGCATTCCATCCTGCGGGATAATAGATTTCACTGAAGACCGCAAACTGTGGAGATGCTGCATTGGTACTGTACCGTATCGTATCGTTGTTGTAATGGGTGAGCCGGATGCTGGCTGTAGAATCCCATGCGGGACTGTTCCCTGCCACATTTTTCAAGGAAACATCAATGATGACGGTATCCTGCGGACTGAATTGATCCAGCGCCTGTATCTCTTCCACCGGCCCGTCTACATACCTGATATTTTTAATGAACCATGCGGCGCCCAGGGCGCCATCATTTTTATAAACGGGTGCCGGTTGCTGACGCTGTTCCGGCGGCAGAATAATATAGCGGGTATCCAGCATATTCAGCACATCCATATTAGGCTGCTGCTTGGAAAGCTGCGCTTCTATAAGGTCCTGGTATATCCGCAGCTTTGCAGGATGGTAGCCGCCTACATTCCGGTGGTGATAGCTGGTAATAGCCGCAGACCCGGAAAACACTTCCCCGCTCGACAGGTTGTGCACACGATAGTGCGGGTCCTTATCCTGGAGGATCTGCTGGTCAGCAGGAGATGGTGTAAAATAGGCTGACTTTATTTCCTCCTGACTGTCCATATAGTTGTCGTTGTTCAGGTATTTATTAGCGATCACCAGCAGGTCGGTAGAGTTTACTAGTATCAGTATCACTATTGCTGTCAACGGCTTGATCAGGTTTTTCAGGTAAAGGAATAATAAGCCGATCACCAGTGCAGCAAACAGGAATGCCCTGAACAGATTGCCTGTAAACATTGCCTTCCGGTCTGCTTTCATACCATTTACGATCATCCGGGCAACCTCTGAATTACCATCCTGCGGGTTGGTATAGGCCTGGATGATCCGGGCGTCAAAGGGACTGGAAAAATCGTTGAAGAAATAGATCAGTAAAGTCACTGCAAAAATCCCTCCGGTGGCATACAGGATTTTTTTCCAGGATGATTTCAGCAGCTCCATGCCTTTTTCTGTAAAGAATATCTGCTGAAGAGCCATCACCGCCAGCAAAGGAAACAGCAATTGGGGGATCACAAGCGCCGTATTGGGAGAACGGAACTTATTATATAAAGGAAGATTGTTCAGCAAGAATTCATTAAACCCGGCGAAGTTTCTGCCCCAGGCCATAAAGATAGTAATGATACAGCCTGCCAGTATCCACCATTTGATCGGGTCTTTTATAATGACCAGTCCAATCACCGCCAGGAAACAGATGATAGCACCCAGGTAAATAGTGCCTCCGGTTCCTTCCTGGATGCCGCCCCAGTATTTGGGAAGGCTTGCTGCCAACTGGACAGCCTGCGACTCAGGGATATTTTTTTCAACCAGGGTTTCAACCAGCTTTGAGTCTTCATCAAAGTGGTTTCCCGATCCTTCTCCGAATACGCCCGGCATAAAAAAAGTAAGTATTTCCGATTTGCCGATGCTGTAGCTGAATGCATAATCTGTATCCAGTCCTTTGGTTTCCACTTTTTTGATCTCGCCGCCTTCGGTTTCAATATTTTTTCCGCCCCGCATGGTATACCTGGCATATTCGGAAGTAGTGAGCATAGTGATCGCCGAGTTGGCAATGCCGATCAACCCACCCAGTAAAGCCAGGCTGAATGCGATCAGCAGGTGCTTCCATTCTTTTTCGCGGATCCACTTAACAGCGTAACCCAGGCTGATAAAAAACACGGCTACCGCGAAGTAATAAGTGATCTGCACATGGTTGAAAGCGATCTCCCAGGTGGCAAAAATGGCGGTGACCGCCAGCCCCAACAGGTATTTCCGGTGGAAGATCAATAACAAGCCGGCTAATAAACCCGGCATATAAGCGATAGCCCACATCTTGGTATCGTGTCCTGTTGCAATAATAATAGGATCATAGGACGCATAGGCAAAAGCAAGGCTGCCCAATATTCCTAAAACGGGCCGGGCGCCGGCTACGCAACTTAATATGTAAAAGCTGATGCACGCCAGGAAGAAAAAGCCGATGGGCTTGGGCATCCAGAGTGTCATCACACTATGGAGGTTCGGCAGCAACTGGTGATAATCCATTGCGACCTGGTAAGCAGGCATCCCGCTGAAAAGATGCGTATTCCATAAAGGAAAATGGCCATATTGTTCTTTAAACTCAAACGAGTTTTGCGCCATTCCCTGCCAGAAAATGGCATCGCTCTGTTGCAGTACTTTTCCTTTCAGCGCGGGGGAACAATACACAATGGCTACTACCAGGAAAACGCCAATTGCTATAGCATGGGGAATAATGGCTTTCAGAAATTCTTTTTTCACTATGCTGTTTTTTCAGTTGATGCAAGATAGCTTATATGCTAACAAATATGTATTTAAGGCGGCAAATTAATGCTAATTTCAGTCTTGGCTTTAATTTTAACGTGCTTAATAACAGGCACCGTAATATTTTGAACCTCTTAAAGTTTTTCATGATCAATCAAATAGTCAGGGACAGACCCACAAAGCTCTTCATTGTATTTGCTGCTTTTTTTGTTGCCAATGCGCTCATTGCGGAATGTATCGGCGGAAAAGTGTTTTCGCTGGAAAAGCTCTTTGGCTTTCAGCCCTCCGACTTTACCCTGTTTGGATACAGCGGGTTGTCCCTGAGCCTTACCTGTGGCGTTTTGTTGTGGCCGCTGGAATTTGTCATGACGGATATAGTAAATGAATACTATGGCCCCAAAGCTGTAAAAAGGATCAGTTATATTGCGGTGGCGTTGATCTCTTATGCTTTCCTGATGTTCTATGCAAGCATTCATATACCATCTGCAGACTGGTGGCCCGCTTCCAAAACGCAGGAAGGAATAGCGGATCTGCAGGTAGCCTATAGTGGTATATTCGGACAGGGTATGTGGATCATAGCGGGCAGCCTGATTGCCTTTCTGATCGGGCAGCTGGTAGACGTTTTTATATTTCACCGGATAAAAAAAATTACCGGCGAAAAGAAAGTGTGGTTGAGGGCAACCGGGTCCACGCTTGTTTCCCAGTTAATAGACAGCTTTATTGTGTTGACCATTGCGTTCAAAATCGGGAGCGACTGGACATGGACGCAGGTACTGGCGGTTGGCTGCGTAAATTACGCGTATAAGTTCATCGTAGCGGTAGGTCTTACCCCGGTCATCTATTTTGCAGAATCTGCGATAGAAAGGTACGTAGGAAAAGAAAAAGCGGTACAAATGAAAAAGGAAGCCATGGGATTGATTTAGTGACACAACTTATAACTTTATTATCTTTGATTTCTCTTAAACAATCAGGATCATGAAAGATGCCATATCGGGAAAATATCTCATCATAATATTGATGATTGCATTTGCAACCGGCGCCTGTAAGCGCGGGGGAACGAATAACCCGGAAACGCCGGTAAATAATGAAATAGATTTCTGGCTTACCAAATCAGATGAAACGGTTAAGCTGCAAAAGCAAACCGGCGTCCTGGCTTTTACCGGGGATGCCGGCCAAAATACGGCGATTGAGATAGATGAAAGTACAACATTCCAGACGGTTGACGGCTTTGGCTACACGCTCACCGGCGGCAGCGCGGAAGTCATTCAATCACTGGCTGCTTCTAAAAAGCAGGAACTGCTGAAAGAGCTTTTTGGCTCAGGGGATAATGATATAAGTATAAGTTACCTGAGAATAAGTATCGGAGCATCTGATCTGAATGCGATGCCTTATACGTATAATGACCTGCCGGGAGGAGAGACCGATGAGCCATTGGAGAAATTCAGCTTGGCGCCGGATATGATCAATTTTATCCCGTTGCTGAAAGAAATACTGGCCATAAGTCCCGATATAAAAATACTGGCTACCCCATGGACCGCTCCTGTGTGGATGAAAAATAAAAACAGCTTTATCGGCGGAGAATTAAAGCCGCAATATTACGGTGTGTATGCAAAGTATTTTGTAAAATACATAGAAGCAATGAAAGCGCAGGGCATTACTATACATGCGGTGACGCCCCAGAACGAGCCCCTGCATGATGGTAATAATCCCAGCATGCATATGAGCGCGGCCCAGCAGGCGGACTTTATCAAAAACCACCTGGGACCTGCTTTCCGTGATGCAGGACTGAATACCAGGATCATTATTTACGACCACAATTGCGATAAGCCTGAATATCCGCTGGCAATACTGGATGATGCAGCAGCCAAAGCTTTTATTGACGGCAGCGCATTCCATCTGTATGCCGGAGACATTGGTGCCCTGAGTGCGGTGCACGACGCACATCCGGACAAAGCACTGTATTTTACAGAGCAGTACACATCCGTCGACGGTAATTTCGGCGGCGACCTGAAATGGCATTTAAAGAATGTGATCATAGGTTCCATGCGTAATCATAGCCGGATTGCATTGGAATGGAACCTTGCCAATAATGCTTCATACGGACCACATACGCCCGGCGGCTGCACTACCTGTAAAGGTGCCGTTACTATTAACAGCAGTGCGGACTTCACCAGGAATGTTGCCTACTACATCATTGCTCATGTATCTAAGTTTGTGCCGCCAGGTTCTGTACGTATTGCCAGTAATATCCAGGGTAACCTGCAGAATGTTGCCTTTAAAACGCCTGCGGGCAAAATAGTGCTGGTAGTGGAAAATGACGGAGGGTCCGCGGAAAACTTCCATATAAAATATAAGGGAAAGCAGGTGATGGTGTCCCTTCCTGCCGGAGGCGTCGGAACCTTCATTTGGTAGATAATGTTGGTTTTTTCATTGCTGATTTTTGATGAGATCTCTGTACAGTGATCAGCCATCAGCTAGGGTTCTGGTATCTGCGAAGTTGGGTGCTTCCGGTGATTTCTTCGACTACGGTGAGAATAATAAGGATTACACCAGGTACGCACTGCAAAAACGGCACAAAGAGACCATCAAAAAAAGAGGTGTTGGAGCAACGGACTGACGGGCAGCGTGTCCTTACGTTATATCATAACCTAAGGCAGGAAAAGCTGCGTAAAGCGGCTTTTCCTGCTGGTTTAAAATTTATTTTATCTCAACCAGGTAAGTAGCGCAACGCCAGATACCTTCATATGGCTTGCCATGATGTTCCCCTGTTTCCTTATCACTCCTTGATATCTCTATCAGGTAGGTACCTGACCATTCTGGTGTAAACTCAGCTTTTCCTTCTGCGTTTGTCTGTAATTGCTTGGTCCATCCTTTAGGTGAAAAAACAGTTACGTACATATCGCCTGCGGGCTTTTCATTAAAATAGCCGGTAACCACGGACGTTTTATTTTTAGACAATCCATTCAGGTTGAATTTGATGGGATTGGTGTTGGCGGCAGTAATATTGTAGTTATTGCTTTTGCCGACAGAGACAGTAGCGCTGGTATTGAATTGATAGATCGTTTTGCCACCCAGGTCCTTTGCGCTATGGCTTACCAGCAGGGTGTATATTCCATCTTTTTCAGGCGTAAAGGCTGCAGCGAAATGATCGGCTGCTTCCCGCACAGGCAGTTGTGTCTTCCCGCCGTCCGGTCCGATCAGCCATAACGAAAAGTCCTTTACATCAGAATACCAGTCGCTCACTTTTTCAGGAGAAAACTCGGCGTACTCTCCGTAAAATACTTTCACATCCTGCGCTTTTCCTTTAACACCGCTGGGTGCAGTTTCAATCCATAATGCATGTGCCGACACCTGGATGCTGGCAAACAGCAGCGCGGCGATAACCAGATACTTTTTCATTGTAATGTTTTGTTGCAGTTGTATTAAATAATAGTGGCGCTGCCTGATGAGCAACGCTGGTGGCAAATGTATAAACCTGCCTGTGACCGCTGGTTATGCAATCAGGAATTCCATTTACGTATAAGGGAAAAAGAACGGAAGCATTTTGGTGGGTGAAAACTTCCAATACTGTTGCTGATATTCATGCGGCCGCCTGTACATAACGTCACCGGCAACCAATGACTTCAGTGTATTGTAGTGATGCCGGCTCATAACAATCATCTGCAGTACGGGTCATAGCGTAAGATCTACAGTTCTCCTTTATTCCGGTTGGGCGGATCAATGCCGTAAAGGCTCTTCACAAAAAAATCTCTTTTTTTCTTTTTGCCGTAAGGACCACCGTCGCTGTGGCCAAGTCCCGGTATTGCCAGGAAGTCGAATTGCTTACCGGACTTTATCAATGCGTCGGCAACACGGTAGGTCGATTCCGGCGGCACATTGGTATCTTCTTCTCCAACGATCAGCAATAAGTCTCCCTGCAATTTATAAGCGTTCGTGACATTGGATTGTTCTTCATAATGTTTCCCTACGGGATATCCCATCCACTGCTCATTCCACCACTGCTTATCTACCCTGTTATCGTGACATCCGCAGGAAGAGACGGCGGCTTTATAAAATTCCGGGTGAAACAATAATCCCCCAAGCGCATTTTGCCCGCCTGCCGAAGTGCCGTATAGTCCAACCTTTTCCGCATCCACGTAGGGATATTTTTTCGCCAGCGCCTGTATCCACAGGATGCGGTCCGCAAAGCCTGCGTCTGCCAGGTTTTTCCAGCAGACATCATGAAAGGCTTTGGAACGGTTACTGGTACCCATGCCGTCTATCTGCACCACTATAAAGCCCAGTTCAGCCATGCTTTGCATCTCACCCCCGGTGGTGAAGCTTTTGGGCACAAATGAATCCTGCGGACCTGCATATATGTTCTCGATCACCGGGTACTTCCTGGTAGAATCGAAACGGGTTGGACGGAATACTACTCCCCATATATCTGTCACACCATCCCTGCCTTTGGCTGTGAAGGGTTCCGGCAGGCGGAAGCCAGCGGCCAGGTAGTGTGATATATCAGCACGTTCTACTTCCATTATTTTTTTTCCGTCAGATGTCCGGCGCAGCTCAATTACCGGAGGAATATGTACCTGAGAATAGGTATCGAGATAATATTTTCTGTCGGGCGAATAGCTGATGCTGTGATGACCATCGGAGGGCGTCAGGTGCACCAGGTTACTACCGTCGAAGCCTATGCGGTAATAGTGAACATAATAAGGGTCTTCATCAGGATTCATACCGCTGGCGCGGAACCATATCATCCTGTTCTTTTTATCAATGCTGTCAATTTCGCGCACCACCCATTTCCCTGAGGTTACCGGATGTATTTCCCCCGTTTCGGTTTGTACCAGGTACAGGTGCCGCCAGCCGTCTTTTTCAGAAGTCCACAGGATCTCATTGGTTTCGGGCAGGTAGTGGGTAAAAATTTTCTGTTCGTAAATAAATGTCTCCGTTTTTTCATCTGCAACGGTCCGTGTTTTTCCGGTTTCAGCGTTTACCTCCACGATACGGAACCGTTGATGCCCGCGGTCAACGCGTTCAAATAAAAAGCTGTGGTTGTTTTTATTCCATGTCAGGAGTGGGGCCGGAAAAAAATCGATGGTCTCTGTTTCTGCTTCTGTAATCTTTCCTGTTGCAACATCAAATACAAACATCTCGTATGTAGTGAATGGGTCACCGGGCTGTTTATAGGACTGTGATCTCAATACGCCCCGGGTTGTATTTTCAACCGATGTGTTGATGTAGTATACCAACGAATCTTTATAGGGATTAAGCCGGTAGCCTACCAGGAACCTGCTGTCCGGTGACCATGCAAGAGATCCGTACGGTTTCGCTTCCGAGCCGTCAAATGTCAGTTGTCTGTCTTTGTGATGATGGTCTGTAATATAGATGTTATTGTTTTTTATAACGGCGGTAAGGCTTCTGTCCGGGGATATGCTATCGGTTCTGTAGGATATCCACCTGCTGCGGTAAAGCGGATTTTGTCTTCTCCATTGCGGAGTGGTCTGGGGTTGTACCCGTATCATCACGGTGTCTCTGCAGTCTGAATCCGATAACCTGCACAGCCAGGTTTTTCCTTCTGTATCAAATAATATTTCTTTACCTGCGTTCCTTATCTCAATATTAGTAAGCTGCAGCTTTTGCGGGTGGACAGACTTCCCGGTTTTGCTGCTTACAGCCGCCGCTACTTTTTGATGGTTAAACAAAGGTTTCTTTTTACCATTTTCTGCGTATACCCGTACATATTCCCGCACGCTGTCTTTGAAAGCTCTTCTGTATAAAAATGACTTTCCGTCAGGAAACCATACAGGTTGTACCGTCGTATTGAATATTTTTCCCCGGTTGATGGTACTGTCTGAAAACGCCGCAAAACGGTAACGCTCCATTATTTCTTCCCTTGTCGGCGTATAAGCCTCCAGGTTTTGCGTAAATGATTTAAGCCCGGTAAAAAATATACAGATCAACAGACAGAGTTTTCTACACATGTTATTGCAGGTTTCATGAAATGGTTTCCCGGTCATTTATAAAAGAAAGGGCAGCGTTATTGCAATTCCCAGCGCACCTCCTATGACGGAAGCAACGGCATCGTAAAAATCGTAGTGTCCTATTTTGGTGACCAGCGAAAAAAGCTCAAATCCATAGCTGATGGCTACTACCAGTATTGCCGCTATAACTGTGGCAGGAAAAAAACTGCCTGACAGCAGGTAATAGCAAACGACCTGCAGGAATATTCCCATTGGTATGCCTACGAAAAAATGTCGCCACTTATCTGGTGCAATATTTTTAAACACGATAAAAGTATTGGGTTACACAATTTAGCAAAAGTTACCTGACCGCGGACGGACCTGGATTGAAATTTATCTCCCGCAGATCCATGCGGATTGTTTTCGCTGATAACGCGGATTTTGGGGGTAATGCCGGAAAGAGCAACGATCCTTTCTGCGGAATCTGCGTATAGGATTTGCGTTCATCTGCGGGAAAACTTCCTGACATTGAAAATCTCCGTGACGGATGTACCGGAAGATGTGCATGGAACAAAAACCTGGACTACGCTTACCGGAGGTAAGTGTACCCATAAGATAAAACAGAATTTAAAGCCCGGATAAAATGAGTATAAACCCTCTTTTTATTCTCTTAGAACATAGTTCAACCGGAATTTGCATCTCCATACCTGAATTTTAATTGCGAATAATTTTTTACAGATCACATGAAGTATTATTTCTGGTCATTTTTAACGTTTCTTTTTCTTTCCTGCGGCGATGCCGCCCAACGCCAGCAGGCAGGTGGCAGCGTTCATGCAGATGTGCCATTTGTACAGGACTATAGCATTAAATGGTATACCCGTGATTCCTCCGTTTCGGTATATCGGTCTTATGCCGACCGCAACGGGGTGATCAAGCTGTTTACCAGCAAGGGCCTGATGCAAACCTATTCCGGCGAGATGTTATACCCCGGAACTGTAGTGCCGGATGAGACTTACCGTCCTATGACGCAGAAAAAAATAGCTGGTATCGGCCTATACGATCACCAGTTTGTATTTATCGATGACAAAGCCGTGTTGAGCAACGCCTGGGCAGGTTCTTTGCATACATTGCACGGGTTGCCGGATGCACACATTTTTGCGGGAGGAGAGGATTTTTCTTTCCTGGTCTCCAATGGGCAGGTGCTTCGTTACCTGAAAAATGATGCTATTGTGTGGGAGAAATCCGATGTGCAGGTACTGGATATTATCTATGACGGAATACAAAAAAAGTTTTATGTGCTGTCTCCCGGATCAGTGTCTGCATATGACAGCAATGCAGGAGCGTTAAAAACGCTTTTCAGTGGAGAAAATTTTACCAGCTTCGTTTTATCTGATGGCGGTAAAAAGCTGGTTATTGGTACCGGCGACGGATACCTGGTGGCAGATGCGGCTACGGGCCGGCAGGAAGGGGATATACAACGGAAATTACCCTGGACCCAAATTACCTCAGTAGCAGATATTGACGGAAAGCTTTGGTTCGGATCGTCCCGTGGCGCTTTTATGCTGAAGGAAGACGGCAAATTCAACTATTATGCATCCCAGCGATGGCTGCCGTCTGATGATGTAAAACATATCAGCAGGGGACCGGATAACAGTGTTTTGATCAGTACAGGGGCAGGGGTGGCAAGGATTTGCTTTAAGCAAACAACACTGGCGGAAAAGGCTGAGTTTTATGAGCGGCAGGTGAGGTTACGGCATATCAGAAATGGATTTAACGCCACGCTTGCGGGTATGAAAGACGGTAATTTAGGCACGGGTTATATGGAAGATTCTGATAATGACGGATTGTGGACTGCCATGTATCTCGGCGGACAGGCGTTCCGGTACGCGGTTACAAAGTCGCCGGAAGCATTGCAGAATTGCCGCGAGTCGATGGATGCAATGGAAAGATTGTACTCGGTGAATCCGGTAAAAGGCTTTCCGGCAAGATCGTTTGAGCGCAGGGGATTTGCCCTGCATGACCGCAAAGCCTGGATCAATGCGCCTCATCCGGAGTGGGACTGGAAGTCCACTACCAGCAGCGACGAAGCGATAGGCCATATTTTTGCTTTTGCAGTGGTGGCGGAACTGGTGGATGATGAGCCGGTCCGTAAAAAGGCAATCGGCCTGATAGATTCCCTTATGCAGCATATCGTGGATAATGATTTCTATATGGTAGACTGGGATGGCAAGCCTACGTTATGGGCAAAATGGAATCCCGAATACGTAAACGCGAGACCGGTGATGGTGGGAGACAGGAAGATCAATGCTTCCAATATCATTGCCATGTTGCAAACCGGGTATCATTTTACAAAGAAAGAGAGCTATAAAGAGAAAGCATTTGAGCTGATGGAGAAACATGGTTACCTGGAGAACCTGATGCGCCCGATGAAAGAGATCGGGAAGGCGCCCGACGATGCGGATGACTGGAGCAAAATGTTGTCAGAGGGCTGGAACCATTCCGATGATGAAATGTATTTTCTCGGTTATTGGGGATTGTACCGTTATGCATTTAATGATACGCTTAAGCAGCAGTTCAAAGAAGCGATCATAGATCACTGGGAAATAGAAAGACCTGAAAAGGAAGGTGCATGGAATATCACAACTGCGCTTACCGGGGTGGGGGAATTCGATCTTAAGGAAGCGATCTGGTACCTGCAGGAATATCCGCTGGATATGTATAGCTGGAAAGTGAGCAATAGCGAAAGAAAAGATATTGAGCTGATCGAGCCGGGATTCCGCAAACAGACAACCAAAGAAGTATTGCCCCCGGATGAGCTCAGGATCAGCAGGCATAATGCCAACAGGTTTGTCCTGGATGGCGGAAATGAAGCCAGTGAATATAGCGCCGGTGATATCTGGCTGCTTCCTTACTGGATGGGGAGATACCTGGGGGTTATCGCAGGCGCACAATAAAGTTGTAAGTAACGGCTTGGTACATACGAAAACTTTACAAAAGCTTATTAACACAAGCTGTAGTTTTTACCAAAAATAATTACCTGATTTTACAAACCATTAAGCAGTCTAGGATCATTAAGCTTTTCACGTAATTCATTCTAATGATCCGTTAACCGATTGACAGATACTTAAAAAAGCAAGAAGGCATCGTTTCCGATGCCTTTGCTTTAAACCAACTACAACATGAGAAAAAGACTAAGTTATGCCGGGTCAGATCTTTTTTATTCGTTGTTATTAAAACGGCTGTCTTTGTAGAATATTATTATTACACATGGATAAATTATTCCCTTTTCAACCCCTTAAGATCCTTCTGCAAATTATCATTTGATAAGTCGTCGTTACTGCATTGCAAGCACAACAAAATGAAGAAGTTATTTATTGGCTTTTTCATGGTGCGATAAATTATGACAACACATGGTAAGCAATACAGACTTTTTACCACTTCGGTGCGTTAGATTATCCGGAAAATAACTGAACTACCCTATACTCCTTGCTAACCTGAAACATCAAATACCATTGATGAATCCCGGCCATGAAATCATGGCCATTTTAATCCATACCCCAGGCAAAGTGCCCGGTTTCTAATGATCCGGGTCACTTTGTGAAACGAGAAAGCCCTCCGGTAATGGAAGGCTTTTTTTTATACAAACCCTGTATAACCGCTAATGACAGTTATAGACAGATTTACCGGGCCGGTAAGTAACCACATGGATGAATGATTTTATAAAGCACGCTTTACCACTCTTTTATAGGGAACGCAGCCCTTACATTCTTTACAGCGCCCGGACTTTATCATTTACGGCGGGTTGGCCGTCGGTGGTCGGGTCGTTTTTCTTTTTTTTGTTACCCAGGAATTTTTTCTGGAAAATAAGAATGGCGATCACGCCGGAAGATATGGAAGCATCTGCTAGGTTAAACACCGGGCGGAAGAACTCAAAGTCTTCTCCACCCCAGATAGGAAACCAGGAAGGGAAGCGGGCATCGGTGATAATGGGGAAGTATAACATATCCACCACCCGTCCGTGTAGGAATCCGGCATATCCCTTTTCAGGGAAAATAGCTGATACATAGGGATTGTAATAATCCCCGCTGTTCTCGAAGATCAGCCCGTAGAACATGCTGTCTATCAGGTTGCCGATGGCGCCGGCATAAATAAGGGTGGCGCAGATAATAAAACCTTTGTGGTATCCTTCCTTTATAATATGCTTCAGATAAAAAGTACCTAATACAACGGCCGCCAGCCTGAAGAGGGTAAGAACGATCTTTCCCCATTCCCCGCCCAGCTTCCAGCCATAAGCCATTCCCTCATTTTCAATGAAATGCAGCCGGAACCACGGATTGATGATCATTACTTCTTCACCAAGATAAAAATTCGTTTTAACCCAGATTTTAAACGCCTGATCCAGAAAGAGAATAATGCCGGTTAATAGTACAACATGCCTGAATTTCACAGTATAACGAGTTTGGGAGCAAACCTACAGGAAAAAGCTGATTTTTCCGAACGGGAGCCGGCAATCGGACGGGGGAATATTTTTTTAATGTAATATTAACGCTGTTAATAAATTATCTTTTAAATGTTAACGTTTGCAGAAAAACTTTCAATACAGCAGGCAGTTTTTTATATTTGCAGCGTTATATACCAGCATGAAAAGTAAAAAATCACATAACAACCGGCAGATATACAGCCTGTGGCACAAAGTGTCCTGCGGTTTTATGCTGATAACCTTACTTTGGCTGACTGTCAGCGCACCGCTCAATATCCTGGTCAGTGAAAAGCTGGCTAAGGTATCATTGAGCCAGTCCATAGAGGAAAATGTAAATCCTTTTTCCGGCCTGAACGAAGAGAAGCATAGCGCTACCTCTAACCTGTCTGAATACCTGCATGAGCATTTCTCCCTGTCAACCCAGATTGACGGGAAGATCAGTCACGTTTCTCCCGATGAAAGCCTGATATACCTCAAATACTACGGAGAATTGGTTTCTCCTCCTCCCGAAGTTTAATTTATAGCTTCTATTACATTTATTAGGTATTTCCCGCCGGTATGGCCGGGAATATTAACTGGTGTGTACCGCTCTGTTGCTTCACGGGAACGGAAGGACAACCCGGTGTTCCAGGAAAATTCATTAATAAAATACTTTACATTCTTATGAGCAACCGATCTCATTCATATTTGCGGAGCTTTACCTCCGATTTCCCTGCTTCTATTGTCGTATACCTGGTGGCCCTGCCACTGTGTCTGGGCATCGCGCTGGGATCAGAAACCCCATTGTTCAGCGGTATCATAGCCGGTATAGTGGGCGGTATTGTCATAGGCGCTTTGAGCGGTGCCCAATTAAGTGTCAGCGGCCCTGCCGCAGGCTTAACAGCTATTGTTGCAGGAGCAATGGCGCTGCTTCCTTCATTTGAAGCATTCTTGGTGGCAGTAGTACTTTGCGGTATTTTCCAGTTGGTATTGGGTTTCCTGAAAGCAGGGGTAATAGGCGACTACATACCCAAGAGCGTGATAAAAGGGATGCTGGCGGCCATTGGTATTATTTTGATCCTCAAACAAATTCCCTACCTCGTAGGTTATGAAAAGGATTTTGCCGGCGATGAGGCCTTTCTTCAGAAGGACGGCGAAAATACTTTTTCGGCTATAGGGTCGGCCCTCCGGGCGCTTACGCCTGTGGCGGTATTGATCGGGGTTGTTTGTTTTGCCTTTCAGTTTTTGTGGGAAGGATTCACGCTTAAAAAAGGAGGATGGCTGAAGCTGGTGCCCGCGCCTTTGCTGGTCGTATTGCTGGGTATCGGCATCAACCAGCTGATGGTGATGCAGTTTCCCCAATACGCGCTCAGTGCGGAACACCTGGTAAATATCCCGGTGGCATCCTCCGCCGGCGAGTTTTTTTCCTTTTTTACTTTTCCCGATTGGACAATGCTGATGAATAAGCAGGTATGGATGACGGCAGTAACACTGGCATTGGTAGCAAGTATTGAAACCCTGCTGGGTATAGAAGCAGTTGACAACCTGGATCCGCTAAAACGTATATCACCCACAAACCGGGAGCTGAAAGCACAGGGAGTGGGTAACCTGCTTTCCGGGCTGATTGGCGGGCTTCCGCTAACCAGTGTGATCGTACGGTCTTCCGCCAACGTTAATGCCGGGGCAAAAACCAAGATGTCAGCCATTTATCATGGCGTCTTCCTGTTGCTGAGCGTGGCATTCATTCCAGGGTTACTGGCTTACATTCCTTTTTCTGCGTTGGCTGCCATACTGATCTACACGGGATACAAGCTGGCGAAACCCTCGCTGTTCAAGCAGTATTTTAAAAAGGGCTGGGACCAGTTCATTCCGCTGGTGGCAACAGTTATCATTATTCTGTTAACAGATCTGCTGATCGGCGTACTGGCGGGACTGGCTATTGGCTTGTTCTTCTCCGCCCGCAGCAATTATCAAACCGCGGTATTTATCGTGAATGATAATAATAATTTCCTGATCCGTCTCCGGAAAGACGTATCTATCCTGAACAAGAGAGGGATCAAGGCAAAGCTGGATGCGGTGCCGGAACATGCCAGTGTGCTTATTGATGCTACCCGTGCAGACTTTATCGATAAGGATATCATAGAGATGATAGAAGAATTCAGCAAGCAGGCAAAATCAAAAAATATATCCGTGGAGCTTAAGCTGAGCAACTTTAAGGACCTGGGGTTTGTACAGACCGACACGGGTAGCCTGGCAAAATCCGTTGTGGAGAACGGTACGCAGCTCAATAGCAAAGAAGAAAAGGAAATACTTAATAAATTAAATAACTGAAAAAACATATAAGGTGAAATCATATCAAAAATTACTATTGGAAAATAAAGCGTGGGCAGCGGAAAAAGTGGCTTCTGATGCAGATTATTTTGCCAGGTTGGCCAACGTACAAAAGCCGGAATTTTTATGGATCGGCTGTAGCGACAGCCGGGTGCCTGCCAACGAAATTACAGGTACCCAGCCGGGAGAAATTTTTGTGCACAGGAATATCGCCAATATGGTTATTCATACAGATGTAAACCTGTTGAGCGTACTGGATTATGCGGTAAACTACCTGAATGTAAAACATGTAATTGTTTGCGGGCACTACGGTTGCGGAGGGGTGAAAGCTTCCATGACGGATACGGATTATAAAGCAATATTAAATATGTGGCTGCGGGCCATAAAGGACGTATATCGTCATAACAGGGAAGAGCTGGATGCCATAGGAAATATGGAGGAACGGGCGGATCGCCTGTCCGAATTAAATGTGATGGAACAGGTGGTAAGGTTATCCCAGACAACGATTATCCAGAATGCCTGGAAGAATGGCAACTCCCCCGATTTGCATGGTTGGGTATATGGATTGAAGGACGGATTGATAAACCCCGTAATGGAAATGAGAGCCGGATCTACCATAGACCCGTTGTATAAATACAATTTTTCATAGATCATGCCCCTTTTTTAGCAGTCGTTGCTTACTTATCAACAAGAGAAAGAGCCAAAGGTATAAAATGTCAGTCCCGTCTTTTACGGATAATGGCATTTTATGCCTTTGTTGTTTTGGGGACACAACCGCTCCCAAAATAGAGAGTACGCACTGGGTAAAGCTTTTAAAGGTTTTCAACATAGGGTGAATAACAACTTTGGTACTTTTTAAATTAAGGTTATTATTTTGGGGTGGATACGGAATGACCGGCTATAGGCAATGAGAAAGACTGGCAAAATTGCAGTTGAGGTTGGTTCTCAGATGACAGGTGGTATATATCAGATTCCTGGAATAAAGGTTCGGTATCCGGTTTAAAAGCAGTAATAAGCTTTCTACGAAAAGCGGGCAAGAGGTTTCGGCTACCTGTTACCAGGTGGCCTATATTCCTGTCTCCGTTTTTCACTGAAAGTTATTTTTAAATCATCATTAATATCTTAATTGTACTATGGGTTTATTTGAAAAACGAGTTAATTACAAACCATTTGAGTACCCTGAGGTCCTGAAGTTCACCGAAGCTATCAACAAATCATTTTGGGTACATTCTGAAGTTGATTTTACTGCTGATACGCAGGATTTTCATTCACACCTGACACCGGAAGAAAGAAATGCCGTAAAAAGAGCCTTGCTGGCAATAGCCCAGATAGAAGTGGCTGTAAAGTCATTCTGGGGGAACCTGTACAATCATTTGCCCAAACCCGAGTTAAACGGACTGGGCTCCACTTTTGCCGAATGTGAGTTCCGGCATTCCGAAGCGTATTCCCGCCTGGTGGAAGTGCTGGGGTATAACGATGAGTTCCAGAAGCTGATCGAGGTGCCGATCATTAAGGAACGGATCCAGTACCTGTCATCCGTGCTGGCCAACACAAAATCCAACGACAAAAAGGAATACAGCATTGCATTGATCCTTTTTACCATTCTTATAGAAAATGTTTCCCTGTTCAGCCAGTTTGCCATTATTCTTTCCTTCACCCGCTTTAAAGGGTGGATGAAAAATGTAAGCAACATCATTGCCTGGACATCAGTTGATGAGCAGATCCATGCCAATGCCGGCATTTACCTGATCAATAAAATAAAAGAGGAGTACCCTGAAGTGCTGGATGGCGATACCCTGTCACGCATTACGGATATGGTGAAGCAGTCGGTGGAAATAGAAGAGAAGATACTGGACTGGATCTTTGAAGCGGGTGACATCGACCTGATTCAGAAAGAAGACCTGGTCAACTTTATCAAATTCAGGGTGGATGAAAGCCTGAATAAGATAGAACTGCCCTCTCAATACTTTATCAGCTCCGAGCAATACCGGCCGATGAAATGGTTTGAAGAAGAAGTATTTGCCAACAGCCTGGACGACTTCTTTGCCAAACGCCCGGTAGACTATACCAAGCACGATAAGAGCATTAC
>CAKSVK010000036.1 GCA_934502905.1 uncultured Chitinophagaceae bacterium
CATCAAACTCACGCCAGGCCAGAAATACCTGTTCTCTTCTTTATCTTTGCTTTAAAGACAGCAACCGTTGGGATGAAACACGGGCAAGACCGGTCTTGTGAACATCAGCCCTACGAAAAAGGTATGCGAAATACAAGAACAGATCTATGACGGACCTCATTAAATCATTGCTTGCTGCGATCATCTCACTGGCAGCCATATCCTGTAGCAAGGATGAGGATATAGCACCCGGCAACCACAGCCGCGGCGATCTTATTGAAGCCCTGGAGAAAGGCAGCCTGAGCAAAGCCGAAATTATTGAGCGGGTAACAGAACTGGATGCCCGTGGATTTGCCGAATATGATGTTACCTATGAAACGATAACCTACCGCACCCTGTATATGGGTAAACCTATAGACAGCCGCGGCCTGCTGATATTACCCAAAGGAGCTCCTAAAGTACACCTGCTGATGTACTGTCATGGTACAGAATTGCCTTCCGTGCGGTTGAATGTGGAGAAGATAACCCCTTCACTGTATGATGGAGGTACATCTGGCTTCAACGATGTGCGCAATATGGGATTGGGTTGGGCTGCAGCGGGATATGTCATATTCATACCGGATTATATTGGCTTCGGTCATACTTTAGGTAAGGATCATCCTTATGTATATTTCCCCGAAATGTTCCTGTCGAATATAGATGGCTTGCTGGCAGTAAAAAAAGTGATGCAGCAAAAAGGGTTGGATTACGATAACCGGCTGTTCCTTGCCGGATGGTCACAGGGAGCCGGGGCGGCAGTGTCTGCGCACAAATATATCCAGGAAAACTACGCAGATGAGTTTACCGTGGTTGCCAGCTCGGGACTGGCAGGTCCTTATAATTTCAATCGCTTTGCCGAAAGTTTTTTAGAAAGAAAAAATGAGAACATTAACGCATTACCCATTTTTTCATGGGGATTATATTCATTGAATAAGTTTTCTGCGCTCCGGCGGCCGACAGACCAGCTATATAGCTATCCTGTTTACGACCAGTTTTCGTCTATCCTGGTGCCTTCCAAAAAACCTGCGGAAGTGTTCAGCGATTATTTTCTGAAACGTTGGGCCGACGGCTCGGACCTTGCATTAAAGCAGGCATTGGCTGCCAACAGCTTTCATCAGGGTTGGAAGCCCCAGGGTAAAGTGTTCCTGCACCATGGTGACGCGGACAGCCTGGTGCCTGAGTACAACACGGAAGACGCCTACAACGGACTAACTGCTGCGGGCGGTGATATCAAAAAATACATTTATCCAGGGGGAACGCATATCAGTGAGCTGGGCAATTTTATTTCCAATACATTAACCGAGTTTAATCTGCTGCGATAATGAAAAACATTTGTGTGACCATCGCTATAATTGTACTCTCTCAGGGCTTGAATGCGCAAAATTCTATCCGTCCCAATATTTACCTGCAGGATATGCAGTACTATAACCCCGCGGTAGTAGCAATAGACAGCAATCACCGTTTACAGACAGCCGTGTATGGCAAGCATAAATGGGTGGACAATGAAGATGGTATCTGGAAAAAACCAATGAATATCTGGGTGAGTCATGCCGGCAGGATCGGGCATGGGAATTCTTTTTACACAGTTTCTTATGTTAATGACAGGTATTCTTTTTTTAACCGGAATGCATTATACCTGGGATATGTGCGGCAAATACAAAAAGGGGCATCTATCTTTAGCTACGGTGGGCGTATAGTGGCCAATATAGACGTTGTTAACTGGAGCAGGTTCGAATTGCCGCATAATAAAACCGGTAAAACAGGTTACTTCAATCCTGATCTGGACCTGGGCGCAGCTTATCAATATAAGAGGTTCACTATAGGAGCGTCAGCACAGGTGCGAAAGAAGCAGGGGCTACTTTGCTCAGGAATTACCGGGAAATCAATATAAGCCTGAGCTACCGGCAAAATATAGGCAGGCAGTTTGCTATTACTCCTTTTGTATTATTGGCTAATGAGCGCAGCACATTGATGGATGCAGGGTTATGTTTTACCTTGTTCAACCGGATAAATGCTTCCTATGCCCTGCGTGTAAATGAGTTAAAGAGCGTTATTGTACTTGATGCCAATGTGTATAAAGGTTGGAGTATAGGTATGGCTTACGACAGATCATCGTTAGTATCAGATAATAATTTTGATTTTGTGGTAAGGCATAGGTTGTAATGATACAGATATATAGAAATGAGGTGCCCGGGCTGAAAACCCATTCCATGATACCGGAATAAGGTTTTTGACCGGTTTTACAATCATTCATGCATTCTCCTCCGGTGGTCGGATTCGTGTCATTTCTGTATTCAGCCTGCCGGTTCATAGTTTCGTAAATGTATAGACCGATACATTTTGACTGTTCACCTCTTTTATTTTTCCTTAGACAGGGCCGGAGCTAATTTCGTTTTATCAAACCGGTAATAACCCGGCATCAAACGAAGTTTTAATTCTCTTAACAAATTCTCTGGTATGCAATTATCCAATCGGTCCTTGGTTTTTTCCCTGTTGCTGACTTTTGTATTGTCTCAATATGCCTGTAAAAAAACAGCTGATATAACGGGCGGAACCGTTGCAAATAACTCCGATATCAGCAGTGTTTATACCTCCGGAACTCCCGAGGGAGGAACGGAAACCGCCTATGATGAAGATGACCTGATTGAAAACTCAACATTCACATCGGTGGTCAATATTCAATATGGCAGTGAAATAGTTGTTGCCAATCCACTGGAGAACAATGGTGTTTCTGTAACCGTGAACGGCGGTGACGTAACCGTGGAATCTACCGTAAAGGAAGTGGAGTACGTCTTGACCGGTACAACAGCGGGTGGTTCGTTTAAAATATACAGTTCTAACAAATTCAAGCTTACGCTGGATAATATTTCCATCACCAGCAGCAACGGGCCTGCTATCAATATACAGTCGTCCAAACGTGTTTTTGTGAATGTGCCGGAGAATACAAGCAGCAGTCTTACCGATGCAGCCATTTATACCGAAGTTGCAGGAGAAGATATGAAAGCAACCCTGTTCAGTGAAGGTCAGCTGATATTTACAGGCAGTGGTAATCTCAGTGTAGCAGGAAGATATAAACACGCCATTGCCAGCGATGACTATATCAGGGTCGTCAATACAAATATTACCATACCATCTGCAGTTACAGATGGTATTCATACCAATGACGCATTTATAGCTGACGGCGGCTCTTTTAATATTACGGCAGAAAGTGATGGTATAGAATGTGAAGAAGGATTCATTGTTATCAACGACGGTGTATTTGTGCTGAACACCGGAGATGATGGTATTGCAGCCTCCTATGAAGATGGAGATGCTGCCATTACCCCCTATGTAACCATCAATAACGGTGATATCACCGTAAATTCTGCAGCGGGAGAGGGGATTGAGAGCAAGAGTATATTGACGATCAATAATGGGAAAATAGTAACGAATACTGCTGATGATGGGCTGAATGCTGGAACGGCCATTTACATTAACGGCGGAGACATCTACTCAAAGAGTACGGGAAATGATGCGATGGATTCCAACGGTACATTTACCATTACCGGGGGAAAAGTAGTGGCTGTCGGCAGCGGTCAGCCTGAAGGAGGGATCGATGCGGATAACAATACTTTTAAAATTACGGGCGGCATTGTAGTGGGTATAGGTGGCACTACCACTTCACCGACAGCTTCTGTTTCTACAGCACCCGGTGTGATCATGGGAGCCGGAGAAGCCAGTAAGATCGTTCATATAGAAGATGCGGACGGGAACGAGGTCCTGACCTTTCTTGCCCCGGTTTCTTATAGCACGTTGCTGTTCGCCAGCTCTAAAATGAAAACCCATACAACTTATACGGTTTACACCGGTGGATCGGTAACAGGAGGAACAGATTTTTATGGCTTATATACAAGCGGCACTTATTCGGGTGGCGTTTCCGGCAGCACGTTTACTACTTCCGGTATGGTGACACAGATAGGAGGCTCTACAGGACCGGGTGGCGGTGGGGGCAGGCCGTGATTGAATAATTTGCTTTTTTCATGTCAGCGGGTCGTTTTCCGTAATGGAAAATGATCCGCTTTTATTTTACTTTCCAAAAACTTCCTGCCGGTGTTTTATACCCCAATCCTGTAACTCTTTGATCACCTTTTGTAACGTTTTGGAATATTCGGTGGGAGTATATTCTGTACGTACAGGAAAGCCATTCACAACAGTCCGGGTTACCAGCTTGTTAATCTCCATATCCTTGAGCTCCTTTGCCAAAACCTTGGTGGAGAGTTTCGGAATACTTCGTTCTATTTCCCTGAAATGTTTGTTGCCCTCCCAAATGGAAATCAAGATCAGGATCTTCCATTTGCCGCCGATAATATCCAGTGTATCCCTTACAGGCACCAATGCCGACAGGCATTCTGTATGTTCTTTCTTCTTCATTCTTCCTTTTTGATTACCCGAAGGTAACTGGTTACTAAAAGGTAACTGATTACAATAGGAAATCAAAATTAAAATAATTTTGATTTCTAAATTTTAAAATAAAAGAAATGAAACGAAATATCCTTTTAGTTCTATGTACGCTGCTGGGTTTAATGATGATCAACTCCGGGTTAAACAAGTTTTTTAATTATATGCCTGTTTCCGCACCCACTGAAGAACAAATGAAGATCTTCGGGGCCATGATGACGCTGAAATGGCTGATACCATTAGTAGCTATTGTTGAAATTGCCGGGGGCATCTTAATGATCATTCCTAAAACCAGGGCTTTGGCAGCTCTTGTACTGTTACCTGTTTTGACGGGCATCGTTGCACATCATTTAGCGTTGGATGTTGCAGGTATCGGAATAGGATTACTATTATTTGCCATTAATGTTTGGGTGATCATCGAAAACAGGGAAAAGTATTTACCGATTGTAAGCAGGTAAACATCTGGCAGGGCGGGTAGTTTATGCCACTGCTTTTTTCTTATTTTCTACCAGTAAGGCATGCAATACCTCGGTGGATAACCCGTGCAGGGTCAGCCGGAATGCAGCCCCCAGCGTGGGTAACGGTATCATGGGGTGTTTGTTGTTAAGCGCTACCAGCTTCTCAGGGCAATTCATGATCGTTGCTGCATAAATGCCGATCACTTCATCCAGCTGCAGCGAATTGGATGCCCGCCAGAAATCATGGTCTGTCAGGAAAAGCTGGTACACCGGTGTAAATATTTCTATGGCGCTCGACAGGTCCAGGAAATTGGTCCATTTGTCCCTGAACTCCTCGAACGGAATGGGACCTGTGGAAATAGCGCTGAAATCCGGGTGGAGTACATGCTCAATTTTCAGTTGCTTTTCTCTAATGGCATTATTAAGATTGATAATAAAATTATATAGGTTTAGATCGTGCTCCAGGAACAGGTTGTTTTTCACATCGTTTACGGATAACGGCTTTAGCGGGTTCATCGGGATGTCTTCTGCGCCTTTCACGTTGTCCTTTATAAAACGAAGCACTTCTGATCCGAGGTAGAAATGCCGGAGGATCAGAAAATTGGCTTCAGGTGTAATGAAATACTTCATACCTACATACAGGCAACGGTGCAGGGTTTTCGGCATATTGATCAGGTTGGGAAATATTGCTTTTATGATCTGTATCAGTATAATGAATATCCTGGCGATTACGCGGACAAAAGGCAGGAAAAACTGCCTGGTCTTTTTGCTGGAATCATACAGGAATGCGGCCTTGGCATCCGGGCTGAACGGAATGCTTTTGTCCAGGTAGAGGGCATGCCAATGGCTCGGATCACGGGGATCATTTTTCAGGTTCTCAAAGTATTCACTGGTATGAAGCATACATAGCGTTTAATAGTTACCAATTTCTGCCAGTTGCATCTGGTATAGTTTAGCTACAACTTTGGCTGTTTTCAGCACTCTTTTAGCAATATCTTCTGTAAGTAACTCAGAATTGAGTGCATTTTCAAATCTTTCAAAATGATTTTCGTTGCTGTCGCTGGTTTCGTGATACGTGAAAAACGAGACCTGGTCATCTTTCAGGTCCAGCAGGTGTTGAATAGCGCGTCCCCAGTTGCCGGCGATCCTGTTGCCCAGCCCTTCAATGATAAACATACCACCGAGCAGATCGAACGGGTTGGGCTGGCTGGCCCGTTGGAACATGAAAGCGCTTAACGCTTCACTACCGATATTTTTCTCACCGTTATAAAGATCTTCCTTCGTGCCTCCGCAGTTAATGTAATTCTTCTCCAGTATCTGGTAGTCCCGGTGCTCGTCTCTTGAATGGCTGATGAAGGAAGAACGCACATCAAAGTATTCCATCGTTACATTGGATGCCGCCCGGGCTATCCATTGCGATCCGTCGATTACCTGTTGCCGTAAGTTCAGCAGCAGCAATTTATAGTCTTCCAGGGTGATCGTCCCATCGTATATCTTTTGGATGACCGGTGTGTTCCTGAGCCGTGTTTCAAAATCCACCCACACAGATGCTAATCCTCTCACCAGCCATTCCTGGACGGGTTTACCTTCCGTGGTGATCTGTGGCGGCAGTATGTCATCTTCTCGGCTGATCAACGGTGTTTTTGCCGGTGCTGTATTGTCCACTACGGTAAGTTGCATGTACGTGGTGATGAACCGCCCGCTTTCGGGAACCATGCATAGTATTTTTTGCCCGTTTTTCAGTTGGTGGTTATACAGCAGCTCTTCCAGCATGATAAAAATAGAGGCAGCGCCCGTATTACCCTTGGAATGCAAATTGGTAAACCATTTTTCTTCCGGTATTTCCAGCCCTCCTTTTTCCAGCAGGTCTACGATCGGTTGCTTGAAATATTCTGAGGAATAGTGACACACCAGCCAATCCATTCCTTTCGGATCTATTTTGTTTTCATCTACCAGGTTGAAGAAATGCTGTACCCCCAGGCTCACAATATTGTTGACGATACGGAGATCTTGCTTCAGGTTGATAGCGCCAGCCGCATCCGCATCGGAAAAGCTGTTGTAATCCATCCAGCTCTTTCCCGCGGTACCATTCCCGGTTTTATTGATGCCGGCATACATGCAGGGTTCAAACAGGTGGGCGTAGGAGCGGATGTCTATCCATTCGATCCTGAAGCTTATGCCGCTGCCGGGTTTATCCTGCATTAAAAATGCGCCGGCACCATCCGATAACATCCAGCGCAGAAAATCTGTTTCCAGCGGTAAACCACCATGCATAACAGCATCCTGGTGCGTGAACCGTTTTGCCTTGAACATCCGGCTGGGAAGCTCGCCGGCACAGGCAACAGCATGGGATACTTCCCCGCTTTGGATATGCAGGAAGGCATTTTTAACCGCCATGATCCCGGATGCGCAAACACTTTGGTGGCTGGAAACAGCGCAAACAGGCAACGCAGCTTCTGCCTGTACCATGCTGGCAAAGCCAGGCACCGGCAGGTCGCTTTGGGTAGTGGCTGCGGATAGCAGCTCTATATTTTCTTTATGAAGTTTTGCTTTCTGCAGGCAGTCTGCTATGGCTTTGGCCGTCATGCTGCTGACGGATTCTGTCGTATTCTGCTGTTTGTCCAGCGCATAGTAACGGGTATGGATACCGTTTTGTTTCAGCATCCTGCTTTTGCTGCGCGATGGCTGATTATTTATGTAGCCGAGATAATCCTCTATTTCCTCGTTGGAGACAGGGTTACCGGGCAGGTATTTTCCGATGGCATTGATATAAACAGGTGATCTCATAATTATGCTATTGCTTGTTTTTGGGTAAAGAAGTTTTAAACAGTTGATCCAGGTAGGGCAACATAAAACCGAAGTTGCCCTGGCTCCATTTGTGGTGCATCGTATGGCGGAAAGTAAGCCGGCTTACATCTTCTATGTCCGCGGTTGTTTCTTTCTCATGGTTACAATGACCGATAAGGTTAAGTATGATGCTCATAACGGGCAAGCTGAGAACGGAAAAAATGTGAAAATCGTGCACTGCCAGCGGGAAGAACACCACTGTGCCCAGCAGGAATGCTTCTACCCAGTGGAAGCTGAAGACCGAATAGACCGTAGGCTCCTTTGACTGGTGATGCACATAATGCACATGTTTCATAAGCCATTTTCGATGCAGCAGCCAGTGGACCGCATAGAAATGGATTTCATTCCAGAGGAACATTACAGGTATTTCCCAGAGACAGCTCCAGGCATGGTGGAACCTGATATGGAAATAACCGTTGTGGATAAGCCAGGGCAGGGGGATGGCCTGTATGCTGAATATCAGGATGGAAACCATGGAACGGCTGATCTCATGACTAACCTGTCCCTTGTGCAAATTTTGGTATATCGCGTGCACTTTCCCTTTCGATCTCAGGCTGCGCAATATTACAGAAGCAATAAAAGTACCGCCGAAATACAGGGTGGAGAAAAACAGGAAAAAGAACAAAAATGACCAATACCATTCAGAAAATATAAAATGGTATATGTTTTCGAGTCTTTCCATGCTTTTTATTGTAATTACTTTATTTACGTAGGATCACCTGCATATGTAGGGTTATTTCATAAATAAATATACCTGTCAATTTGCTGACAGGTATACTGAAAAAACATTATTTTCTCTCCGGTTATTTCGATTTTACGATAGCTTCCTGGCTGATCATGTTGTTCATGATCGTCACTGTTTCATTCAGGTAAATGTCTGTCTTTAAATTTTTCAGCCAGGCGCTCTGACGTTCTTTTTTGGCTTCGTCATTTGCATACCTGTTACTGTCATCCGCCAGTAATTCCACCGGTGTTTCGGTTTGCGCCTTTAAAAGGGTTTCCATTTCTTTGGCGATGTTTTTTATCTGCTTTTGCTCTTCCTGGTATTTTTTCAGGTTCAATGTCAGTTCCTTATCATTCAGTTTTGCCAGGACGGCTGCGTTGGCTTTGATCTTTTCGAAAGTAGGACTTGTCTGTACCCGTTTATTCTCAGCTTGCTTAAGGGCGTTCAATTCTCCCCCGGATGTCCAGGGTGTATAGGTGGCCATGGAAATTTCATCCCATTTTAAAGCATCGGGGTTGTCCTTTTCCCGGAACTTGAAATGTTCCAGTTGATCGGGGATCACGATATCCGGGGTCACTCCCTTTAATTGAGTAGAGCCTCCGTTGATCCTGTAGAACTTTTGCAAGGTAAGCTTCAGGAATCCAAGCTCATCTTCCGACTGTGATAAAAGTCCTCTGCCGGCTTCCAGCCCGATATTTCTTTGCACGGTACCTTTCCCGTAGGTAGAAGTGCTGCCGATAACAACAGCCCGATTATAATCCTGCATAGCAGCAGCAAAGATCTCTGATGCAGAGGCGCTGAATTCATTCACCATCACGGCCAGCGGACCGTCATACAATACGCCTTTTACCTTGTCCCTCAGAACAGTAGGCTTACCTTGCCGGTCTTTTACCTGTACGATCGGACCTTCATCAATAAACAATCCTGCCATCTGGATTACGTCATACAATGAGCCCCCACCGTTGTTGCGAAGGTCGATAATGATGCCGTCTACATTTTCTGCTTTCAGCTTTGTGATTTCTTTGGCAACATCTTCTCCGGATTTCGCACCGTTCGGCCGCTCCCAGTCTGCATAAAACTCAGGTAAAAACAGGTATCCTATCTTACGGCTTCCTTCATTTATAATAGCGCTCCTGGCAAAAGTTTCTTCTATTACTATTTCATCGCGGATAAGCGGAACAACTTTGGTGCTGCCGTCTGTTTTCCTTACGGTGAGCCTCACTTCTGTTCCTTTTTTACCCCTGATCAGCTTCACGGCGTCCTCGGTGTCAAAGCCGGCCATATCCTGCGGCTCTTCGTTTCCCTGCCCAACTTTGGTGATGACGTCGCCTATCTGTAATTCCCCGGATTTCCAGGCGGGGCTGCCGGTAACAAGAGAAACGATTTTTATGTTCCCGTCTTCCCGTCCTAATGATGCCCCGATGCCAAAAAAGCGTCCGCTCATATTTTCATCAAAAGACCTTTTTTCAAGCGGCGGAAAAAAAGTGGTATGAGGGTCCATGGATGAGGTGATCGCGTTTACAAAAACGTTGAATTTTTCATCCTCGTTAAATTTGTTCCGTAAACGGTCTGCCGAGCGGTTGGCAAACTGTAATACCTTTTCCCTGGCATCTTTCTCCAGGTCTTCATTTGTTTTTATCTTTTCTTTTTCTTTTGCCTCTTTGGCTTTTTCATTCGTATTCAGCAGATCGGCATATCTCACCAGGGTCTGGTATTTTAATCTTTTCCGCCACAGGTCTTCTCTTTCTTTTTCATTTGTGGGAAAGGTGAGCTTGTCCCGGTTGTCATTCAGTGTTTCGTTGGCACTAAAGTCAAACGGTTTGGATAAAATATCCTTATAGGCTGCAAAATATTCTTCTGTTCTTTTCTGAAAGATCTTATTGATGGCGGCAAAAGATTCGAACGATGCACCGCGGATCTCGTCATCAATTTTTGTTTCATAAATTTTCAGCACATCGATATCCGATTGCAGGAAAAACTGTTTTTCCGGATCCAGTCCTTCAAGGTATTTTTTGAAAACATCTCTGGAAAAAGCGTCATCGATCTTTTTGGGCTGATAGTGTCCCTGTTCCAGCATAATACCTACCTGTTTTAATATCTTTTCATATTTTGAGGGAGGATTGCCAAGTCCGATACTTTGAACAGCAATAAAAACACCGGTGACGATAAACGCTATTACAAAAGGTAAAGTTTTTTTATTGAACATAATGCGAAACACTTTTTGCATGTTCAAAAATAACGGAATTATCAGATGAATTGTTGCTAAATTTCTAATGTTTTAGCTAATGATTTGTAAAATGTTCATAACCGGCAGCCAGGAATGATGGAAGGAAAACTCCCGATGCGCTGATATTACAGGAAGAGGCATGAAAAAGCCGGAAAAACTGTTTTCAGCTATTTTCCGGCTTGGGTGGCTAACCGGGCTCGAACCGGCGACCCTCAGAACCACAATCTGATGCTCTAACCAACTGAGCTACAGCCACCATTTTTTGTATCGGGATGCAAAAATAAATTAAAAACAAATCCACACAAAAATAAAGTTATAACGTTCATTACGATGTAAGGCGAATTACTTAACGTTTATTAACGAAAATGCTCACTAGCTTGCAGCCTGTTAAATATCCCTAAATGCTATAATACGGGGCTTTAACGCCGAAAAACGCTAAAAACAAATCTTTATGAGATTATTTCCACTTCTTTTTCTGTGTTTCATTTCAACTGCATTATCTGCCCAGCCTCCGGGGAGGGCGGGGGGAGGTATGCAGCAATCTGCTAACGGCAGGTTTTATGGTCGTGTGCTGGATGCATCCAACAACAAAGGTATTGAAGCCGCTTCTGTTCAGTTGTTGCAGTTCCGCTTCGATTCTGTTCAGAAAAAACAGGTGGAAACTTCGGTAGGCGGGCAGCTGACTACTGCCAGGGGTGGTTTTACACTGGAAAATCTTCCCGTACGGGGCAAATTCCGGCTGGAAATAACTGCTATCGGCTACAAAACCTACGAAACGGATGTATCTTTTATTTCTCAAAACGGCCAACTCAATTTTGATAAGGATCTGGGTAATATCAGGCTGGAACAGGATATACAGCAACTGGGGGAAGTGACGGTAACCGCCACCAAGCCTATGATACAGATGGGGGTGGACAGAAGGATATTTAACGTGGATAAGAATATCAGCACCACCGGGCAAACGGCATCAGAGATCATGAGAAATGTGCCGGGGATCAACGTGGATATAGACGGGAATGTAAGCCTGAGAAATTCTTCACCTACTATTTTTGTGGATGGAAGACCTACCACATTTACGCTGGACCAGATACCCGCTGAAAATATTGAAAGCGTGGAGATCATCACCAACCCTTCTGCAAAGTTTGACGCTTCGGGAGGCATGGCCGGTATCCTGAATATTATTCTTAAAAAGAACAAAAGGACAGGATATAACGGGAATATCAGGGCCGGCATAGATTCCCGCGGCAGGGTGAACGGAGGAGCAGATATCAATATCAAACAGGGAAAGATCAACTTTTTTGCTGCCATTAACTATAACCAGCGCCGCAGCATCAGCCGGGGAGAGACCTATCGTGAAAACCTGTTTACGGATAAGGAGAAAAATACCATCCTGAATCAATACAGCAAATCTACCAACGACGGTTATTTTATGTTCGGCAGGATCGGTTTTGACTACCTGATCGACAACCGCAATACGTTGACGGTTTCCATGGCTATGCCCAACGGTCAGTTCAGCAGCAGCCAAACGGATTATATCAACGTGGATACGATGTCTGCCATCGTCCGTTCCCAGAAAGCGGACAGGACCACGGATAATAAGCGGACCTTCAAAAACTTTGGTCCTGCCATAGGATATAAATACCTGTTTCCCCAGCCGGGCCATGAGTTTACAGCCGATGTTAATTTCAACACCAGTTCCAATTCGGGTGGTGGCGATTACCGCACGATCTATTACAAAGCGGATGGTTCTCCCGAAGAAAATCCTGCTTTACAAAAGCTGAATGGCTCCGGCAGCAGCACTTACTGGACGATCCAGACAGATTATGTACGCCCGCTGAAAAGCGGGAAGCTGGAAGCCGGGTTACGGTCTGCCGTCAGGGATAACAAGAACATCAATCAAAACTTTTATTATGATTATGGCAGCGGCGTATTCGTAGATATCCCTTCTGTGAGCTCGAATTATAAGTATAACGACCAGGTACATGCGGCTTATACCACCTATTCCAATAAAATAGGAGAAAGCTTTTCTTACCAGGCCGGGCTCCGGGCGGAAAGCTCCAGGTACAGGGGAACACTGCTGAATACCGGCGAGACATTTTCTAACACCTTTCCCCTGCAGCTCTTTCCCAGCGTGTTTGTAACGAAATCTTTCGGTGGCGGCAACGATCTGCAGTTCAATTATTCCAGGCGGGTGAACCGTCCCAACTTCTTCCAGTTGATACCGTTTTATGATGTATCGGATGTGCTGAATATCAGTGTGGGGAACCCCGCATTGCGTCCTGAATTCACCAACTCTTTTGAAATGAACTACAGTGTTCCGCTTGGCGGCGGGCATTCAATTCTTACATCGGTATATTACAAACATACCAATAACCTTATTACCCGTTACCAGAGCCTGAAGCAGAATGTGCCGCTTCCGGACGGCGCGCTGGATTCTGCCATGGTTATTTCATTCATCAATGCCAATTCCAGCAGGTCGTATGGATTGGAATTTACTTCCAGGAATCCGTTGGCGAAGTGGGTGGACGTGACTACCAATCTCAATTTTTACAACGCCCGTATAGACAACAGCGGACTGGATTCCGCATTGGGGGTGAACGACCGCTGGGCATTCTTCGGCAAAATGAATGCAAACTTTAAGCTGCCGGCAAACTTTTCCATACAGTTATCCGGCGACTACCAGTCCCGCACCCTGGTGCCCCAGGACGGTGGAGGCAGGAGAGGACCGGGCGGTGGTGGTTTCATGGGGGGCGCCAGCGGCGCTTCTCAGGGATATATCAACCCTAACTATGGTGTGGATATAGCGGTCCGTAAAGAATTTTTTAAAGATAAAAGACTGGCAGCAACCTTAAGTGTAAACGACATCTTCAAAACCCGTATTTATAGCGCACATTCCGAGAACGCTTATTTTGTCCAGGATATGTGGAGGAGAAGGGACTGGCAGGTATTCCGCCTGAACCTGTCCTATCGTTTCGGAAAATTTGATGCATCCCTGTTCAAGCGGAAGAACAACCGCATGGGCGAAGGGGGAGGAGACGACATGATGAATTAGGAATCAATTCCTGTTCAACAACACATCTGGTGGTTGCCGCGCTCCTGCATGGCGACCATCAATTCTGTTGGAATTTTTCTATTCTCACCTATCTTTGGCAATTAGTGTCCTGTTTCATCCGTTTCTAAAGGATATCTCAGACAATTCTAAAACCAAGGAATACACAACCTCATGCCGGTAAAATCGTTTGCCCCTCTTATAGCTGCTTTGTTTTCATGTTTTACCGTATTCAGCCAGTCCGACCGCATTCCTTTAGGGAACAAGCAGTACAATTTGCTGGACAGGCTTGATATCAAGCTGCAAAATGATTCAGTCCTTTCCCTGTCTTTTGTAAAGCCTTTTAACAGGAAGATCGTTACCCAAAGAGTAGAATGGGTGGATTCCGTGGAAAAGGCCGGCGAACTGCCGGTAAAGCTCTCCGGAGTGGACAGGTTCAATATGCACAGCCTGCTGATGAACAATGCCGAGTGGACCACCGATGGGGGAATGGCTTTCCGGAGAGAAAAACCTTTCCTGAAGTATTTTTTTAAAACAGACGCTCATTTATATGAATCGTATTCCAAAGATTTCTCTATTGTTGTGGACCCCGTGCTGAATTTCCAGGCTGGTAAATCTTCCAAGGTGGATCAGTCTCTTTTTGTAAATACCCGTGGCATTTCTGTTCGCGGCAACATTATTAAAAAGATCGGTTTCTATACTTACCTCACGGAAAACCAGGAAAGGGACCCGTTGTTTGTACAGCAGTACACCTCCGCCCATGATGGCATACCCGGCGCCGGTTATTACAAAACATTTAAAAATAACGGGTACGATTATTTCGACGCAAGGGGCGGTATTGATTTCTCTGCATCCAGGTTTTTCAATTTCCGCTTCGGGTACGACAAGCTGTTTTTGGGAAATGGTTATCGCAGCCTGCTGCTGAGTAATTTCAACAATAATTTTTTGTACCTGCAGATGGATGTACATGTAAAAAAGTTCAGCTACAAATCGGTATATGCCGAACTGATCGCACCGTTTGACTCCAGGACCAACAGGGATACCGTACGGTATAAAAACTACATGGCTTTCCATCACCTCGGCTTCCAGGTGAACAGGTGGCTGAACCTGGGTGTATATGAAAATGTATTTTACAACGGAAGGAATGGCATTGAACTAAGTTATCTCAACCCGGTTTTATTTTACCGTTCCATTGAAATGCAGTTGGGTAGCGGCAATTCAAAAGCAACCATCGGGGTGGATTTTAAAGCCAACATTAAAAGAACGGCACAGTTATATGGCCAGCTGGTGATCGGCGAGTTTTTTATGAAAGAACTTCTTCGCTATAACAGGGGTAGCTGGCTGAATAAGCAGGCATTGCAGCTGGGCGGAAAATACATTGATGTGGGAGGCGTTAAAAACCTGGATCTGCAGGTAGAAGCCAATTGGGTACGTCCCTTTATGTACACCCATAGTAACAGTGTTACAGCGTTTACACATTATAACAAAGAGCTGGCGCATCCCCTGGGTGCCAACTTTAAGGAATATATCGCATTGCTGAAATACCAGCCCCTGAACAGGTTATACCTGACGGCAAAGCTGTTCTATTCCGAACAGGGGCTTGACTCCGCCGGCCAGAATATGGGCAACAACCTGTTTGTAAGTTATTATACACGACCGAGAGACTATGACTTTTTCATCGGGACGGGCGAGCTGGCCAAAAGGACCCAGGTAAGCTTTTCCGCTTCTTATGAATTTCTGCAGAACTTGTTTGCAGATGTTAACATCAGCAACAGGTTCTACAATATACCTACCCGTTCAAAACGAAACGAATTCTTTTTCTCCGCCGGCGTACGGTGGAACATCGACAGAAGAGAGTTTGAGTTTTAGGATTAGTGTTGCCCGTAATAATAGCTGGAGTTACAGCATCTGCCATTGGTCAGGTAACCTTTCATCACCGTTGTTGGGCGTGAGGTATGTAACGGATATGGCATGACGACAGATGTTTGAAAATATATATTTTTTGGACTTATGCTAATAAGTCCTTGTTCATTACTTTATATATGACGCAGCACAGGCTGGTATAGGAATACCCAATGATGCTGAAATAGAATTTTCGTTATCAGTTTTGGAGAAGCGTGTAATTGACTAAATTGATGAAAATTACGTCAGTTAACTAACTTTTTTTATATAAAAATCGTCAGTTTATTGACTGTTTTTATATAAAAATCGTCAATATAATATAAAACAGCTATATTTGGTGCATGCTACAAAGGGCTTTATACAACAATATCCTGGCAAATACAGGTAAGCAAAAAGTAAGCATTTTGCTGGGGGCGAGACGGGTAGGTAAAACGCATTTATTGCAGCAAATCAAAAACGACACACCGAAAAGTTGTCTTTGGTTGAATGGCGAAGATGAAATCGTAGCTACTGTTCTCGAAGAAAGAAGTATTGCTAACTACAAAACCCTTTTGCAAGGCTATGAACTGCTGATAATAGATGAAGCGCAATATATAAATGATATAAGCAGAAAAGTAAAGCTCATGATCGATGAGATAAGCCCCCTGCATATTATCATTACAGGCTCAAGTGCTTTTGACATGCAGCAGACCGGTGAGCCGCTGACAGGTCGTAGCATTACCTATACCATGTTCCCGGTGGCACAAATGGAGCTGGTAAAACAGGAAAATCTTATTCAAACAAAAGAACTTTTGAGTGAACGGCTGGTATTTGGCAGCTACCCCGAAGTAATTACATTACCTACGCTTGCTGAAAAGCAGGAATATCTTTTTGAATTGATCAATACTTACCTTTTAAAAGATATATTGGCATTTGAAAATATAAGAAACCCGCAAAAGCTGAAGGATTTGCTGGTATTGCTGGCTTACCAGATTGGCGGCGAAGTCTCCTTTGACGAATTGGGCAGGCAATTGGGGCTTAGCAAGAATACAGTTGAGCGGTACTTAGACCTGCTTAGCAAAGTGTTTGTAATATATAATCGAAGGGGATACAGCAGAAATTTAAGGAAAGAAGTAACGAAAAGCAGCCGATGGTATTTTTATGATAATGGTATACGCAATGCACTTATCAGCAACTTTAATTTGCCTGCATTGCGACAGGACATGGGCATGTTGTGGGAAAATTATATTGCAACCGAACGGTTGAAGTATAATACATACAACCATCTTTTTGTGAACAGTTATTTCTGGCGTACATACGACCAACAGGAAATAGACCTGGTAGAAGAGCAAAATACAGCACTCAATGCTTATGAGTTTAAGTGGAAACAGGATAAAGCAAAAATTCCGGTTGCATTTGCAAAAGCATATCCGGGCGTTTCGTTTTCGGTAATACATTCGAACAACTATCTCCATTTTATTACCTGATATATGTATGTTCCTGCAGGAGGAGACATTGCGGAGAACGAAAGGGAGCCGTACGCTATTATCCATCGAGCGTTGCGTGGGGACACGCAACGGGGCGGCGGAACTGTTGTTGGTGAAGCCGGCACGCATATCTTACGTCCAACGTCAACAACGGCGGGAGTGCGATGCCCCGGCACGTGTTGCTTTGGAATATTACCATTGTTGGTGATGCTGCATACATGTTGCTCATGAACAGCAGCGAGGTTCCTCACCCCGCCAGGGTATTGCAAGAGGAGACATTCGGAGTACGGATCTATCTGGGTGTATGTCAATTTTTTGTCAAACTGTCCGTATTCGGTTTACTCTTTGCATCTTTGCACCCTTATACTCATCAGATGGGGACTACAAAGAATGCTGCGATCGGCTTTATATTTATAACGCTTACGATTGATGTGATTGGATGGGGGCTGATCATTCCTGTGATGCCCGAGCTGTTGGTAGAGCTAAAACATATTCCCTTAAATGAAACCAGCAAATATGGCGGATACCTGGTATCGGTGTTTGCAGCCATGCAGTTTTTATTTGCTCCGCTCATGGGAAACCTGAGTGACCGGTTTGGCAGGAGACCGGTCATACTTATTTCATTACTTGGATTTTGTGTTGATTATATCATATTGGCCCTTGCGCACAATTATGAGCTGCTCTTTGCAGGACGTATATTGGCAGGTATCACAGGTGCCAGCTTTACAGCTGCCAGCGCTTATATTGCCGATATAAGCACCGACGAGAACCGTGCCAAAAACTTCGGGCTCATCGGCGCTGCATTTGGTCTTGGCTTTGTGCTCGGACCCGCGCTGGGTGGACTGCTTGCCGGCTGGGGGCTGCGGGCGCCGTTTTATGCCGCAGCTATCCTTTGCTTTGTAAACTTTCTCTACGGTTATTTTGTATTGCCAGAATCATTAAAGCAGGAGAACAGGCGGCCGTTTGAGTGGAAAAAAGCAAACCCGGTCGGCTCATTGATGTTTTTACGGAAGCATACAACCATCGCCGGGCTGGTAATTGCCTTTGTTTGCATCTATCTTGCCGCCCATGCCGTGCAAAGCAACTGGAACTATTTTACGATGTACGTTTTTGATTGGACGGAAAAGCAGGTAGGCTTTTCCCTCGCGATAGTAGGTATCCTGGTGGCTGCTGTGCAGGGCGGGCTTATCCGTTTTGTTAACCCCAGGCTGGGTGATGAAAGAAGCGCTTATGCTGGATTGTTGCTGTATGCCATAGGACTGACACTATTTGCCTTTGCTACCCAAAGCTGGATGATGTATGTGTTCCTTATACCTTATTGCCTGGGAGGCATCTCCGGCCCTGCGTTACAATCTATCATTACCAAACACGTTCCCAAAAATGAACAGGGGCTGCTGCAGGGAAGCCTCACCAGTCTTATGAGCCTGACTTCGATTTTTGGTCCGCTGATCATGACGAGACTTTTTTATTATGCCACTCTCAGGGAGTCCACTATTCATTTCCCCGGTGCGCCCTTTTTGCTGGGCGCTGTGCTTATGCTGGTAAGTATCTTTCTTTCCTGGCGGGTTTTAAGTAAAGAGCGGAAAGGGAATACATGATGCACAATTGCAGGGATGTGCTGACTGCTGCACGCGGGCAAATGTCATATGCCGGAGACGTATTTTGTATTCGGTGAGAAAAAATTCTCATTGCGGCACAGTCAGAGATAAACGAATTCGTAATAAAAGTTCAAATCTTATCAGGCGGGTATCCCGTCCGTAGTGTCTGCTACGGCTATGGTGCCCCGCCGACCGGAAAATTTGCCCAGGTCGAAAACTTGGATACTCCCTGTTTCGGTAGCATTTATTTCGCAAATTGTATTATATTTATTTGCATGTTTATCCGGGATCTTGCTGTGGCTGTCGAGTTCTGTGGTACGGACCTGTCTCGCTGATACTGCCTTAACCAAATATGAAAATGGCTAAAGTCATAGCGCTTGCTGCATGGTTATGCTTTACGCCTGTGTCTTCTTTTGCTCAAGAAATTTCTGACAGCCTGTACTCTTTCTCTTCTGCTACACCCCCGGCTGTTATTCATGTTAAGCCTTCGGAACTTCATTATTCTCCTTACAATGGTCAGAAGATAGACTTTGGAATCATTACCCATAACAAATGGTGTTATATCGTTGTCAAAGCAGCACTTCCTGCGGGAGCGGAATATATATTGTCTATAGACAATACGAGCATTGACAGCGTATTGCTTTTCCGGCTGACAGGCAATACCTGGCAAGCAGCGTATACCGGTGGGAATCTTGTTCCGTATGATCGTAATAGAAAATATGTATGGCATACAATACCGCTCAGTCCGGTTGAAGGAAGAACCTGTATCCTAGCAGCATTTCATGACCAGGGTAAGAATATCAATGTGGGGTATAAGATCATGAAGGCAAGCGACCTGGATAAGCGCTATGCCGGATTCGACAGGCTGATCTGGTTTTACATGGGGGGTATATTCCTTATCCTTGCTGCTGTGGTATATGGCTGGTTTGTTTTCAGGAATACCGTATTGCCATATTATGCCCTGTATATACTGAGCGTTACTGCGTGGATACTGGCACATTACGGCTATTTGTATCCAATGTTATATCCCCGCTTTCCTGTGCTCAACGGTATCGCAAAACCACTCTCTATTTCCTGCGGATTGCTGTTTTTCAGCATGCTTTTACGTACGCTGTTCAGGCAAATGCTGCAAAAGGATGAAGTCAGTCGTTCCATATTAAAGTATATCATGTGGTTGGGTGTTATGATGCCGGTTACATTGATCGCATATCTTGTGTTGCCTAAAGAAGCGTATATGCCCGCATTATTTAATGTAGGGTGGCACAGTTACTTTGCAGTATCATTTATATGCATACTGCTGGTGCTGACGCGGTTATTTGAAAAAGATGCGACAGCCAGGTTATTTGCACTAGCAATGGGCATCATGGCGGCCATGGCAATCCAGCAGGTGTTGTCCAACGCAGGATTTTTTTATAATTACATGCTGAATGAGCATGGTATGTTGCTTGCCAGCATGGCTGAAATACTGGTGCTTACTTTCGCTACTTTCCGGAATATATGGGAGGAAAAAAAGCGTATATCCATGCAGGTTGTGCAATTGCAGGAAGAATACTCCCGTGCCCTGGAACAACTGGTAACGGTTCAGGATAATGAACGCAAAAGAATTGCCGGTGAGCTGCATGACAGCATAGGCCCCATGCTGGCAGCCATTAAAATAAATTTCCAGCGTGCCATGAAAGCAAAAGCTCCCAACCCACCCGATGCCCTGGTCGCCAAAACGGAGGATATCATAGACAGCTCGATGGCTGAGATCAGGAATATCTCCCACCAGCTGATGCCGAAGGGGTTATCGGCTAAGGGGCTGGCAGCTTCCCTGTCTGAGTATATCGGTAATATACGGGAGGTATACCATGTACCTGTTGACTTTAAGCATAACATAACGGTTGCTTTACCGCCGGATGCGCAATTGAATGTGTACAGGATCATGAGTGAACTTACCCTGAATGCTGCGAAGCACGGTCGGGCGTCCTGCATTTCAGTATTCCTTGAAACCCCTGACGGAGCTATCATTGCGACGGTAGCGGATGACGGACGGGGATTTGATCCCGGACAGGTGAACGGTTCTTCTCTCGGACTTAAAAATATTGCCAGCCGTGTAGGGTACCTGAAAGGGACGATGCAAATAACATCTGCTGCGGAAAAGGGTACATGTATTGCAATAACGATACCCCAGGGTGATTCCGGGGTTTGAATCCTAAGGAATGGAAAGCAGCTGCAGTCCTCAGGTTTCAGACTGAAAGGCATGCGATAAGCTTATTGTTTATAGTCCGCCTTTCACGTTGCACCTTTGTCTTTTATCGTTTCTTACAATCATGATCGTCGTTGAAGAGCGAGGGCTTTCCCCGGGCATCCTTCCGCCGCGGCAGAGAGACCGGGAAAGTGTTTTACAACTTTACCAACCCCATAGCATTTGCCTTCAATAACAGCCCGATCCGGTTTTTTACATTGAACTTTTCAAATAGCCTTGCCCGGTAGGTATCCACGGTAGATTCGCTCAGGAACATTTTTTCCGCGATCTCTGTATAGCTCAGGTCCGTACACATATATTGCAACAGCTCCTTTTCCCTTTCTTTCAGCTCAGGAACCGCCTCTGTATTCTTTTTTGATATCTGCCGGCTGATCTGTCTGGTGATCAGCGGTGTATAATAAAACCCGTATTTCACAATGGATTGAAGAGCGCTGAAAAGCTCTTCTGCGCTTACACTTTTCAGTAAATATCCTTTCACGCCGTATTGCAGCATCTTGATAACGCTGGTATCATCATTTTCCATAGTAAGCGCCAGCGTATGTACCGGCATATTGTTTTGAAACAGCCATTCTGCTACTTCAATGCCGTTTTTCCCCGGCATGTTAATATCCAGCAGCAATATGGCAGGCGTTTTCCCGGGATCCTGCATTATTTCAACAGCTTCATTACCGTCCTGTGCTGTCCATATTACACTGAACCCCTCAAGGTCGTTGATGAGGGATTCCAGTGAATCGCAGAATATCCTATGATCATCGGCAATGGCTACGGTAGTCATTTTTTCAGCAATAGGTATTAAAGGTACTGAAGATTATAAAGGGGAAAACATGAAAGCTATCATGGTTTTTCCTGACAGAATTGTAGGATTTTTCCTGATAAACGCATAGAAGTGGAAGAGTAGTTTTGAAACAGCAAATTTGATCTGCATAGCAACCGGTAACAGATCCCTTTACAATATACAATATCTTCTGAAGCGCCTCCTGCCGTACCGTTCCTGTTATATATCCTTTTCTTAAAAACAACAATAATATACCATTATGAGACGCTTTTGTTTTATGCTTATCTGCCCCTTTATTTTCTCCCTTGTCTCTTATGCCCAAACCGACAGTGCCGTTGCAAAACCCTGGAAATCGCCTTTTAAAAAAAATTATATCCGGCTGGGTATTGATAAGCTTGGCGGCAGCCTTAACACAGCGGTTACTCCTGCACAAAATATACATGAGGGCAATTTTGGAGCAGGTAACGGGTATACGCTGGAATTTGGTCATATCTTTTATTTTTTAGGCAGGAAAAAGCAGCGAATATTTAATGCCGGGCTCGACTGGACTATTATCAGTCTTGCCTATAACCCGCTTAACAAATGGGAAGATTACGCTTCCAAAAGAAATGAAAATGTGGATATGGGAACACCGTTCCATGTATCAGCCAGCTCAAAGCTTGGCCCTATAATAGCCGTTAACCCGGCAGACAAGCTGGTGATAGAAGCCCGGTTTCAGTTGACGTATGCATTGCATTACAATACTTATGAATATTATGTAGATAAAGGAAATAACCAGATATATCTCTATGGGTTTGACAGTGACAGCTATTTAGACAACAGGGGTATGGGAACCAATATAGGCGCTACGTTGCGCTATGGCTTTTTTGGTTTTGCGGTTGACTGGTCAAATGCCAAAATTTCTACCGCTTACTATCTACAGGAAAATCCGCAGCAGGAGGGAATAAACGGTGCTGAAAAAGTGCCGTATAAGCATTTGCAGGTGAAGTTGAGTTTTACGTTTTAGGAGGATGATAGGTGAAATAATTACAGAGGTACTACTGAAAAATCTTGTTGTAGATGGAATTTATTTTAAATGCTTAAAAACGGCTATACCGTTTAAAACAGAATAAACAGCGTAAGCCGGAGAGTTGTGCGCAATGGCAGTAAGAGACTGTAACAGTGTAAGAATGCACTTGAATAGGGAAGAGTTAGGTCTACAACTATATCAACTTTCTTGATTTTATTCTCAATTAAAACTATAAAATGAGCACAATTACATTTATTCTTATCGCAGCGTTTGGTTCGGCTGTGCAAGAAGTAATTCATCTTTATGATTTACGGAATACGCTTCATGAAGAAACTTCAACCTTTTTAAAATCGTGGAAATATTGGGCAATTACTTTAACCATGGTTATCGTTTCCGGCTTAGGCACATGGATACTTTATGGCGATAATCTCACAATTAAAAGCGTAGTATTTATTCTTGGGGCTGCCTTTCCACTACTTTTTAAAAAGTTGGTAGCTGGTGCAACTACAAAAGGTCAGACAGAATTAGGTGGGTTTACAATTAAAGACTACTTCAAATAAACTTTATGAAAGCATTGCTATTATCATTCCTGACTGTTCTATCAATTAATTTGGCATATAACCAAGAGCTAACGTTGTTTGACAGACCAAATACGATTATTCTACTTAGTATGCCGGCTAATGAAACTGAATTCAATAACATTTTCAATAGAAGTCCTTCACAACGAGAACTAAACAATATTGTTACTCTTCTAAATCAGCATAAAGATTTAAAAAACGTTTACGTACTACAAAAACCAAGTGACTTAGACAAAATGATGGAAACCGTTTTAAGCAAAGCGGATAGTAAGCAGTATGATGAGTATATCCCAAGAATTGGCTTTTCAGTTGTAGGGCATAATGATGAAGGAGATTTTTATTTTCCTAATGGAGGAACTATGAAGTTGGAAGATGTGGAAAAAAAATTTCAAGGTATTCCAGGAATGTTTCTTAGTTGTAATGCTCAAAAATATGGAGTTACAGGTGTGGATTATAAACTAACATATTCAGAGGCTCTAGGCATAGCAACCGACATTGACGACATCGTAACGGAAATGCACGACAAAAAAGCTTGCAATATTTATTTTGACACACCACGAAAGATTGCAACAACAATGATGAAAGCTCTTAACAAGAAGTCAAGAGTAAAATATACCGCCAAATTTTTTGGTGTCGCTGGTGCGCTAACAGGTGGATTTGTTCTTGTTAAACAACTTGACTCTTCCGAAAATCAACGGGAAACTGATAGCACGGTTAACAACCAAGAAGTAAATTGAAAATATCAAAATGTGCCGAAGCTATGACCACACAACATGGGATTTTGTATAAGTGTAATTGAATGTCGTAAGCATTTTGTAGCGGACTCAACGTTTAGTGGATGCTGCACGATTC
>CAKSVK010000037.1 GCA_934502905.1 uncultured Chitinophagaceae bacterium
CTTTATCCCTGAAAGTACCATGTCCCCAACTGTTTCGGTAGGCTAAAATATTTCCCGGCTGCTTTACATCGTTGCCCTGAAAAACATTTCTGTCCTTAGGTAAATGTTCGTGCAGATGTTTCAACAATTCATTCCCGGGAAGCGCCTTTTTAGCTTTCGAAAGGAGCACAAATAATATCTCATTAACCCAGGTGCCGGTGGTAACAGGCCTTTCAACTATCTTCCGCATTACCTCATGCACCTCATCATCAAACTCGGCGTTTGAATGTGTCATTAAAGAGATCAAAACGCCGGAAAGAAACTGAGCTGAAATTTCGAAAGCATCGAGCAAACAACGCTGGGCACCATCAAAGTTTCCTTCCCCGATACAATTTTTGTAATAATTAATAGGGCTTTGTATAGAAAAGGGCAGATTGGAAGTAGAAAACTTTACAATATCCTGAATTCTTTCGTATTCCCCGGCAGGGTAAGCATTCAAAAACTTATTCAGCATACAATACTGATTTAAGACGCACAAGGGTTAAAAATAAAAATCGGAAAACCAGGTTTCACCTCCGCGGTAACCTACTCAGCAATTGCTTACTTTCTGCTCAAATCATATTAAATATATATAATTTACGCCTAACCTTCACGGCTGCACAGGAAATAAACTTTTTCTTAAAAACGGCACGTAAATTGTGAATCTTTCGTAGCTTTATTTTTAAACCTTATTTATCTAAAACCTTGTTATGCCTCAACCTATGATCCAGTCCGGTATAGCCGGAGGGACAATAAAGGAGTTGGAAAGAATCTTTAACTCGCACAAGCATATTCTTGAAAGCTACTCTAACCTCAAAATCCCCAAACATGTGCTGAAACAAATGGCCAGGGAGCTGGAGGAATTTTACAACAAAAACCAATCGCCAAGCCAGTCTGCCATTATCAGTTGACAATAGCCAATGCAATACCGTCATGATATTTACTACCCACTGTTTGTATGATAGTGGCCGTAACTTCTGCTTTTTTCGCCAGTTCCCCTATAAACCGCTGTACTCCTCTCACTTCCGGTTCGTTGCTGTTTTGGTCAAGAATCTTTCCTTCGCGGACTACATTGTCTGCAATGATCAGCGTACCGGGTTTAGACAACTTTAATGACCATTCAAGGTATTCCGCATATGGCTCTTTATCAGCATCAATAAAGATCACGTCAAAGGGCCCGGCTTTTTCTGACAGCATTTTGGATAATTCCTCCAACGCAGTTCCGACACGCACGGTTACCTTTTCAGAAAGCCCTGCGGCTGACAGGTTATTATTGGCAACATCGGCGTGGTGTTGATCCAGTTCCAGGCTGATCATAGTACCTCCTTCAGCCAAAGCCCTGGCTAACCAGATGGTGCTGTAGCCGCCCAACGTTCCTATTTCAAGAATTTTGTGAGGATTTTTCAGTTTGGCCAGTATGTGCAGAAATTTTCCCTGGTTCTCAGAAATACTGATCTGGGGTAACCCTTCGTCTATGATGGACTGTTTAACAGCATGGAGTGCGACATCCTCCTTTACAAAAAGTTGATTGATATATTGATCTACCTGTCCGAATATTGAGTTCATGATAGTGGTTTAATATCTCCCGAAGATAAAATATCCCTTTCAAACGATAGACCATCTATCAAAAAAACAAACCGGGATTGGTCATGGCTTTATTCCCGTCCAAAGATTGGCAGGTTCGTCCTGCCCTTCAAAAGCAGGCTTAATGGGACGTCCCGTCCAGGCATACGGCGGTACAATATCAAACACATAAGCAATGGTAGCCGCCAGGTCATAGGTATATACCTGCTGTTGGATAACGTAGCCCTTTTTTACGCCCTTTCCGTACAATACCATGGCGATCTCTCCTTCCTCGGGTGTGGCGCCGCCGTGCCCTTTCCCTACACCACCATGATCGGCTGTAATAATTACCAGGGTATTTTCTTCCATGCCGGCTTCTTTTACAGCCTTCAATACTTCTCCTACCAGTGAGTCTGTCTTAGCCACAGCGTCATAATAGGCAGGTGTGCCGTGCCCTTCATGATGACCGGCATGGTCCACATGATCGAAATGTACAAAACCAAAGGTTGGCTTCTTCCCGCGGATATATGCTGTAAAGTCTGTACAGGTAGAATCCTCTGATTTGAAGGTCTTATCGTGGTTTACAGCCTTTTTCTCGAACAGCCTGCCAAAACCGCCCCAGTGATAAGCGGTGCCGATCTCTGCATCCGGCCTGGCTTCCCTGATCCTTCCGAATATGGTGGGGAATATCCCTTCCTCACCTGCTACAATCGCTGGTAGCGTATGCTTATCCCTTTCCCAGTCGTTATCAATGATTCCATGAGCTTCCGGTCCTGCACCCATGATCATAGAGGCCCAGTTTTGGCTGCTGGCAGTCGTAAGGACGGTGCGGACATTCCATTTTACAGACCCATTTGCGATCATATCGTCTATTACCGGTGTTTTTGCCTTTTTAATACCGTCAGGACTCAAGCCGTCAACACCAATCACAATTACATGTTCAATACCTTTGGAATCTGTATCGGCGGGGGTTTGGCAGGAAAACACCATCAGAAATAAAACAGGGCTCAGGAATCGTATCATTATAATTTGGTTTTTGTGTATAAATATCGCTTAAAGGCATTACCCAAAGGTTAACTAATACTAACCAAAAAGTTAAGTAATATTAAAGATAGGAAAAGCATACCAATTTCGCATACATTTTTTGCTGTGTCCCACTACGGTTTCCCGCAGATACACACAGATTGGTATGCAAACCTCGCAGAACCTTGTTTGGAGTGGAAAGCTTTAAAATCTCAGGGTGTAGCCATATCTTCCGATATCAATTCAAAAAGATCAGTGGATTCCCGGAACTATCAGCGCAGATCAGCGGGAAATATTCACTATCGAAAATAAGCCTGTCAACGATGATATAAAGATTACTTCCCTCAAACCATATCACAGTGATGCTTTTTTTCGGCGGTCCCGCCCTTAAATACATTACATTCTTTCCGGCACCTCAATGCCGGCCAGCTTCATACCGGATGCTATGATGCCTGATGCCATCTGGCAGAGGCGTAAACGAAGCTGTTTCTTATCTTCGGATTCAGCTTTTAATACCCTGTGCTCTGTTACAAAAGAATTAAAGGTCCTGGCCAGATCATAACAATAGCTGATAATCGCTGAAGGATTGTATTCCGCCGCAGCCTGCCCGATGATAGTTGGATATTGCTCCAGCAGTATCAGCAATTCTTTTTCCAGCGGCAGCAGCTTTGCCGGTTCGCTAAAAGAATAGTGTTCATTTACAGCTTCATTTCTCAATATCGCTTTGGCACGTGCATGCGAGAATTGCACAAAAGAGGCGGTAAATCCATGGAAATCGATGCTCTCTTCGGGGTTAAAGATCATCCGTTTTTTCGGGTCAACCCGCAGGATGAAAAATTTAAGCGCACCCAGCCCGATCGTGTTATAAAGTTTCAGCAACTCTTCATTTGTAAATCCGCTCACCTTTCCCAACTCTTCTGTTTTCTGCTGGGCCACATTTACCATTTCATCCATAATATCATCCGCATCCACCACAGTACCTTCCCGCGTTTTCATCCTGCCGCTCGGTAGTTCCACCATGCCATAGCTCAGGTGGTATATACCTTCCGAGGATGGTAATCCCAGCTTTTCACAGATCAGCTTCAGCACTTTGAAATGATAATTCTGCTCATCCCCCACCACGTATATGCTGCTGTCGTATTTGTATTCATCATATTTTTGGATCGCCAGCCCGATATCCTGTGTAATGTAAACAGCGGTCCCGTCCCTGCGCTGCACGATCTTCTCATCCAGCCCGTCAGCCGTGAGGTCCACCCAAACGCTGTTGTCTTCTTTCTGAAAGAAAACGCCTTTCTGCAATCCTTCCGCTACTAATTTTTTGCCGAGAATATAAGTATCGCTTTCGTAGTAGGTTTTGTCAAATGACACCCCGATCCGTTTGTAAGTAACATCAAAACCGGCATATACCCAACTGTTCATTTCCTGCCACAACGTTATCACATCCGGTTTACCGGCTTCCCAATCCACCAGCATCTGCTGGGCTTCCTTCATGATCGGTGCATTTTTCTCCGCTTCCTCTTTGCTCATTCCGTCAGCCATCAGCTCCGAAACCTGCTTTTTTAATTCATTTCCAAACATCACGTAATAATCACCTACCAAATGATCTCCTTTGATACCTGTGGTTCCGGGTGTAGCGCCTTTGGCAAAATGCTTCCAGGCAACCATGCTCTTACAGATATGGATACCCCTGTCGTTGGCAATACAGGTTTTGTAAATAGTATAACCCGCTGCTTCCAGTATTTCGGATATGCTCCACCCGAGGAATATATTACGCAGGTGCCCCAGGTGAAGCGGCTTATTCGTATTCGGGGAAGCATATTCCACCACCACTACTTTACCGTTCTTTTCTTTTTTCCCGTACTGCCGGTTGTTATAATTGTCTGCTAATATAGCTGTCCAATACTTATCTGAAACCGTAAGGTTCAGGAAACCCTTGATAATATTATATGCTGTAAAAATATCCCCGTGTTCGCGCAGCAGGTAATCGCCCAATGTTTTGCCTAGTCCGTCCGGCGACTGCTTCAATGGCTTTAACAAGCCAAATAACACAACCGTATAGTCTCCCTCAAATTCAGGCTTTGTTTTATTGATCTGAAATTCATTACCCGAAAAAGCGGTATTAAAAAGAGCGTGCAGCGCCTTAACAACATGATCCTGGATAACAGCAGATATAGACATACGCATTGTTTATGGGCTGCAAAAATAAGGCAGGGCCGCATAAGAATGGATAAATACGCGAATGATAATATATTTGTTATTCCGAAATAAACAGTTATGAAAAAAATTGTACAGCTATCCGGAATTATCATATTATTCTTTCTGCAGGTATCGGTTCATGGCCAGCAGGCTGCATATACACCGCCGGCATTGAGCAATACGCAGTCCTGGAGCATGATCATGCTGCCGGATCCCCAGAGTTATCAAAAATTCGGGCGTAACCAGCCGTTGTTCGATCTTATGACGGCATGGATCGAAGAGAATATTCAGAAACTGAATATCAGGCTGGTGATATGCACCGGCGACCTGGTGGAACAAAATGAAATGATCAACCCCAATGGCATCAACGGCAACCAGCCCAGCAAAAGGCAATGGGAATCTGTTTCCCGCTCTTTCAACAAACTGGATGGAAAAGTACCCTACCTGCTGGCAGCAGGTAACCACGACTACGGCTACTCTAATATCAGCATCCGCCGATCTAATTATAATCAATATTTCCCGGTAGATAAAAACCCGCTCACCCAACAACTGGTAAGAGAAGCAGGACTGAATGCAGAAGGAATACCTACCCTGGAGAATGCGGCTTTTGAGTTTTTGTCTCCTACCGGGCGCCGGTTTTTGTTTTTCACGCTGGAATTTGCCCCACGCGATACAATCCTATCCTGGGCGAAAAAAGTGAGCAACGATGATAGATACAAAAACCATACACTGGCAGTGCTCACACATTCTTATCTCAATTCTAAAAATGAACGGATCGAGAAAGAGAACTACCCGGTGGAAGATGGAAACTATGGTGAAGCCATCTGGCAAAAGCTGGTGCAGCCCTCCGGTAATTTTCAACTGGTATTCTCCGGGCATATTGGTGTTCCGGATGATGCCAGGGGACATGTGGGTTTCAGAACAGATAAGAATGCCGCCGGAAAAAAAGTAAGCCAGATGGTATTCAATGCGCAGGCCATGGGCGGCGGATGGCATGGTAACGGAGGGGATGGCTGGCTGCGCATACTGGAATTTTTACCAGACAACAAAACAGTGAAAGTGAAAACATTCTCGCCGTTTTTTGCTATTTCACCTTCCACCCAACACCTGGCCTGGCGTACTGAAACCTACGACCAGTTCGAGTTCAGCCTGGATTAGCCTGCAGATTACAACTTAAGGTTCTGTGTTAATTTAATGCTATACGAAGTTTGCAAACTTCGTATCCCCTATGTTCCTGTCCGTCTCTGCCTCACTGGCGCAGATCAAATGAGTAAAACCGTAGGGGAAGAACCTTCCGAAACTGCGGAAGCTCTCTTGCGGATGTTCAGAACCGCTTCCTGCCTGTCCGGCAGGCGGGCGTTCCATTGCTAATGACGTATAATATAATCAACCGGAAATAAACAATTTGGAAAGTCGCGTGCGGATACGCCACCTGGCGGTCATTATGCTATCCGGAGTTTGCAAACTTCGGATCCTCTATATTCTTACCTGTCTCCGACGGGTATTTGTCAACGGCACAAACCCAGAGGGTTTTTATACTTTCGTATACACATTCCATCCGTGGTCTTCCGTAGCATCCATCGCAGGGACCGGAAAATTTTCGGCTTCTTCCCTGGTAGCACATTTTCGTTTGTAAATCGTTACCTGCTCATCATTGATATACCTGAAGAACATCAGAAAGTAAACACCCTCTTTATCGCCACCGCTGCCGACAGTGATACACCGCTGTTCCGCCGGATCAAAAGCCACCAGGTTCTGCGTATAGGCAGTACTATGTGCAGGCCCGGCCATAGAATATTGGATATGCCCGGGGAAAAACTCATGAACGGAGGTCTGCGTTCCCGAGCCCGGAATTTCAAACTCCCATTTGTATTTTCCTATCACCGGCATACCGGATATTGTTTGTGCTTCCATAACGTTTCTGTTAAAGTCTGTTATAATAACAAAGCTACAATATCAAAAATAAAAGACAAAAAAGTATTTTATTATACCTGATTCAACATCCGCTTTATCTGCGGAAAAATTTGTATTGCCCGCCAGCGCCATGTGAGCGATAAAACGACGGCTAATATTTCCCGCTGATTTCGCAAATAAGCGCAGAAGGCTTTGATTATCTGCGGAATTCAGCGGAATCTGCGGGAGATCTCAAATGAAAATTCATGTTTGACATGACACTAGAATGGATAACCGATACCGATATTATATACCAGGTTTTCCTTTCGCCAGGCGGGGTGTCCCATATTTATTTCATCAAAAACCCATCGGCTGCCTTCGGGTAGCCATGGTTTCCTGACGGGAAATGCCACGTCCAGTCTTAACACCAAAAATGAGATGTCAAACCGAAGTCCGGCACCCACCCCCACCGCTAATTCTTTCATGAAGTTTTTCGTAAATACCGCACCCGGCTTGTTATCATCCTTGTTGTACAACCATATATTGCCGGCATCGGCAAACACAGCACCATGAACAATACTGAACAGCTTGGCCCTTAATTCAGTATTCAGCTCCAGCTTAATATCTCCCGACTGGTCCGGCAGTATCCGGTTGTTATCGTCCTTATAGGTGCCGGGACCCAGCGCCCTGCTCCGGAAGGCCCTGATGCTGTTGGTTCCGCCGGCAAAAAACTGCTTGATAAAAGGCAATGCCGATGAGTTGTTATAAGGAACCCCCACCCCTACGATGAGCCGGTTGGCCCAGGTATTTTTCGATGATAACCGGGTATAATGCCGGATATCTGTTTCTACCCGCACGTATTGGGAAAATACGGCGCCCAGTATTTTTTTAGGATCGGCGGGAGAATGAGCACCGGTAAGCCAACCCGCTATATTGCCGGACAGGTCGAGGTTGCCATTAAAGTAAAATCCTTTTAACGTGCTGCTGCCTGCCGTCTGGTTATAGTTGTAGTTATAGTTTGCCCCTACAATAAATTGCCGCTCTACAACTTTGCCTAATGCAGGATTGGTTAAAATACTGTCCGCATACAACTGGCTGATCTTTTGTGGTTGTACAAAGTTGATGGCAAGGGGATTAAATTCGTGCTCCTTTGTCAAAGTTTCTTTCCATGCATAACCAAACCCCGCCCGGAACGAATTCATAGTGTACAATTGTTCCTTGACAAGGATATCATAAGCGAGCAAAGCATTTGTTTTTGGAATAAAACCACTTCTCGTACTGATATTCACAAATGGTATGATGAACCGTGGGAAAGTCAGGCGTGTTTCCAAACCGCCACGGTAGGTATTAAATCCCTTTAGCTGCCCGCTGAATTGCACTTCAAATCCACCGGTGGCATTTATGGTAAGCAGCTCTCCTCCCCTGAATGTATTCCTGTTGCGCCAGCTCAGGGTAAGTAACGAACCGGTAAGGTTGTTGGATTTGGTATTGGCGTTGATATCTACCCGGATCGACTTTTTAGGCAAAGACGTAAGATAGTATACTACATCCAGTCCGGAGGAATCCTTCGGCTCAAAATTATTTTTTACAAACTTGAATACACCAAGATTAACCAACCTGTTGATGCTTTGCAACTGGCTTCTCCTGGAATAAATATCACCGGGTGAAAAACGGATTGCCTGCTGGAACATTTTCGGCTTATAGGTATTCCGCCTGTCTATTACATAATACCCCCGGTAATGCACAGCGTTTCGGCGTAGTGTATCACCGGCACCCGCAGTCAGCCTGTAGCCGGGATACACATAGATATCACGGATAGTATACACTTTCTTCGCATTACCCGGTGCCACAGGTTTTACCTTCACATACAGGTTTACATTATTGTTCCCAATAGTGCTGTCTGCCTCAACAAGCAGATAATCCGGATCAAAATAATAATAGCCGCGCTCCTTGAGAAAAGCGTCTATCCTTTCCCGTTCCAGCTTTATGGAAGCCAGGTCAAAATACTGGTCCTTTTTAAGCAGGGTTTTATCAAAGGAGGAGGCGATATCCTTATAAAGTGCTGAGCTGTCTGCATCCAGCACTACATCTTTTATGCGATAGCGGGGACCGGTCGTTATCGTGTAAACCGCCTTCGCCTTTTTCTTATTCACAACGGTATCGCCGGTAACAACACTGCCGAAATATCCCTGGTTTTCCAGGGTGCTCTGCAATACCTTGTTATTAAAGTCCAGGTTCACGGCGCTCAGCAACACCGGCGGCTCTCCCCATTTATATTTCATTTTTCCCGCAAGCGAATTTTCTCTTTTGGGATTCCCCGCCATATTGTAGATCATCAGCTTAAACGGTATTCCCAGGAATTTTTTATTGGGTAAAGGACGAACAAGCGTTTCCATTTCCGTTTCAATCCTTTTTCTTTCTTTCTTCTCAGCCTGCCGGTCTGCCACCTTTACTTCCGCACCTTTATACAATGCTTCTCCGGGTGGCAGCTTCGCGGTGGTGCTGCACCCGGTGAGAAAAGCTCCGATCAAAAAAAATATAACGATATATAGTGATGACCTGGACATTTTTATTTTTCCTGTTGTTTGTTACCCGGATTTTTCTCATCCCCGGATTGTTTTCTACGCTCCTGCCGCCGTTTCTTTCTTTCCTCCGCTGTTAATCGTTTCTGAAATATTTCCCGGAAGCGGTTATAATCCATTGTTATGGTAAAGCCTACCCCTGTTTCCACCACATATCCTTCTATGATTCCCTGGTATTCATTGTTGCGATACCCCCTCAGCATATACCTTCCGTCTTCCGTCAGCCTGTATTGAATGTTCACATTCCCTGCAATATTGCTGCTGTTGCTGTTATTTGTCTGGGGACCATCCAGTTCGAAGTTGGAGCCTACCGTTACTGTTAACCGGTCATTGAACATCCTTTTTGACAGTCCTACATTCAGGTCTGTGCGATCCTGTCTTTCACCGGTTGAATAATCCTCTGTAGACTCCAGGTCAAAGTTGATATCCACTCCCTTGATCAGATCTGCCGCCCACCTGTTCAGTTGCTCCGTCATAATTTTGTTTACACTCTGGCGGACCATCGTAGCCGTGCTGGTACCCGCACTGCTGCTGAACGGATCTTCCGCTACAAACCGGTTCAGCAGCAACAGTGCAAATACCTGTTTATTCATCTCCGCTTCATCCTGCCGCATCATATCCAGCTTTGTTTTCACATTGCTGGTAATATTGGAAGAGATCGCCGTCACTTTCTCATCCGGTAACACAATATCAAAGCTTATCCTGGGATGCATCAGCTCCCCTTCCATTTTCAGCAGCACGTTAAAAGGCAGCTTCTGTAAATAAGTATTTCGTTCCGCTGGTGTTACCTCTGCACCAAGCTGGTTCTTCACCAGATCGAGCGGCGAAGTATTGGCGGTATAGATAGCCGTGATATCTACAGTTGCATCCGTGGGCTCTCCTCCCCATGTGATCTTGCTTCCTTTATCTATTATGAAAGCCCTTTTCAGCAGGTTAAAGCTGAAATCATAACTTCCTTTATCAATCTCATACACACCGGACATGGCTATCTTTCCGCCCGGCTCTACGCCGACATTTAACTGGGCGCCGCCACGGACTTTCAAATGGTCACCACTCCCCTCATCAACTACTACCGTAAAATCAGCTTCTTTATCAACTTCCACATTTACAGACACATTCATTCCCTGCAGGGAAGTGGTATTCAGGGAGTCGTACCGTATTAAAAACAGGGAATCATTTTTTCCTGCCTGCCTGTCCACAAAAATCACAACGCCCTCCCGGTCTACGACCCCCGGCTCTTCCTGCGGCAGCACAACGGTCATGGCTGTTTTATTGTTTATCTTCAGCCGGCCGTCTATTTCCGGCGCTGTTTCCGTCCCTTTTATTTCCAGATTGGAGTCAAAAAATAATTTGCCGTAAAAAATATCATTGTCTTTTCTGGTGCTGTTCAGCGCACCAAAATTATCTGAGCGTAAAGTGAGATCCAGGTTATAATTCCTGAAATTAGTGGTAGCAGCCAGTCCGTCCAGGGTAAGCTCGTTATTGGCTGAATCCTTTATGCTGAACTTATTAAACCGTATGCCTTCTTCACCTACGGTCAACTGTTGCTGGTCTATATTAAAATAATTATTCAAAGCGCTTACATTCAGACCGGCTTTATCAAAACCCAGGCGTCCGTTCACATGAGGCTGCTCTGCTGTTCCGGTAAAAGAAAACTTCCCGTTCACGCTGCCTGAAGTATTGCGCAAAGCACCGCCAGACAATCTTTCAAGTGTAACCAGCGGAACGGTCCTGATGTCCAGGTCCATATCAAAGCTGCTGCCGGTTGTTTCATACGTACCGGATAATTGTATATCATTCCCGTTTCCTGTCACACTAACATCCGCTGTATAGGTATTAGCCGTGGCATTATCCACCTTTATGAGGATATTTCCAACTGTATCTTTTTTTACCGACAGATCCTCCAGGCGGAGATCTCCTGCAAATACAGGCTGTTTCGTGAGATCGCGAAGCAGGACATTCCCGTTTATCCTTCCATTTACGCCGATAGAATCGGACTGCACAAAGCCTGTAATGGTAGACACCCTGAAGTCGGCAAACTCAATATTTAACGGAGCATTGGCAGCTGTTGATTCACTCTGCATTTTTATTGCCTGTCCTTCTTTTTCTATAATAAAATTGTGTATATGGATGTCATCAGGCGAGTATACGATACTGTTATCTTCCGGCACGTTCCAGGCCTGGTAATTCAGCAGCAGGCTGTCAGGCACAACAGAAAAGTGATAGGTATTATTCTTTTCCTGCGCTACCAGCAGGTTAAGATGGTATTTTTCTTTCTCCGTTTTATCTTTCAGGTGCAGCACCACATCAGCCTTGTTATCTGCAAGCGCTCCGCTAATGCTGCTTTTAAACAGTTGAACTGACTCACCGGAACGTATACCCTGCACACCTGCATTGAATGCAAGCGCCGAATCCTGCGTTTGCGCGTTGATTGCCAGTCCGTTTACTGAAGTTGCTCCATATACGATCGCCGGCGCTGTCAGATCCAGGTGCCAGCCATTTTGTGAAGTAAACCTACCCACCAGCTTTACCGAATCCAGCCGGGTTAGATCCGGCATAAAAACGGATAACACAGGACTTTGATGCACTCCCGCGTTCAACCTGAAGTCGAATGCTGATACCGGCTTTTTATTTGCCGTATCCATCATAAATATGGGTTGATCAGCTGAGGGATGATATCTCCCATTTCCGTCAGCTTGTATTTTCCTTCCAGCAAGGCGGACAACACATCACTTTTCAGCTCAATGAACTGTAAGCTATCTTTTTGTCCGGCTTCGAGCTGTATAGTATCCATCTGGATCCTGTGCTGGTTATGCACCAACAAGGATTGCAGGATAAACAATTTTCCTTCCAGGCTATCGGGATGGGTTGCAGGAAAATCCAGCCGGACATTTCCCCGGTAGATCAGCTCATCGTTGGTCAGGTGCAATTCCTTCGTTTTAATGCTGTCGATATCCGCAGTCAGTTGTACGGCCGGATACTCATTTGCCAGGTCTGCCGCAGCATGAAGGGTGATATGAATATTAGGATCCGCGATCGCAGCGTTTATCTTTGCCTGCTGCTGCACTATGCTGCCTTCAACATCCAGGTCCCTGTAATGATACCCTTTCAGCAGGGCTTCTGCGATCTTTCCGGAGAAAACAGCATCAGCATGTTGTACATCGTAACCTTTCCCTTTAGCTGTTAAAGAAATTGAAACGGGACCCAGGTTTTTTTTATCCTGTAAAATAGTACCAATATCCAACCCCTGTGTTTCAAGGGTAATATCATATACAGCCCTGGCAGGGTCTGCCATTTCCTGCAGGGATCCATTGAGCACAGCATTACCCAGACTTGTGTTCAATTGCAGCGCTGTCTGTAGCTTTCCCTGTTTGCCCCTAAGGTTACCCGTCAGACTGAAGTGCTGCGGTAATGTAATGTTGTCCGGCAGCGTACCGCGTGGCAATAGCTGTAGCAAATCCGACCGGGACGACGACAACCTGTTAACACGCAGGTCAGCGTTCATCGTATTAATGTCCCTGATACCTTTTACCGAACCACTGATGTCGACAACAGTATTACCTAATCCGGACAATTGCATCGCCGATATCCTGAGATCATCCACCCTTCCTCGGAGCCGGCTGCTTACCAGCAGCACGTCATTAGCGCCCGCTAGCGGCAGGTCCAGGTCTGGCACGAAAGTCAAAAGATCTTTCAGTTGCAGGCGGCTGTCATCAAGATCCAGCTCAAATTCCAGCAGGTTAATATCCTTCTGCAATGTATCAATGGACGGATAACGAATTGCTATGGCCTTTTTGATCTCGGTTCCGGGTGTTACCAGCAGCAAATCTTTCAGATAAGCCTGATTAGAAGCGTATAGAAAATCTGTTTGTAATGCTTTCAGCTCAAACCCGCTTTTTTCTTTCAGGCTGCCCTTCCTGATGCTGCCGGCAATACTATCATTGTTATAAATAAAATCATTTACATGCAACGTAAGATCTTCCGCCCTCAAATGCATGTAGTCCATTCCTCTTTTCTGAACAGGTGCATTCTCGTCGTCAAACTGCAGGTTGTTATTGTTAAGCTGCAGGGAAGCTATTTTCAGGCTCCAGCCTTCTTCATGGGCGTTTTGCTCTTCCGGAGGATTTTCCTTCACCAAAGGCCTTTCCGCTTTACCCGCTTTTCTTAATTGTAACATCGCTGATGTATTGTCCAGGCTGATCGTTTCCAGGCTGATCCGCTTGCCCTGCAGATCAAGCGCCCGGGTGGTTAAATTAAGACGGCCGAGGTCCACCAAACTATATATGGCGCCGGGATCACTTCTGTATTCCAGGTGTATATCTTCCAGCGCAACCGGTCCCAATTGCAATACCGGTAAGCTGCCGGCGACGGTATCGGGAGTCATTTCTTCTGCCGCAGGCGCCGCCATAAGCGGATCGGTTTGATACAGCACAACTTTTACCTGGTGTAATTGAATTTCTTCTATTCCGAACTTCAGGTTTTCCAGGTCAAATTCATTTATCCTGGTTTCAAAGTTTCCCAGCTGAAGAGAAGCATCGTAGCCCGTAACCACATCCTTATAAGCGGCTTTTATATTGTGCAGCCTTATGTCGCCCAGGCGCAAAGACATAGACGATGTATCTTTTTCCACGGCTTCAGGCGTACCAGAGCTAAAAGCATCGATAATATATTGAAAGTTAAAAGCCGTATCGGGTAATTGCCTGTATATGTTAGCAGTAACATCATTTAAAGCAACAGACGCGATATTGATTTCCCTGCCCGTGATCAGGCCAAAAAGCCCGATATCTACATGTATATTCCCGGCGTATAAAAGCGTATCGCCGGTACGGTCTTCAAGGTATACCCCATCTATATTTACCGTTTTCGGAAGGCCGATGTATATTTTATCAATTGCAACCCTGGTCCCGATCTTCCCTTCAAGATAATTCACAGCGTGGCCTTTGACGAAATTCTGAACCGGGGGAAGCAAAATCGAAAGACAAAGCAGTACTATAAATAATACAAGGAACAGCACAACCCGAAGGGTCAGGCGAAATATTTTTCTTATCCTCTTATTTCCGTATTCCTTGTTTTGCATAATCAATCATACCGTTCACAGCGATTCATACAACATTGTTCTCTGAACCGCAGAGATCAGAAAAGCAGAATTTCCTGATGCGTTACAGTATCATTGCAAAATAACTACCAAAATATGCTGAATATACGTTCAGGCAGAAAATAATGGCTTATTCTGCCCGTGAAAAGAAACTTCATGATTTTTTTAACAGGAATGTGGAAATTATTTCCATAATCTTGCTCCTCCCCTGATGCCATCCTGGTTGTTGGCAAGCGTGATATTTTTATCCAGCTTGAATTTTATTCTTTTTGCATTCCCTCCGCTGATATAAAGATGATCGTAATTAAACACTGTTTTCAGTATTTCAAGTACTTTTTCCACTCTCTTGTTCCATTTTGCCTCTCCTATTTTCAGCAATGTTTTTTCCCCGATATACTTGTCATAATTTTCCTTTTTTGCCAGGTTCACGGGATGTTGGGAAAGCTCAAGATGCGGCAGCAGCACACCATCATGCAACAAGGCTGTTCCAAAACCTGTTCCTAATGTAACCACCATCTCCAGTCCCTTACCGCTAACGATCCCTACTCCCTGAAAATCCGCATCATTAACTACCTTACAGGGTTTGCCCAGCATCTTGCTGATCTTCTCTTCCAGGTGGGTATTCCTCCATGCTTCGGTTCCCAGGTTAGGCGCCGTATATACCACTCCCCGTTTTACATAACCAGGAAAACCAACTGATATCTTCTGGTAACCTGTAAAATTTGCCGCCAGTGCCTTGATGACCTTTAAAACATTCACCGGGGTGGATGGAGTGGGCGTGGCTATCCGCTTATATTCTTCCAGCAATTTGCCCGCACTGTCCAGTACGGTAGCTTTTACTTTTGAGCCGCCTATATCAATACTTAAAATTCTTCCTTTTGAAGCCATATGATCAGATTATAATCCAATTGATTAACCACCTAAAAATATGGATTTGCTTATATCTCCCGTTAAAACCACAGAAAGGTTTTCAACATTTTTTGCATGTTTTCAACCGGTTTTGCATCCTCCGGAAAATCCGGTCGAACGCTGTTAATATTTTTCCATGTCCCCAAACATAGCCCTGAACGAATACCAATCCGTATTCCTTCCTCCCTTTGCATCTTTTTTATCCTGGTAATAACCTCTTAAAAAATAAATAGCGGGCGACCATACCGTTTGTACTACCCCCTGGAAATTCTCTCTCATCTGCGGCGTGGACTCTTCCCTGAACCGGATCATATCCTGCAACTGGGCAACTGCAAAACCAGGGTTCCGCCAGGGGCAGGTTACCACCTGCAGTCCCTTCATCGAAAAATACACTGCTGTTTTATCCGGGCGTTCATAGTGCCAGTCACAGATCACCACGTCACGGGGTATCATATCTACTGCCGGATGCGTACCGTTGGTACTGGCCTCCCACATGCCCAGCCCCGTTGTATTGCCATCCAGCAAGCGGTCGCCCCATATCCAAAGCGTTCTGTTAGACAGGAACAGGTGATTCCTGATCTTGGCAACTTCGTCGGCAAAGAGTTTCGCCTTATCTTTTCCTTTGCACCGGGGGCATTTGGCATCGCCGATATAAAAAACCTCATCCATTCCCGCATGAAATGCCTTTGCCTCAAATGCATCACAAATTTCATCTACCATCGCAAAAACCACTTTATGCACTTCGGGGTGAAGCGGGCAATAGCTTTTGCAATATAAACCGTCATCATTCGGCCACTTGTATTTTTCCGGCATTTTTACATGAGGCGTTTCATCAAACTGCGGATATACCTTAAGCAAAGCATAGGTTGTTTCAGCCCAGGACTGGTGTCCCAGCAGGTTTATCTGGGGGATGATCTGGATACCCCCCTGCTTACAGGCAGCTACAATTTTCTTTACATCAGCTAAAGACAGCGCATCTGCATCCCGCAATTCAGGATGAGAAGTAAATTGATAATTATAATCGACCCTGAGGATAAGCGTATTTAATCTTCTGGGCACCATTTCATTTTTAATGAACATCACAAAAGAATCCACATCCTTTGCCTGCGGGGCTGCAATGGCAAGTCCCCGTACAGGCAACAGGCTATCCAGCTTATTTTGCGAGAAGGATACGGAAACCCCGAAAAAAAGAAAGAATAACAGGTATCGCATGCGTGATTGTTTTATAACGATCAAGTTACAAAAAACAATTGTCATCCGATGTCAATGGCTTTATTATTATCAGGCCGGCTCAATCTCTCTGAAAATAACAGGATCATCTTTCAATCCGCACCGGCCGCTTCAGTCCGAACCATATTCCCTTCATTCAAGTTACGGAGGCGAGTAACAAATACAAGAGCAGCTATGCCTGCACGTCATGCCGGGCATTTTGCAGGCTCAGGACGGGGTAATTTGCCTAAAAAACAAAAGACCGGTAAAAACCGGCCTTTTTTTCGTAGTAAATTCATTCAATCATTATAATGCGATTTGTTGTTCCTGCATCATTTTACGCAGGTTGATCAATCCATAGCGCATACGACCTAAAGCAGTATTGATGCTGCAATCTGTCATAGCGGCTATTTCCTTAAAGCTTAATTCCGCATAGTGTCTTAAAATAATTACCTCGCGTTGATCTTCAGGAAGACGATCAAGCATTTCACGAACACGGTCATGACTTTGACGTTGCATCATGCGACGGTCAACTCCATCTTCGGAAAAGTTAATTACTTCAAAAATGTCGCGGTTGTCTCCCATTTTAATAGCAGGAGTACGTTTCACCTTACGGAAGTGATCTACACACAGGTTATGCGCAATCCGCATAGCCCAGGGTAAAAATTTTCCTTCTTCCGTATACCGGCCACTACGAATAGTGTCGATAACCCTGATGAAAACATCCTGAAAGATGTCTTCTGCCAGATACTTGTCTTTTACAAGCAGAAAGATGGAAGTGTAAATCTTCTCTTTGTGTCGCACAATTAGGACTTCAAGTGCTGAGGCATCTCCACCCATAAATAAGTGGATTAATTGCTGGTCAGGCAAATTGGTTAGGGGGTTCATAAACTTCTACGGTTTTTAATGGTTGGGATTTTATTTCCCAATATCAAACAAGGAGAAAGTAGAAGTATTTAAATCAGGTTTAGGCTTGTTGATTTACTTCAGTTTCTTTCGTATGATATTGGAGATGCTAAAGTAGAGTTTTTTTTTATTTAACCAAATTTTTCCACAATATTTTTCGATTATTATCCACAATCTTTCGACAAACCGCAAAATATTAAATAGTTCTACTCAAAAACAATAAAAAAAATACGTATAACAGTTGACATAAGGTATCCGAAACTTTAAAAGGAGCTTCTTTGAGAAAAGATAATAAAACTAAACAATTTAGTATTAGCTTTGCAACTCTTCTATGACAGCGTCTACTAAAAAGATATCTCAACAGGGCAATAACATATTGATCAGGGGAGCCAGGGTTCATAATCTCAAAAACGTTACGGTAGAAATCCCACGGAGCAAACTGGTGGTGGTAACAGGCGTATCGGGTTCGGGGAAATCTTCCCTTACCATTGATACACTTTTTGCGGAAGGGCAACGCCGCTATGCAGAAAGCCTGAGCGCTTACGCCCGCCAGTTCCTGAACAGGATGGACAAGCCGGATGTAGATTATATCAGGGGCTTATGTCCTGCCATTGCCATAGAGCAGAAAGTAATTACCCGTACGCCCAGGTCTACGGTGGGCAGCATGACGGAGATATATGACTACCTGCGTTTGTTATACGCCCGTATCGGGAAGACCATTTCACCGGTAAGCGGCAGGGAAGTCAAAAAAGATGACGTGAGCGATGTAATAAATGCCATCAGGAACCTGAAGCAGGGAGACAAGGTGCTGATACTGGCGGTCTTCCAGCTGCAGGGAAAAAGAAATTTCAAGGAGGAATTGAATATCCTGCTGCAAAAAGGTTTTTCCCGTATATATATAAAAGGAAAGCAGGAAAATGAAACCATTTATATAGAAGACCTGCTGGAAAAAAAAGATACCGAGATCAAAAAGACATTCTCCGGTACCCCTTATATATTAATAGACCGGATCGTAGTAAAAGATTTTAACGAAGACGACATCCACAGGCTGTCCGATTCCATCGGCACTGCTTTTTTTGAGGGAAACGGTGAAGTACAGATCGAAGTCAACAGCAATAAGCTGTTAGCCTTCTCCAATAAATTTGAGCTGGACGGTATTCATTTCGAAGAACCGGTACCTAACCTGTTCTCCTTTAACAACCCGTATGGCGCCTGCCCGGTGTGCGAAGGCTTTTCGTTGGTATTGGGCCTGGATAAGGAGCTGATCATTCCCAATCCGCGCCTGAGCGTATATGAAGGAGCGGTTGCACCCTGGAAAGGGGAAAAGCTCAGCGCCTGGAAAGACCAGTTCATCCGGGGCGCCAAACACTTCAACTTTCCCATCCATAAACCTGTGCTCGACCTGACGTCCGAACAGCTGGATCAGCTCTGGAAAGGGAATAAATATGTAAACGGGATTGACGATTTTTTTGCGGAGGTAGAACAAAACCTTTATAAAGTACAATACAGGGTTTTATTGTCCAGGTATCGCGGGCGGACCATTTGTCCGGAGTGTAAAGGCTACCGCCTGAGAAAAGAAGCTTTATATGTGAAGATCGGGGGCAGGCATATCGGCGAATTGTGCGAGATGCAGGTTTCAGACCTTCAGCAATGGTTCAATAACCTGGAGCTAAGCGACTATGAACAACAGGTTGGCAAAAGGATACTGATAGAGCTGCACCAGCGGTTACAGGTATTGCTGGACGTTGGTTTGGGTTACCTCACCCTCAACAGGCTGGCTAACAGTATCAGCGGCGGGGAAAGCCAGCGCATTCAGCTTACCAGGAGCCTGGGCAGCAACCTCACCAACTCATTGTACATACTGGACGAACCTTCTATAGGACTGCATTCCAGGGATACCGAAAGACTGATATCGGTATTAAAACAGTTAAGAGACCTGGGAAATACCGTGGTAGTAGTGGAACATGATGAAATGATGATGCGGGAAGCGGATTATATTATTGATATGGGACCGTTGGCAAGTCACCTGGGCGGGGAGGTTATAGCCGAAGGTAATTATGACGCCATCATCAAAAATAAAAAGAGCCTGACAGGCAAATACCTGACAGGGGAATTGAAAATAAACATTCCCCCCAAAGTGAGAAGCTGGAAACGAAGCATAAAAGTGGAAAATGCCAGGCAGCATAACCTGAAGGATATTACGGTTGAATTTCCCCTGGGGATACTTTGTGTGGTCAGCGGGGTAAGCGGCAGCGGTAAAACCACTTTGGTAAAGCAGATCTTATACCCTGGACTGAAAAAGATAAAGGGAGAGTTTACCGATAAGGTAGGGATTCATAAAGCCATCACCGGGGATATTGATCATATCACCCAGGTAGAGCTGGTTGATCAGAATCCTATTGGTAAATCGTCGCGTAGCAACCCGGTTACGTATATAAAAGCATATGATGAAATCCGGGAGCTTTATTCAAAACAAGCCGTCAGCAAGATCAACGGCTTTCAGCCGAAACACTTTTCCTTCAATGTGGATGGAGGTAGATGCGATGCCTGCAAAGGAGAAGGAGAACAAATAGTAGAAATGCAGTTCCTGGCAGACGTGCACCTGACCTGCGAGGTATGTCACGGAAAACGCTTTAAGGAAGAAGTGCTGGCCGTTACCTATAAGGAAAAAAACATTTTCGAGGTGCTGGAGATGAGCGTGGATGAGGCGCTGGAATTCTTTAAAGAAGAGAAAGATATTCTTCAGAAGCTGAAGCCATTAACAGATGTAGGTTTGGGATATATAAAGCTGGGGCAATCCAGCGATACACTTTCGGGTGGTGAAGCCCAGCGCGTAAAGCTGGCCTCCTTCCTGGGAAAAGGAAAAGCGCAGGGACATATCCTGTTCATATTTGATGAACCAACCACCGGCCTGCACTTTCACGATATCAATAAGCTGCTGACTTCTTTTAATGCTCTCATAGACCAGGGGCACTCCATATTGGTAGTAGAGCATAATACGGATGTTATCAAAAGCGCTGACTGGGTGATCGATCTCGGTCCGGAAGCTGGCGACAAAGGTGGTGACCTGGTATTTGCCGGTACGCCTGCTGATCTAAAGAAAAATAAACACAGCAATACTGCCAGGTTTCTATAGAACCTTATAACGTTCGGCTATTCTCTACAGGGAAATAAGCATTTGGGGCAGCACCTAAAAATCTGCAGTGGTATGGTGATACATATTCCCGGACGATGGATCCATCAAACCGGCTGTATTATAGGGTTTTATCCTTTCTCTTATTTTATCAGCAAATGCATGGATATCCCCCCGCGATATGCTGTTTTGCCCGGTTAACTGAAGCAATTCCTTAAAGCTGGCGACTGCAATAGCCTGCACTTCACTACTGCCCGCTTCCAGGAGATAATCAACCGGAAGACCTTTTATCCGTCGCTGCTCATACATGATGGTAAATGTGAAGTACAGCATAGACCATATGTTGAAAAGCTGAAAATGTTTCATGGTCTTATAACAGCCCGCTACAAGCAGGTCTACCAGCTTTAATTCTTCAAAAACGGCACGCTCATATTTTTCCAGCTCAGCATATATGCCCCGGCCAAACCCGGGATTACCGGTAAATATGCGCAACAGCTTTTCGATGCCCGCCAGGGAATAAGCAATGCCCGTGCTGAACAGCGGATCTACAAACCCCGCTGTATGCGGTAATGCTACCCAACCCTCCCCGAAACACTTATCAATTCTTCGCTGCAGCCTTGGAGAGCGGATCATACGACCGGGCTCTTTCGCAAAAACAGCATCCTGCAGGATGTTATTTACATCAGGATATTTCTGCCGCATCAAATCCAGGATATCGGTAGCTGACATATCCTGCAGGACTGCGTTGTCTCCATCCAGTGCAAAGCCCCAGCTTGTCCGGTTGTTGTTGAAGCGAAGCACCCATATCCAGCCCTCATCCAGCACATGATGCAGGGCGGAGTTATCCGCATTGTAAGGGTAGTCCGTGGTCGGGATATTTCTTTGATGCAGGATGTTCGTCCAGCAGGGAAGGTCTTCAAAATGAGAAAACACGGCAAAAGAATTGGTAAGGAATCCCTGTGCAGACGACCTGGCAGAAAACAATGTTTCGGACAGGTGCCCGCTGCCGGTGGCATCTATGAAAAACGATGACCGGAAAGTCATTGCCTGATCCACGCGAAGCATCTTGATATGCCAATGGTTATCCTGTCTTTTGGCAGCAGTAATAGTAGTATTGTCAAGATAAACGATACCATACTCTTTCACTTTTGTGACAAGGAATGCATCAAAATCCGACCGGAGCCAGTTGGTATCCGACAGGGTATCATTTATACTTGCCGCTACCAGTAATTCACGCGTATGACCAGGATCCGCAGTAAATGGCTCTCCCGGAAAATGTTTGAAGTAGCTGAACCCTCTTTTAATGCCGCACACAATTTCAGGATGCGATCGCTGCCAGCTTCCATACCTGGAAAACGCAGACAGCCAGGGTAGATCATACCCCGATGCCAGGGACCGCAATATCATATCAGCTATGGGTGTGGAAGATTCTCCTATCGCAAAACGGGGGTGCGTTCCTTTCTCGACCAGGCAAACCTTAAACCCGGAATTGTGCAGCGCCATTGCAGTAATGGACCCCGCAAACCCGGAACCGGCAATAATAATATCATAGTGCTCCGAGTGTCCTGCCATGATCAGCTTTTACAATTACATTGAATGAAAGGTTCAGTCTTTTGGCGCAGGTTCATAGATTCCAGCCGTTGTTTTCTGGCCTCAAAACACACCGGGCATGCTGATAACAATCCTATATCCCATGTGTCTGCAAATACCTGCCCCTGCTTCATCAGCAATGCTTTTTCAAAAACTTCCTCCAGCATATCCAGCGAAGGTGGAACATATTGCTTTTCCTCTGCCAGCATATCCATTATGCCATTGCCGGCACGGACCGGTATTACAGTACAGCGGGCTGCTCCACTTTCAAATGCATACTGCACGGATCGCAGCGTCCAGTCAATATTTTCGCGAACATCCGTAAGGTATGGTGGATTCAATAGTATAAAGCTACGCACATCAACACCGTGACGGTTCAGGAAGACGGTGGCTTTTCTGAAATCTTCCGGCGTAAGCTGCTTGTTAAGCCGTGGCAATACCCCCGGGTGTATGGTTTCCAGCCCCATCGCTATTTCGAGCGTTCCTTCCAGCAGCTCAAGAAATTCAATGCAGGATGAATTGCAAAGTCTGGGATGATTCTCAACGATCACTCTTTTATACCCCGAGAGCCGTTTGGCTATTGCAGGATAATCCTGCGGAAAGACGGCTTTTGTATCAAAAAAGTTGCCGCTGTTATATAACTTGATATTATCCGCTGCCGGTAATCTTTCGAGGGCGTAGTCGATCTGCCGGAGGATGGCCCCATGCGGCATAGGATCGTCTATCGTGTTCTTCCACAAGTCGCACATCAGGCATTTGAAAGCACATTCCCTGCTGGTAAGGAAAATGGTATTGACCGTTTCTATACCACCTGAGAGTCCCGGCTCCTCTTCATGTAAAAAATGATAGGGAACAAAAGGATCTACTGCATGCTTTGCAGGACGGAGCCGGCCGATCGAAAGATTGTTATAGTCATCACGCATACAAAGAATGGAAATAGCTCCGATACTCCATATCGCTCTTTGCAAAAACCTTTTCAAAGCTGCCGGAGGAGATAGCGCCTTCCTGTAACCTGCGTTTTTCAAACACAGGCATATCAAATCCCGTCACTGTTTTTACGCCACGACTCACCACCTCTCCTTTTAAGGCATATAATACTTCTTCCTTCCAGTCTGTAAGGACTATGAAAGGAATACCTTCCGCTATTTCTATTACGTTGGGCAATGCATACGGGCTGAACCCTTTAAAGCCCAGTGCCCTGGCGGGTGCATAGGAACGCACATGCCCCCGGCTCTGGCCTCCTGAATAGGTGAGAGAGTGTTTGATCTTATCTACACCCCACCCTTCCTGGTAAAGCATCATATTGTTCAATACACTCCTGATCGTAAGCTCCGGGTTTGCCTCAATCGGGTAATCCTTGAGGTTTTCATCTCCTCCATCCCCGTCGGCAAGATATTTCCAGTCCGGGTAGGTTTCCCTTATTTTTTTACACAGCGCCAGCACCATGGTTGCGGCTTCCAGGTCCAGTGATTTATAATCCTCTATTACCCTGATGGCATCTTTGTAGCTGACATCCGATACCGGCACATCCATCACTTCCAGGAAAAGGGACAACCCCAGCTTATCGAGGAACTGGTGTGCCTGCTCCGCATCGGCACCACCATTAACGGAGATGGTAAAGGCTTTTAATCTTTGAGGAGACATACCCAGCTTCAGCATCAGGTCATACAGCACCAGGAAAACGGATCCGCTGTCAATGCCTCCCGAAAACAGCACACCGACAGGCTCGTTTTCCGGAATAGACAGCAGCCATTTCCGGCATTCATTGGATAATGTCTCTATATACTTTTTACCGAT
>CAKSVK010000038.1 GCA_934502905.1 uncultured Chitinophagaceae bacterium
AGCTTTTGACGGTCTGAGCCCATGGAATGAGGTAGCTGTTGATAATGAAAATCTCAATCTTGACGGCTGGCTCAGCACTAATATTGTCAATGCAATGAACGGAACTACTTACGGGGTTTTTGATCCGCGCCTTCCACTGGTGGCAAGCCTTACCAAGTTTGGCGATTACAGGGGTACCAGGAATGGTGCAGGTAGAATAGGAACGGGAACGGATAACGAGGAGTCCTATTTGCCGACCAACGGTTATTTCTCAAAAGGCGGTGCCCCGCTGCCCCTGGTCACCTTTGCTGAAATGAAATTTATTGAAGCAGAAGCTGCGTTCAGGGATGGAGATAAGGAAACGGCATATAATGCTTACCTGGCGGGTATTGCTGCCAATATGAACAAGATAGGTGTAGATGAGGACGATAAAAACACCTATATCAACAATGCTGCGGTATCTGTTGGAAAAGATAATATAACTCTGGCGCTGATCTTTAAAGAAAAATATGTGGCAATGATGTTGAATCCTGAATCCTGGGTGGATATGCGCAGGTTTGATTACTTGTATAAGGACTTTCAGCTGCCATTGAATGCTGCCTTACCCGGCTTTATCCGCAGGCTGGCGTATCCTTCGGTAGAGATCAGCCGTAATGGACCCAATGTGCCCGCAATTACCGGGCTGGATCAACGACTGTTCTGGGATCAGTAGACAGGTATATTATTAAATTAAAATAAATGAAAGACAGCCCTGGAAAGGGCTGCTTTTTTTAAGCGCAGATAAATTGTAAAAACAGAAAGGAAATGATTCGACTTATGGCATGCCTGATCCTGTTGCTGGCGCAGCAGGTACCGGGCTTTGGTCAACTTACCCTGGAATCCGTTACTTCCTATCCGTTTCCCTCCGATCTTACGGCAGCATCAACCGGATCCAGGATGGCGGTGGCTATCAACGAAAAAGGTATCCGGAATGTATATGTTGCTGAAGGACCGGTTTTGTATTGCGTAAGCTGACGCATTATACAGCAGATGACGGGCAGGAGATCACCGGCGTAATGATATCCCCGGATGGGAAATATGTGTTGTATGTTGTAGGTGCTGATCATGGTGCGTTTGACGAGACGATTCCCCGCAACCCTGCTTCGCTGACCGTTGCGCCTTCCATCCGTTTGTACAGTATTCCCTTTGAGGGAGGAAAGGAAATGTTGTTGGGTGAAGGTGATGATGCCGCGATCGCTCCCGATGGAAAAACAGTGGCGTACATCAAAAACGGTCAGGCACGAATTACAAGGGTTGACGGATCGGTTCCTTCCCGCTCTCTTTTTCATACGAAGGGCAAAGCAGGTGCATTGCAATGGTCGCCTGACGGAACCCGTTTGTTGTTCGTGGCTTCAAGGGGAGACCATTCTTTTGTCGGGATATTTAAAGACAGCGCATCACCTGTTCAGTGGGTCGATCCCGGTTTTGCCCGCGACCTGTCTCCCCGTTGGTCGCCCGACGGGAAGAAAATTGTATTTGTGAGAAGACCGGCGGCAGGCGGTGCACCGGATTCGCTGACGGTATATACGCGCCAGCCATGGTCTATCCGGGTGGCAGATGCCGAAACAGGAAGATCACAACAGGTATGGAGATCACCGAATACATTACAGGGATCGGTACCTGCTGCCAACGGCAGGTTTAACCTGCACTGGGCGGCAGGTGACCGGATCGTATTTCTTTCTTACCAGGATGGATGGCCGCACCTGTATTCAGTGCCTGCTACAGGCGGTGAGCCATTGCTCATTACCAAGGGCGACTATATGGTGGAACATGTAAAGCTGAGCCCGGATAAGAAATGGCTTGTATTCAGTGCCAATACCGGGCCGGATGCATACGATTATGAAAGGAGGCATGTCGCCCGGGCGCCGGTAGATAAAGCAGCGGTAGAAGTGTTGACGCCCGGTAGCGGGATAGAAAGTTTTCCTGTTGTTACCGGCGATGGCAAAAATATTATCCTGCTCAGCGCTGATGCGGTTCGTCCGGCGCTTCCCGCGGTCATCCCTTTCCATGGAGGCAGGATAAAATTGATGGGAGAAAACCTGATCCCGGCGGATTTTCCTAAAAACATGGTTATCCCAAAGCCTGTAACATTTAAAGCCGCTGATGGCAAAACAGTCTACGGACAATTATTTGAGCCCGTCAATAAAGCCGGTAAAAAGCCGGCCGTGTTGTTCATACATGGTGGTCCGCAAAGACAAATGTTATTAGGCTGGCATTTCGGGGATTATTATGCCAATACCTATGCGCTGAACCAGTACCTGGCCGGTCAGGGGCTCATAGTGCTTTCTGTAAACTATCGGTTGGGGGTAGGGTATGGATATGATTTTCAGCATCCTGCAGGAGACTGGAACAACGGTGCTTCTGAATACCTGGATGTGAAGGCAGCAGGGGAATGGCTGGCTGCACAGCCACAGGTGGATGCAAAACGTATCGGTGTATACGGTGGTTCCTATGGTGGTTTTCTCACGGCGATGGCCCTGGCAAAGGATTCAGAGCTTTTTGCGGCCGGGGTGGATATACACGGAGAGCATAACCTGCTGGTATTTGCGCCGGATATAACAAAAGAGCAACAGGCACCGGATGCAGCGCTGTCCCGGAAGCTGAGCTGGGAATCATCCCCGGTGGCTTACCTGGATACCTGGACCTCACCCGTCCTGATCATTCACGGAGATGATGACGGCAATGTGCCTTTCAAACAAAGTATAGACCTGGTAAGACGTTTTGAGCAAAAAGGGTTTACGAATTACGAAGTACTGGTGATACCAGATGAAACACATCACTGGATGAAATATGAGAACCTGCTGAAGGTAGACAAAGCCACCGCAGACTTCCTGATCAGGAAGCTGAAATAATCATTACGCCAATTGAGAAATATAATTACATGAAAACAATAAAATTTGCAGTTGCATGGATGCTCTCGTTGCTGTTTGTACCAGCGCTGTATGGTCAGAAAAAGGCCGCCGCCGGTTTACCGCACGGACTGGATGCTTACATAATGAAGGTATTACAAACCTTTGAAGTGCCGGGTGCAGGCGTCGCGATTGTAAAAGACGGGAAACCCCTGCTTACAAAAGGTTATGGCGTTAAAAAAATGGGTGCACCCGATGCCGTTGATGAGCTTACCCTGTTTGCCATTGCTTCCAATTCAAAAGCATTTACCGGCACGGCACTGGCGATGCTGGCAGAAGAAGGAAAAATAAAATGGGATGCTCCAGTGACAGCATACCTGCCCTGGTTTAAGACCTCTGACGACTTTATTACCTCGCACCTTTCTGTAAGGGACCTGCTGGTGCACCATAGCGGCATACCGGCTTATGCGGGAGACCTGATGCTGTTTCCGCCTTCCACGTACAGTCGCAGTGAAATCATAAAACGTTTCAGGCATATTCCTTTTGTCAATGATTTCAGAACAACCTATGCCTATGATAATATCCTGTACCTGGTGGCGGGAGAAGTGATCACTGTGGCATCAGGTATGCCGTGGGAGACTTTTATCAAAACACGCATTTTCGATAAAGTGGGTATGAAAACCAGCATATCAAAATTTTCAACTTTTAAAGACCAGCCCAATATTTCCGCGGCACATTTCAGAGCGGAAGGTAAGGTGAAGGAAATTCCGGATGCCTATAACCAGACGATGGGTGATGCAGGCAACCCTGCAGGTGGTGTATTATCCAATGCAAATGACATGGCCCAATGGATGATTACCCAGCTGGATTCGGGCAGAACACCGTTGAAGAAAGTATTATATCAGCCGGCTACCACCAATGAGCTCTGGAAAATAGTACGCCCGATGCCGGTAGGGAAAGTTGCGGAAAGCATATTGCCATCGCAAGCCAATTTCGCGGGTTATGGACTGGGCTTTCGCTCTATGAATTACGGAAGATACAAGCTGGTATACCATGGCGGCAAGCTGGACGGTTTTGTATCGCAGGTGGTAATGGTGCCGGAATTGAATCTCGGGATCACGGTATTGACCAACCAGGAAGCTACCGGTGCTTACTGGTCCATCATCTACCAGGTGCTGGATCACTATATGAAGAACCCGGGCTTTGACTGGATAGCCGGGTATAAAAAGATACAGGATACCTATTATGAACGGCTAAAAAACCTGCAGGAAAAAGCCGTGATCACCAAAGATCCGGTGGCAGGTCCTTCACTGCCCGTGGCAAAGTATATGGGCACATTCAGGGATCGGTTATGCGGTGACGTTACTATTGCCCAATCGGATAAAGGGATAACCCTGCAGTTTGATTTCAGCCCGCAGCTGATAGCAGATGTGGAACATTTTCAGCGCGATGTATTTATTGCAAAGTTCCGCAACCGGGACTTTAAAGCAGATGCTTATCTTGCCTATGCCCTGAATCCCGATATGACAATAGCGGAGCTGAAGCTGCAAATCATTGACCCCGATTCCGACCTGAGCTTCTCGGCGCTCCGGCTGAGACCGGTTTCATTTGACTCCGCCGAACTTAGAAAAAAAATTACGGATGTGTTTAAAAAGAGTCCGACCGGAACATTTGCCGTAGCCTATAAGGAACTGCAGTCAGGCAGAACATTTTTCTGGAATGAGCAGGAAGTGTTTCATGCTGCCAGCACCATGAAAACACCGGTAATGATTGAAGCATATAAACAGGCAGCGGAAGGAAAGTTTTCCATATATGACTCGATCCTTGTCAAAAACAGCTTTTCCAGCATAGTAGACGGCAGCAGCTATTCATTGGATTCTGTGGGTGACAGCGAACATACATTATATAAATACATTGGCAGGAAGTTGCCTATGCGCGATGTGATCTTTCCGATGATCACCATGAGCAGCAACCTGGCGACCAATATCCTGATCGATATCCTGGGTGCTAAAAATGTAACGCAGACCATGCGCAGCCTCGGCGCCAGCAAGATAGAAGTGCTGAGAGGCGTGGAAGATACCAAAGCCTTTGAAAAAGGATTGAGCAATACCACTACTGCGTACGACCTGATGCTGATCATGGAAGCCATTGCCAACGAAAAGGTGGTTAATAAGGAAGCCGATACAGACATGCTGCAGATATTGCTGAGCCAGCATTTTAAGAGGGTGATCGGTGGCCGCCTGCCGAAGGATGTGCAGGTAGCTAATAAAACAGGAGCTTTCGCAGGCGTAAGGCACGACTCGGGAATTGTATATCTTCCGGACGGGAAAAAATATGTGATCGTACTATTATCCCGGGGGATTGCAGATGAGGATGAGTCTGCCGAAACACTGGCAGAGATCAGTCGTGCGTTGTATGACTATACGGTGGGAGAAACAAAATAATATTCAGATCATTTTTAAAAACAACAAATAAAATGGATACAAATTTCAGGAAAGGAACGATTGCTGTCTGGGGAGGTGAAGACGGGTTTTCAGCAGCAGGCGCTGTCACTACACCGATCGTCAGCAGTGTGGCATTTGCTTACAAGGATATGGATGAGTGGTATGCCGTGGCCACCGGCGATGCAAAAGGATATATTTACAGCAGGAACACCAACCCTACAGTAGCAGCACTGGAAGAAAAGATACGCCTGCTGGAGGGAGGAGAGGCAGCTACCGCATTTGCTACCGGGATGGGTGCCATCAGCAATACGCTGTTTACATTCCTTACACCCGGAAAAAGAGTGGTGTCATTGAAAGACACCTATGGGGGCACCAGTAAAATATTCCTGGATTTTCTGCCGATATATAATGTAGATGTTAAGCTATGCGATACAACGGATCATGAACAGCTGGAAGCGGAAATAGGTAAGGGTTGCGACCTGGTATACCTGGAAACACCTACCAATCCTACTTTAAAAATAATCGATATCAAAAGGCTGGCAACAGCAGCAAAAAAGGTGGGTGCCATTGTGGTGGTGGATAATACATTTGCCACGCCTGTCAACCAGAATCCGCTTGCATTGGGTGCAGACCTGGTGATACACAGCGCCACCAAATTTTTGTGCGGTCACTCGGATGCCATGGGAGGTATACTGACCGGTAAGGCTGATCTGGTGAAGAAAGTGTTTCAGTTCCGCGAGATCAACGGGGCAAGTCTGCAGGCAGACCCGGCTTATATGATAGCCCGCGGCATGAAAACCCTGGAGCTGCGGATAGAAAGACAAAACAGCTCTGCGCTTACCATTGCCCGGTACCTCTCCTCTCATAAAAAAGTAAAGGAAGTTTTTTATCCTGGGCTGGAAACACACAAAGGGCATGATATTGCCCAACAGCAGATGCGGGGTTTTGGCGGTATCCTGAGTTTTGCATTGGATGGTGGCTATGACCTGGTGAAAAAAATGTTGCCCACATTACAACTTACACACCTGGCTGCCAGCCTGGGGTCGGTAAGCACACTTGCCGGACCACCCAGAACAACCAGCCATGTAGAGCTCACGGAAGCACAACGGAGTTTGCTGGGCATTCCGGAAGGACTGATCAGGTATTCTGTCGGCATCGAAAGTGTGGACGATCTGCTGGCAGACCTGGAGCAGGCGCTGGCCATATTGTAACGGGGTTATCTATATCGATTCAATGTGTATTTGCCCGGTACGTGGGGACACGTACCGGGGCATCGGGGGCAACGGTTCGCCCCGCTGCGTGTCCCCATGCAGCCTGCGCACCCGGGGTATCCGGAATAATTCGATCTTTACTGATTATTGACCTTACTCAATATGTAAAGCAGCCAACACATTTTACATTTTGAAACCGGATATTTCAACCTACTTTTGTCCGTTTTTTATCCGGTCCGGATGAAAAAATTGATAACGGCTTTTAAATCCGTAATCAGTAAATGACAATGCAGCAAACCGTCGCCTCGCAAAAGAGCTTTACAGGTTACCAGAAATTTGTGGTTTTCGTACTGGCTATTACCCAATTTACAGTGGTATTGGATTTTATGGTGATGAGCCCCCTTGGGGACATCATGATGAAAACTATGCATCTCAGTCCTTCTATGTTTGGAGTGGCTGTGTCGGCCTATGCTTTCAGTGCGGGTGCTTCGGGAATTTTAACGGCTGGTTTTGCAGACCGGTTCGACAGGAAAAAGCTGCTGCTGTTCTTTTATTCAGGCTTTATTGCCGGTACTATTTTTTGCGGGCTGGCGCATACTTATGTAGCGCTGGTTACCGCCAGGATCATCACCGGTCTCTTCGGCGGTGTGATAGGCTCCATTTCCATGGCGATTATTACAGACCTGTTTTCACTGCAGCTTCGCGGACGTGTGATGGGATTTGTGCAAATGGGGTTTGGCGCCAGCCAGGTGTTGGGAATCCCCATCAGCCTGTACCTGGCTAACCTGTGGGGATGGGAAGCACCTTTCTGGATGGTGGCTGTCCTGGGCATGCTGGTGGTGTCGGCCATTTATGCAAAACTCCGGCCCGTGGCTGATCACCTGAAAGAAAGACACCAGGTAAATCCCCTGCAGCACTTATGGAGCACGGTTAAAAAAAGAGACTATCGTATCGCATTTACCTCTACAGCCATGCTGGCGGTAGGCGGGTTCATGATGATGCCTTTTGGAAGCGCTTTTGCTATTAATAACCTGGGAGTGACACAACAGGATCTGCCTCTCCTGTTTATGGTCTCAGGTGTTTGTTCCCTGATCTTTATGCCCCTGATCGGCAGGTTCAGCGACCGCTTTGATAAATTTTCCCTGTTTGCAATAGCCTCGGTATGGATGGTTACTGTCGCTGTTTTTTATACTAATATGTCTGTCAGTCCTCTTTGGTTCGTCATGGTGATGAATGTATTGCTGATGATCGGCATCATGAGCCGCATGGTGCCTTCTACGGCATTGGTAAGTGCAGTGCCTGATGTGCCCGACCGGGGCGCTTTCATGAGCATCAATGCCTCGCTGCAGCAGGTAGCAGGTGGAATTGCCGCTACCATAGCGGGCATGATCGTGGTGCAAGAAAACACCAATAGTCCCCTGGAGCATTATAATACGGTAGCGTACATTGTAACACTGATCACTTTTATCAGCATATTCCTTATGTACCGGGTAAACAGGCTGGTACGGAAAAAATGAAAGCTTCCAACCCTGCGGAGGCCTTAACCCTGCCTGAAGCATAAAAAAAGAAAAGCCCGTCTTTTCACAATAATTTGAAAATCAGGCAGGTTTCACACAACAGAACTACAATTTTATCGTTTTACTGGGATAGTTTTTAAGATAATGGCTTCATCTTTGTAAATGATAACTATTTCAGGCAGAACACTTTAATCACAATATCTGTTATGGCAAAGAAAATTCTGAAAATTGCTGGTCTCATTCTGTTGGTCTTATTGGTATTGGCCTTCACGCTGCCGATTGTGTTTAAGGGTAAAATCCTCCACATTGCGAAACGGGAAGTCAACAATGCTGTGCATGCAAAGGTTGATTTTGAAGATGTCAGTATTTCTTTTTTCAGGAACTTTCCAAGACTGGCCGTAGGGTTGGAAAAGCTGGAAGTGATAGGCCTGGATGAGTTCAAAAATGATACGCTGATCAGCGCCAAACGGATTGATATTGCGCTCAACCTTTTCAGCCTGTTCGGCGACCAGATGAAAATTTACGGTATTACCATCGACCAGCCACGGATCAATGCCATTATCACAAAGGAGGGCAAGGCAAACTGGGATATAACCAAAACAGAAGAAGAGACCGTTGAAGAGGAAGAAGCCACAGAGTTCAACCTGAACCTGAAGAAATACGAGATCAAAGACGGGTATATCAGCTATAATGACATGGAAGGGGACATGAGTGCTGTTATCGAGCACCTGAACCATTCCGGCAGCGGGGATTTCACTTCAGATCTTTTCACGCTGGCTACTAAAACGGAAGCGGGCGCCATTTCATTTACCTATACCAAAATTCCCTACCTGGTAAAAGCCAAAGCGTCCCTGGACGCAGATATACAGGTGGATAATCCCAACAGCAAATACACTTTCAAAACAGAGGATGTAGTGCTGAATGACCTGCGGCTGGCTACGGAGGGGTATTTCCAATTTGTAAATGATACTACATATGGCATGGATATCAGCTTCAATGCGCCTTCTACGGAATTTAAAACACTGCTGTCGCTGATACCGGCTATATACAAAAATGACTTTGATAAGATCAAGACCAGTGGTAAAGCCATATTCAACGGGTTTGTGAAAGGAGAATACAATTCCGTTAAAATGCCGGCATTCAATGTTAATCTGAATGTGGAAGAAGGCTTTTTCCAGTACCCGGACCTGCCGCAGCCGGTAAAAAACATTACCATCGCCATGAAGGTGGACAACCCTGATGGCGTGATCGATAATACGGTAGTAGACATCTCCAAGGGGCATATTGAGTTTGGGAATGATCCGTTCGATTTTCGCCTGTTGTTGAAAAAGCCTGAGACTGTACAGGACATTGACGCTTCCATAAAAGGAAAGCTGAACCTGGCGCAGGTAACCGAATTTGTAAAGCTGGAAGGTAATACGAAGCTTTCGGGAATGATAGATGCTGATGCGAGCGCAAAGGGGCATGTGCAGGTGATCGCACAGCAGAAGCCCGGGCCGTTTTCGGCGAACGGATTCATTAATATCAGCAATCTGAACTACTCCAGCGCAGATTTTCCGGCTCCGGTGAAAAACAGCAATATCCAGATCAGGTTTGATAACCCCGATGGTGTGCCCGATCATACAGTGATACATATACCACAGGGACATGTGGAGATAGGTTCGGATCCGCTGGACTTTAATGTGACCATCACCAACCCGGCGACTGTTTTAAATTTTGACGGAGCGGTAAAGGGCAAATTCAACCTGGCGCATGTAGCCCAGTTTACAGAGCTGGAACCAGGTACGAGTCTGAAGGGACAACTGGATGCCAATGTAGCATTTAAGGGCAACAAGGTAGCTATTGATAAGGAACAGTATGACAAGATCAATATGTCCGGTACCATGCATGTATCAGGAGTGGATTATGTAAGCAAAGATTATCCCGGCGGTGTGCAGGTCAGTAATGCTGCGTTAACATTTAACCCTAAGAATATTACACTGAACAGCCTGAAGGCGGAGTACCTGAAATCTGTATTTACGGCCTCAGGGTCACTGGATAACGCTATCGGTTATGCGCTGAAGGACGAGCCTATTGCAGGCGCCTTGCAGCTACATATAGATAAACTGAACCTGAATGATTTTATGGGTACCTCAGAGGATACTGCTGCCGCTGCTACAGAACCTTTTGCCGTGCCGAAGAATATTTCATTTACACTGAATGCAGCGGTAGATAAGCTGACTTATGACAAGACGACCTACGACAACCTGAAAGGTGCGGTCGTCATTAAAGACCAGACTGTATTCCTGAAGGAGGTACAGATGGATGCGCTGGATGGGAAGCTGGGCGTAAGCGGCTCTTATTCTACACTACAGGATGTTAAGCAACCGAAAATAGACTTTGCATACGACGTAAAGGGTGTAAATATTGAAAAAGCGTTTTACGCTTTCAATACCGTGCAGCAATTGATGCCGATCGGTAAATTTTTGTCCGGTACGCTCAACTCACAGATGAGCCTGACCGGCAAGTTGGGCAGCGATATGTCGCCGGTGCTCAACTCCCTCACCGGTAAGGGAAATTTTGCCTTGCTGGAAGGAGCTTTGAAGAAGTTTGCCCCGGTGGAAAAAATTGCTCAGACCCTGAATGTATCCGAGCTGAACGGGTTTAACCTGAAGGATATAAAAGGCGCTTTCGATTTTGCAAACGGAAAAGTATTGGTGAAGCCTTTTAAAGTGAAAGTAAAAGATATAGAAATGGAGATAGGCGGAACGCATGGGTTGGATCAATCCATGAATTATGCCATCGATATGAAATTACCCCGCAGCATGCTGGGCACCCAGGGGAATACATTGATCAATAACCTGGCGCAACAGGCCAGCAGCAAGGGCGTACCGGTGAAGCTCGGCGACTTTATAGACCTGAACCTGAAGATGGGAGGAACAATTTCCAATCCCCAGTTGAGCACGGATTTTAAAGGGACCGGCGGAAGCCTTGCAGAAGACATGAAAGCGCAGGCGCAGGAATTTGCACAGCAGAAAATTGACAGCGCTAAAACCCTGGTGGCAGAAAAAACACAGGAACTGAAGGATACGGCAAAAAGTATTGCTACCCAGGCAGCCAAAGACCTGGTGAAGGATGTGTTGACGGGTAATAAGGATTCCACTGCCAATACCACGGAAGGTGTGAAAAAAGATGCGGAGAAAGCGGTAAAAAATACCCTGAAAGACCTGCTGAAAAAGAAAAAAGAATAAGAATGGAAGGTAAATACGGCGGAACATTTTCAACAATTGGCAACCACTATTTGTGGCTGAGCAATTGAATACATTATGCTGACGTTATAGAATTGAAACTTACAACCTGTTCAATAACTGGTTTACATACAAGGATAATCAAAATTAATTGGTAATGAAAAGTATGCTCTCTATATCATTTCTGGCCGCTATTGTGATAACGGCAGCTTCCTGCCAATCGAAAAAAGCAGATAACGAATATGTACCTGCGCCTGCGGTTAATGTGGTGCCCAAGCCGGCAACTGCCCCCGCAAATGGTACCGCTTTACCTATTAATCCGTCTGTATTACCGGCAATTCCTGTTCAACCGGGAACAGGTGCACGCCCTGCCGTCAATCCGGCACATGGACAACCTTTTCATGATTGTGCGATAGCCGTAGGCGCACCTTTGCCCCAGGCTGTTCAACCGGCTGCACAGACTTTACCGGCTGCTCAACCGGTTTTACCCCAAAATACCCCGGGCGTTAAGTTGAACCCTGCCCATGGTCAACCGGGACATAGATGCGAGCTTCCCGTTGGTGCACCGTTGAGCTGATATCGGCGTAATGACATTTTCGGATAGAATCCGTCTTACCCGTTGAACATGCACAATTAGGGTATGTCCGCTCACGACGCCAGACTGGAAGCCTTGCGCCGGCAGGAAATTGTTACACCCTGCCCCGTCATTTCGAAGAAGCAAGCGAAGTGTTTGACTGAGAAACCTTTGAATAGATGCGGTCTCTAATTTACGAAAGAGCCGTTTATGGTCGTGAGATCTCTCTTTGTTGAGGTGATGATCAAGGGCATACATCCATCCGTCATTTTTTCATCGTATTATTGCGGAAATATTTTCCGTATCATGCGATTAATAACCCTATTAGTACTTGTCCTGGTAATGGTCTCTTCCTGTCAGAAAGAGACGGATCCACCCCCTGTACCGGATCCTGCTTTACCCGATGAACCGGCGGAGATATTATCCCCTGACAACGGCGGACTACTGAAAAGACAGGTTTGGATCAGGAATCAGTTTTCCGATAGCTTCTATGTAAACTATGTGTACGATGAGGAAGACCGGCTGATCGAATGGAACCAACATCTTGCCACTATTACCCAGCCTAAAGAGGAGGAATACACGCTTATTACGCGTTTTTTTTATGGAGACAACGGCATGGTTCGCAGGGTGACCGGAGTTTACCGGTCGCCGGACAACCCCAGCGTTCCGGATAACAGCTCGGAAACGTATATTTTTCATGATGCAGCCACAGGTCGTTATACTTATGCCCTGACATCAGGTGAATCGCTGTTTTACGATGATGATAAGGATAGTACTGTTTTTTTTTATGACAGTCAGGAGCGGATCAATGCAACTAAAATCTTTGACCTTATTGATGGGAACATACAAGATTATGTTTATACCTATGATGGTAATGATAATGTAACAAGCGTACAACGTTTTTTCAATAGTACTTTGAGTTCAGATCACCAATATCAATATGATGATAAAATAAATCCCGAAGCTTTTGGCGATATAGGAGTATTGATAATTGGTGAAGGAATACGGTTTGCTGTCGGAAAGAACAATTATATTTCCATGAAAGATGAAGTTGGCAATGCATCTTCACCAACACGTAACTTTATTTATAATGCACATAACAAGCCTGCAGAAGCGACTTTGACGTATGACCGTGACCCCGGGGCAAAAGGAACGCTGAAATATTTGTATGCCCCGTAGTAGTTCTGGGTGCAAACACAAGCTGTTGTAACCGGGCACTAACCGCTTACCCCTTTGTATCCTGCATCTTGCGACCTGTAACTCATCTGATAAGCGCACCGTCAACATTTCAGGAAATACCTGTCTGCCCTCAATGACTGTTGGTGCAGCCGGCGCGCATATCCCATGCACAACACCAACAGCGGCGTAAAACCTGCGTCTTGCGACCTGTGACTCATCTGCACAGCCGTAAGCAGGCAGTTGTAATCTTCGACCCACTAATCACTAACTACTTACCATCTACATCCTCTGCTTATACCTCGCCACCGCTTTCTCTTTCCAGGAGCTGAAATCACCTGCCTGGATATGTTTTCTCGCTTCCGTGACCACATGCAGGTAAAAAGCCAGGTTGTGGATACTGGCAATGGTAAGTCCCAGCAGCTCTTTCGATTTGAACAAATGCCGCAGGTAGGCTTTACTGTAATAGTTGCTGATGGTGCAGTCTATTCCGTCGTCAATAGCACTGAAATCTTTCTCCCATTTTTTATTATCGATATTGATCACCCCGTTGGACGTAAACAACATGGCATTACGCCCGTTGCGGGTAGGCATTACACAGTCAAACATGTCAATACCCAGGGCAATGCACTCCAGTATGTTCCAGGGGGTGCCTACCCCCATCAGGTAGCGGGGTTTTTCAGCCGGAAGGCTTTCACAGCAGAGTCCGCACAGCTCGTACATCATATCTTCCGGCTCGCCCACGCTCAGCCCGCCGATGGCGTTTCCCGCTGCATTTTTGGAGGCGATGTATTCGCAGGAAGTTTTCCGCAGATCGTGGTAGGTGCTTCCCTGTACGATAGGGAAAAGATTTTGGGTATACCCGTATTTTTCAGGAGTTTCCGAAAGCCGGGTGATACACCGGTCCAGCCAGCGGTGGGTGAGGTGCATCGATCTTTCCGCGTAGCGGTAATCGCTGGGGTAGGGGGGGCATTCGTCGAAGGCCATGATGATATCGGCTCCGATGCTCCGTTGGATATCCATTACTTTTTCCGGGGAAAACAAATGCCGGCTGCCATCAATATGACTTTGAAAGGTTACGCCCTCTTCGCTGATCTTCCGGGTGCCGGCCAGGGAGAATACCTGGTAGCCACCGCTGTCGGTTAAAATGGGGGATGGCCAGTTGATAAACCGGTGAAGCCCCCCGGCGCTTTCCAGTATATCTGTGCCGGGACGGAGGTATAAATGATAGGTATTGCCCAGGATGATCTTTGCTTTTATTTCCCCGGTAAGGTGCTGCTGGGTCACGCCCTTTACGCTGCCTGCGGTGCCTACCGGCATAAAAATGGGGGTGGGTATTGTCCCGTGATCCGTTGTAATAACGCCCGCTCTTGCCTGCGTTGCCGCATCCCTTTGCTGTAGCTCGAATTGTAATACACTCATGTAGCTGATATATTCACATTATATTAAAACCGTTATTTTGAAATAACGGTATTTCTTACCTTCGCCGCCAGTATGGAAAAGATTGCCTGGGGCGAGATCATCTTTGGTGCATTTTGTGTTATTATCCTGATACAGATAATATATTACCTGTATTTTTTCAGAAGGCTGGCTTTCTACCCGGATCATCCTAAAGGTATGCCCCGTCAGCAGCCGGTATCCATTATCATTTGTGCCCGCGACGAAGCCGCAAATTTAGCTAAAAATTTGCCAGGTATACTCGTACAGGATTACTCCGATAAGCAGGAGATAATTGTAGTGAACGACAATTCCTCGGACGAAACAAAATACCTGATCGAGGCGCTTCAGAAGGATTTCCCGCAATTACAGCTGCTGGAGCTGAAACAGGAAGCCCGGTTCATACCCGGTAAAAAATTCCCATTGTCGATGGGTATCAAATCGGCGAAATATGATATTGTTTTACTGACAGATGCAGACTGTGTTCCGGCAACAGAATTCTGGATACAGAAGATGAGCGACCGTTTCGAAAGAGGCATTGAGATTGTGTTGGGATACGGAGCATACCACAAACGAAAAGGCGCGCTGAACAAGATCATCCGGTTCGAGACTTTCCACACTGCATTGCAGTATATGTCCTACGCCCTGGCAGGCATGCCTTATATGGGTGTGGGGCGCAACCTCGCCTATAAAAAAGAGGTGTTTTACAGGCAGAAAGGATTCTCAGCCCACAACCACGTGCCCGGTGGAGATGATGACCTTTTTATCAATGCTGCTGCCACCAGCCTTAACACAGATATAGCGCTGGATAAGGATTCTTTCACATTGTCTGAGCCCAAAAAGTCCTGGGGGGAATGGTGGCAACAAAAGCAGCGGCATTTTACCACCGCAAAGTTTTATAAGTCCAAACACCGGTTTTTGCTGGGGACCTATGCATTCAGTCATTTCCTGGTTTATCCTTTGTTTGCAGCATCGTTGATCTTATTTGGATGGGAATATTCAGTAGCAGTGTTCATGCTCCGTTATTTGCTGCTGGCGATCACCTGGTTAAAATCGATGACCCGCCTCAACGAAGCCGACCTGTGGAAATGGTTCTGGGCTTTTGATATCTTTATGTTCTTTTACTACATTATTTTTAGCTCCGCATTATGGAAGAAGCCCAAGCCCAACTGGAAATAATTACCCGATATTTCGGGGACTTTACGGAGTCCCAGCTTCAGCAGCTTTCCACTTTAGGGGCTATATATAAAGAGTGGAATGAAAAGATAAACGTCATATCGCGCAAAGATATAGACGGTCTCTACGAAAAGCACGTGTTGCATTCCCTGGCTGTAGCGGCAATTTTTAACTTTTCTCCCGGACTAAAGATCATAGATATAGGTACCGGCGGTGGTTTCCCGGGCATACCCCTGGCAATTATGTTCCCGGAGGTCAGTTTCCTTTTGGTGGATTCGATCGGCAAAAAGCTGAAGGTAGTGGATGCGGTGGCTGAAGGCTTGCAACTAAAAAATGTAAAAACCCGTCATTCAAGGGCAGAGGATATCAGGGACGAAAAGTTCGATTTTGTTGTAAGCAGGGCGGTAGCACCTTTAAAAGACCTGTGGCGTTGGGGAAAGCCCCTGCTGAGAAAGGGGCGGAAGCTGGATGAATTTACCAACGGGTTGATCTGCCTGAAAGGCGGAGACCTGCGGCAGGAGATAAAAGAGAGTGGACTGCACCCGCATATCTGGGATATAGCCTCTATATTTGACCGGCAGGAATGGTTTAAAGAAAAATTCCTGCTATACGTTCCCTTGTAAACCCTTTTCCGGCATCGTTGAATTTGCCGGATAGTTTCAATTCATCCGGTGACGGTCCAAATTCCCGGCCGGATCGGAAAAAGTTTAAGTATGGACTTTAGCGATATGTACAGCCTTCCCGAATGGGACGAGCATCTGTTCCTGAACCGCCGGTACGAAGGCGAGGGCTGGAAGGTAGGCGAACACCTGGCCGCCGCAAAAAAGCTGTATAACCAGTGGCGCGAGGTGTTTGCGCTGGTGGAATCATACTGCGATACCCTGCATGATGCCAACGGGTACGACCAGGCGCAAAAGAACAAAGAGCTTATCTGGCAGAACCTGTTTATTGTAGCACCCAAAATTATCAGCGCAACGGGCACGGACCTGTATGTATTGAAAATGGAAAATGCTTCTATTGTACGCAACAATTGCCGGGAGCTCATGGAGCAGATCAGGCTTACAGCCATGGTGGGCGCCAATGAAGATAAATATGCGGAAGTCATTGAATCCGAAATGAATGTTTTCCGCAACTTGTTCAGGCAATGGGTAGCTACTTTTCAAAAAGACGGATTTGAAGACGAATGGGGCGTATTTATATAATTCCTTTCGGTACCGGTGCAGATGTTTTGTCAATTTTTACTGAAAATTATATCTGCAATGGTATCTGTTTCGTATGTTCATGCCTGTATCAACAGGAAAATGCACGGTTTGCTTTCAGATAATCAATATCCCGGTTCCGGCGAATTGAAATATTTTAATGTATCTTGTCCGGTAATAATTTCATCGTGCAAAACAAACAGATCATGAAAAAGCTTTTCTTATTTGCGGCATTGTTGGTAACGACATCTGCCACCATTCTTTCATGTAACAGCGAACAGCCAAAAGAAGCGGCTGCCCAACCAGAACCAGAAACCAAATCAGAAAAAATGTTAAGACACGTTGTGCTATTTAAATTCAAGGATTCCGCTACGGCTGAGCAGGTAAAAGCGGTAGAAGATGCATTCAGGGCGCTTCCTTCCAAGATCAAAGAGATCAAGGATTTTGAATGGGGAACCAATAACAGTCCCGAAGGACTGAACCAGGGACTGACCCATTGCTTTTTTGTGAGCTTTGCCAGTGAAGCAGACAGGGAAGTGTATCTGCCGCATCCGGAGCATAAAGCATTTGTGGAGGTGCTTGGTCCCGTGCTGGATAAAGTAACGGTAGTGGATTACTGGGCGCAGCAATAGCTATTTAAATTGTGTTGTCCCGTGTTCATACAAAGGTGAACGCGGGATTTTTATTTGGAGACCGTCCTGGTTGAATGCCTGATACTATTGATCCGGCTTCAGGGGATCAATGTACGGCTCTTCAGTAATGACTTGCAGGAACGGAGGTTTTGCGGAGAGCCGTATTTTACTGCGGTAAGGAACAATTTCCTTATGCAGGAAGACGATCAGGAGGAAAACAAGCGGTACACCCAGTATGATGCTTGTTTTCATCCACATATTATCAAAGTCCGTGAGGCTGGCGTCTGTCGGGTTAGCGGGTTGGTATAATACGGGGAACCGGCTCCCCACAGTATATGCGGGATCGTCGACAGCGTGGAAGAAGACGGTATCGTTTCCGGGGGAATAAAACATTACGGCATGTGTGCTTTCCAATTGACCATGGATCTCTTTTCCGTGGAAGGCAAAGGTTGCCGTGCTTTTTTCGGCCCGCAATAACCATATGAGTTTGTAACCCAATACGGGAACTGCTAAAAGGAACAGCAGAATGAGAAAAAAGGTATTTCTTCCCAGTGTCACTGGAGCTTATTTTAAGTAGTGAAGTTAAAAAACGTATTGTGAACTAAGTGTTATTGTGCCTGCCGGATAATTTTTCTTCCTGAACAATATTTCCGTTTATAGGTAGTTAATGGGGGATTTCAAATCTTCGCTTGTGTAAGTTTTCCGGCTGGTGGAGAAGCCAGGCGGTAGCGCGCGCTACAGGCGGGTGTCACCACCCGTCTGCGAAAAATTGGACTTTCTCACCGAAGGTAAATATCCCCGGTTAAGGAGCTTTCAATATAAATCAATAGATTTATAATAAAATCCGATCCCTTATAATGTCTTGTGCAAACCAAAAAGCAGATCATGGATATTGAAAAGAACAGGAACGAAGATGCGTTGAAGCTTGCCTGCAGCCAGGTAAAAATAAAATTAGCCGGCATATACCTGGGAGGTGGTAAAAAGGCGATTGATAAGCAAAAAGAGCGCAGTAAGCTCACACCCCGTGAGCGGATCGAATACCTGTGCGATGATGATAAGCCCTTTGTGGAGATAGGTGCCTTCGCAGGATATGAAATGTATGAGGAGTATGGCGGATGCCCCGCAGGAGGAACCGTTGCCGGGGTGGGTTATGTAAGCGGCAGGCAATGCGTGATCGTTGCTAATGACCAGACGGTGAAAGCCGGAGCCTGGTTCCCGGTAACAGGAAAGAAAAACCTGCGTATGCAGGAGATCGCCATGGAGAACTACCTGCCTGTTATATACCTCGTGGACAGCGCCGGTGTTTTTTTGCCTATGCAGGATGAGATCTTCCCGGATAAGGAACATTTCGGCCGCATCTTCCGCAATAATGCCCGTATGAGCGCTATGGGCATTACACAAATAGCGGCTGTAATGGGCGCCTGCGTGGCAGGCGGTGCTTACCTGCCTATCATGAGCGATGAAACAATGATGGTGGAGAACAACGGTTCTATTTTCCTGGCAGGTCCCTACCTGGTAAAAGCAGCGATAGGGGAAGATGTGGACATTGAAACGTTGGGAGGCGCCGCAACACATACCGCCATCAGCGGCATTGCCGATTATAAATTTAAAACGGAGAAAGCTTGTCTTGACGAGATTAAACGTATTATAGGTAAGCTGGGACATACAAATAAAGCAGGCTTTGACAGGATAAAGAGCCGGAACCCTTTAAAGGATCCGAAAGATATATATGGCATCATCCCTGAAGATGCTTCCAAGCCCTATGACATGCTCGAAGTGATTGAACGTATTGTTGATAACTCGGAATTTGACCAGTTTAAAAAGGATTATGGACAAACCATCTTATGCGGTTATGCGCGCATAGACGGCTGGGCGGTAGGTATTGTTGCCAACCAGCGAAAAGTAGTAAAAAGTAAAAAAGGAGAAGTGCAGATGGGAGGAGTGATATACAATGACAGTGCCGATAAGGCAGCGAGGTTTATCATGAACTGCAATCAGAAAAAGATACCCCTGGTGTTTCTGCAGGATGTTACGGGGTTTATGGTCGGTAGCCGCAGCGAGCATTCCGGTATCATAAAAGATGGCGCCAAGATGGTGAATGCGGTAGCGAATTCGGTGGTGCCGAAAATTACTATTATCATTGGTAACTCCTATGGTGCGGGCAATTACGCCATGTGTGGCAAGGCATATGATCCCAGGTTTATATACGCCTGGCCATCCGCTAAAATAGCAGTGATGGGAGGAGAACAGGCAGCCAAAACATTGTTGCAGATACAGGTTGGCGCGTTAAAATCAAAAGGCAAAGAAATAGATCCTGCAGAAGAAAAAAAGTTGCTGGAAGCAATAAAAGGAAAATACGAGCAGCAGACTACTCCTTATTATGCGGCTGCACGGTTATGGGTAGACGATATTATTGATCCCGGGCAAACCCGGATGCTGATATCGGAAGGTATTGCTGCCGCTGATCATGCGCCGGTCAGCCGTGATTTCAAAACCGGCGTCTTCCAGGTGTAGGATTGAGTGATCAACTTCGGTTGGTAAGACATAAGCCGCAGGTTTCAAGGCCCGGGATTCAAGTCTCATAGATGCAGGATACAATCAGTGATGATTAAAGGGTACAACCTGTCCTACTCTGCGGGAAGCCTGGCAACACACGGTCTGCAAGACTTGTACCAGCAGTTGGCCCGGGCAAGAGCTGCATAACATAAATGCGTACGGTAACCCTTTTGTTATTCGTAATTTTCTTCAATGTATTTTCTTGCTTCATCTTGTGTCAATGCAGAAAAATTTTTATAACGATGATGAACGTCTATGATTTCATCCAGGGCATCGGCGACCAATTCTTTGTTTTCCCAGTTTTTTAAGTATGATACAACAGTTTCAATACAGCCTTTTTTGTATGCAATTTGTCCGATAACGTGTACTAAAGTCTTTCGTACCCGTGCAGCTTTGTCGTGTTGCAATTCTCGTAACAATGGCAGAATGTCTTCAGGATGTTTTCTCCCGCGAAGCTCTATGCCGTGGCAAATTTCCCGCCTGATTTCCTGGTCCTGATGATGAAGATATTTTTTTGCCCAATCTAAAATAGGTTTGGGATTGACCTCTCCCATTTTCTTTATGGAACCGATTACCGCATTTCTGGGTGAATGATGCCTGTCAAACAGACCCTTGTCAAAAAAGATGATAACGGCTTCAAAATCTTGTTTTCCGATTTCTCCTGCCGAATTGATAACCGTTTGTCGTACCATAAAGTCTTCATTTTCCAATAACTTTTCTAAACATGTAATAATTGCAGGTTGCAACTCTTTATTGTCAAGATACAATCTTCCGACCGCGAGGTAAGCAGCTTTCCTGATGTATGTGTCGTCGTCAGAAAAATACGTGAGTATTTTTTCCTTCCTGTCATTGGTCAAATCCCTGCAAATGTCATGTTTAATTTTATTGACGCGTGCTATCCGTTCTTGCCTGGTTAAATCATAAAATCCCATTATCTGCTGTATAGTATTATTAAAATGTTTCCTGGTGTCTCATTTTTGCATTAGATAAAAATCAACGCAGTCACGAAAAGTACTGTCATAGGCTGGTGGAGTTGAGAAGGTGTTATCCTCTCCGTTCGTCAGGCGAATGCCTGCAGCTAGACATACATGCAATATTGTCCGTCGTTATTTATTTGTAGTATTTTTTCTTATGAATAAAATACAAATGACAAGGCCGATCATATAAACAACGGCTAATGCAGGTTTTTCAAACTCAAAACTTTTAAAGTTGAATTGCTTAAACAATGTCACGCCCAAAATGATGGCTCCGATTGTGGAGCCAAATACCAGTGCTTTTCTATTTTCCATATCTTTTAATATTTTGCGATCAGGTCAATGAATATTCCCAACAGGAATGCCAAAAGCCAGAAAGTGATCATTCCTAACATGTAAGAAACAAATGCTTTGACGTAGTTCATAGGGCGCTTCCTGTCAAAGAACTGTCCGATAGCCCAGGTACAATAAGCCATAAATATAATGCTTGCTATTTGTATTAAGTTAAAATTCGTCAGGCCCTGAATAACCCCAAAAAGAGCCAGAAACAGCATTCCCATGCCCATTACAAAGCAAAGAAGTATCAGGATTTCGTAGAAATTGTAGTCATACTTTCTGAAAAACAGCTTTAGCCAAAGCGCAATGAACACGCCCATGATGATGTTCGAATATCCGTAGTGGTCTTGTATCCATTTGAAAATTAAGCCTGTTGCGGATTTTTTTGCTTCATTAAAATTTGCATACTCCCCTTCAATATGGAAGAAATGGCTTACAAGTGTATAGATCAAAGAGGTTACGATAATAAAAATAATGGGTTTTACAAGCCGGCTTCTGTTTTCAGAGATAAAATGTCTTACATTTTCTCCCGGTCTTATCAGTAGTTCCCTTATTGTATATAATATTCCTTTCTCAAAGTGTAATACATGTTCAATTTCGTGTATGATATAATGGCCGCTGATCCGTTTTAGTTTAGCGGGTTGTCCGCAGTTAGGACAGTAGTTCAGCTCTACTTCGGTGTTGCAATTTTTACAATTCATTTCTATTTTTCATTGGTCTTTATCTGTGTGAGAGTTGTTTCCGTAACATACCTTGTATAACTGTTTCAGCCGTTTCGTTCCGCTGATCAGCACACCGTTTCGCTTTCTCAGCCACAGGACTGTGGTTGACCAACGGATACTAATATAGCCAATATTTAAAATATTTCAGGGAAAATAACAAGGGAGTAAAACTTATAAGGTTTGCCGGTGGAAAAGCAGTGCTACAAACCCTGTAGGTACGATAAGGGGCAGGTCTGATCATCCTGAAGTTGTAAGGTCGGGGGTGTCATCTTTTTAGGAATTCTGTAAACCCTGTCTCAGGCAGACATCCTCATTTTATTTTTTAGGTTGTAAAACAGCATTATATGCCGACAACAGGGCTTCCCTGACAATTTCTCCGGGAACCTTATCGAGCAGAAAAGTGGTAGCGCCTTTTTCTCCCCACTTATTGGGAACCGGGAAAATATTCTTGTCCATTTCGCAAAAGACACGTTGCTCTTCAGGTGTTAAAAAAATATTAGCGGAATTATCATTCTCAAGATAAGTAGCAAACATCCTTTTATTGATGATCCTGAATCCCGTTCTTTCAAAGTGCGGGCGGGTTGCTGTCCCCGGAAAAGAAAGCGCTGTATCAAAGAAATCTTCTTTTGTCATGAGATTGTTGTCTGTCAGGTTTTCTCCAGCAATAGACCATTTGTATTCCCCGAAAAACCGGGCCAGGTTTGCGAGGGTCCGAAGCTTCAGGATGAAATTGTAACCGTTCGGCTGTCCGGACAGGTCCTCCGGGGTGCGTCATTCAGGCGAATGTATGGCTCGTCGGGGGCGCGGTATAACACAAATGCAATGGACAGTATTTATTAACGGGCCAAATGATTCAATAAAAAGATCAATCTATTATCCACTGAGGTTTTGGGTAATTCTATTAAATTGTAATTATGGCAGGAGTACCAACCGTAAAGCTGCTCGTAAACTTCAACAGATTGCTCAAATGTTTGGTCTCTCTCCGAATCAGTATGATATATTTCCTTCCAGGGAGGTGTTATAAATACTTTATTATTGTACCGGTGAGTTTGTAAGAACGTTTTTGCCTGGCTGTACCGGTTCTTGTCACAGGTAAAGATCTGCCAGCTGCTGTCGATAAACGACCGGTCGAAAAATAATAAAGATGTCAAACTGCTTTTCATGCTGAAGTTGGAACAGTCTCTTTCGAAAATTTCTGTTGCAAATTGTAACGGATCCGGTCTCGGGCTGGCTCCCATGCTAAGTCTTTCTTTTATTATTTGCCGCGCTGTTTCCGGGATAAACGCATGTCCCTTTTCGGTAAGCCGTTCAAGCAAAGTTGTTTTCCCGCCACCGGGTCCTCCTGTGATAATATAGAAATTATTTTTTAGCATTTAAAATATCATGTAGTGCTGGTATTGTTCGGAAATTTAATTTCCCGGCAGTGTCCAGCCGGCACACATGGTCCGGAGTTGAGACACTGCGGAGAAGGAATTATATCTGTCGCTCCACATCTTATTCGTAAATACCTGCTCCTTTAAAAATGTCGGCAAATGTTGACCAATCGGGTTTGTCAGCATTTACATTAAGTTTCATATTGTCGTAAT
>CAKSVK010000039.1 GCA_934502905.1 uncultured Chitinophagaceae bacterium
GTAGTATTCATCTCCGAAACTGGCTATAGCATCCGTATGGTTGAGCTGGTATTCAATGGTTAGCTCCTGCTCCCGGCTGTTCAATTGCGATGTTTTTAGCTCCCCGATATTGTATTTCTGTTTTCCTTCAGAAAGATAGGATTCAAGCGCGGCGGAAAGCTTATCTTTCTTCATGCTGTGCAGGCGCTGCAGCAGCCATTCCCTGCTTTCTCCATTGAACCTGTGCTCCACCTTACCGGTGAGGGTGGTGCCGTTTATACGTACTATCTTTTTTTCGTAATCCGTATTTTGTACAGGCGCACGCAGGGGTACCTTTTCCAGAATGTATTTGTCGCCATCCTCTATCAATACCTGCCGGTTTTGAATGCGTTCGGCGTACTGATCGAACCCGATATAGGTTTCGGTCGCATCGAGGAAATAGATCTTATCCTTGTACTTCAAGGCGCAGATCATGTGATTGTCTACGGACAGGGAGGGAGTGGAGTAGTCGTATGCTATCCTGTTGGTGCCTATCCAGCATAACCTTGCATCAAAACCTGCAGCTTTCAGGAGCTCTTTCGTCAGGTTAGCCATTCCTTTGCAATCCCCGTATTTTTTATTCAACACGTTTTGCGCTTTTTCAGGCATAAACCCTGCAAGTCCGTCTTCAAAAGCAATATACCGTATGTTGTCCTGTACGTAGTGGAATATGGCCTTGATTTTTGCTGTATCGTTTCTGGCTCCTTTAATGATCTCTTCCGTTTTTTGCCTGATAACAGCGGGATCGTTGTCCACTTTCTGCACTAATTGATGATACCAGGCATACTGGTCTGCCAGGGTATTAAAATAAGTGATCTTTCTGCCGGAGAGGTTGGCGTATTTGTTCATGATCAGCAAGTGAGGGTAGAGATAAGACGGACCCGGGCTGCGAGGTTCGTTTTTCCGTGCCTCCGCCTGGTGTATCGTATAGGTATATATGTTGGTTGTCCCCTTTTTTTCAGCCTGTTTTGTAATGTTATATCCCCCGAAATTCATTTCTTTTATTTCCACAACCATCCATTCAGGTACTACCAGGATGATGGTTTTATTTTCGGTGTAATAAGACTCGGTAAAATAGATACTGGTGAAATAGCGCGGATCCTTTATGATTTTGCTGATCTCTATCTCACTTTCAGCGCCTTTTTTCTCCAGTGGAACATTAAAGTGACACACTTTAGCGTCGGAATAGAATATATTGTCAATGGAATAGTATTCGTGTACGGGCGTGAACTTTACTTTCTTACCACTTACTTTTAGGGTTATTTCTCCGATAGACGTCTGGTCATCATAAAATTCTACATGCCTGATATCGGTTCTAAAATTCTCACACTGGAAGAGGGTGTTCATTTGTCCCTTTATAAGAACCGGATTCTCTGCGCTCCCGGCGGTAAATTCATACCTTTCTGTTTTGCTGCTGATAATCACATTTTTATCGTCACTGACGGACGCATACGGAAGATCCCCGGCGGATAAAGGCGGCACCAGAGAAAACAAGACAAGGGCAATAAGGATTCCTTTCATGGGCTTAGGGTTGATGATCCTGATATTTAGACAATTAGATATTAAAAATAACAGGATTTGCAGTTCTGGTAAAAAATCATTTTAAAAACGTTTGTTCCGAAGGCGCTATTGTCTATCAATTGGTTATAATTGTGGTCTGACGATTTAGCTGCCCTTGGGTATTTTTTATTATAAAGATGTGGTTTTGATCTTTTTCTTCTTATCTTTGCGCACCTTTTTACAGGGTGTTTGATTCGTCAAACGCAATATTGCCCCAAAGGCTCCAAAAGTATCCTGTCTGTTCAGGGTCGCCCCAAGGGTATAACTAAAATAAGAATTATTACCATGCCAAAGGTAAAAACCAATTCAAGTGCAAAGAAGAGGTTTAAGGTGACAGCTACAGGTAAGATCACACACCAGAAATCTTTCCGTCGTCACATACTGACAAAAAAATCCACAAAACGCAAACGTGCCATGAGAGTTGATGGTGTTGTGCACAAATCCAATATGGATTTTGTAAAGCGCCTGTTGCGTTTAAAGTAATCATTTTTTAAAACAGTAGCGGGTCCTGCCCGTTTTAAACCTAATTTAATATGCCTCGTTCAGTAAATGCAGTAGCTTCCAAAGCACGCAGAAAGAGAATTTTAAAAGCCGCTAAAGGCTTTTACGGCAAACGGAAAAATGTATATACCGTTGCTAAAAACGTAGTAGAAAAAGGCCAGACATACGCGTATGTTGGCCGTAAATTGAAAAAGAGAGAATACCGCTCTTTGTGGATCGCCCGTATCAACGCGGCTGTTCGTGAAGAAGGACTGACCTATTCTGAGTTCATACACAAGCTGAACCAGAAGAATGTCGGCTTAGACAGAAAAGTGCTGGCTGATCTGGCTATGAATGAGCCTGAGAGCTTCAGGAAATTGGTTGCATCAGTTAAGTAGAACCATCTGAGGTCGCAGCCGGTTTTTTATTGTAAGCCATTAACGACCGATAACTTCCATTTACGAAATGAACAATACTTATACCGACCTTGTTAAACAGACTTTCTATTTCCCCCAGGAAGGTTTTGATGTCCAGGACGGGTACCTGCGTTTTAACGGGCTTGATCTGAAAGCGCTGATTGACAAATATGGTACGCCCATGAAGCTGACCTACCTGCCCAAAATAGGGATGCAGATCAATAAGGCAAAAGATATGTTCAGGAATGCTTTTAAAAAGCACAAATACGAAGGAAAATACTTTTACTGCTATTGCACCAAAAGTTCCCATTTTTCCTTCGTGGTGGAAGAAGCGCTGAAACATGAAATAAACCTGGAGACATCCTATGCCTACGACATAGAGATCATCAACAGGTTGTATGAAAAAAGAAAAATAACCAAGGATATCCATATTATCTGCAATGGCTTTAAGCAGAAAAATTATACTTCCCGGATCGCACGCCTGCTGAATACCGGCTTTAAAAATGTTATCCCGGTGCTGGATAATAAAGCGGAGCTGGATGCCTATCGCAAATCGGTGAAAGTGCCGTTCAAGCTGGGTATCCGTGTAGCAGCCGAAGAGGAGCCGAACTTCCCGTTCTATACCTCGCGCCTGGGAATCCGTTCCAAAGATATCCTGGAGTTTTATGTGGACAATATTGAAGGGAACGAAGAAAAATTCCAGTTAAAGATGTTGCACATCTTTCTGAATAAAGGTATCAAGGATGATATCTATTACTGGAGTGAGCTGAACAAGATCATTCACCTGTATTGCCAGCTAAAGAAGATATGCCCCGAACTGGATTCTATCAATATCGGCGGTGGCTTTCCGATCAAGCATTCGCTGGGATTTGAGTACGACTACCAGTTCATGATCAACGAGATCGTGCGGAATATTAAAAGCGCCTGCAAAAAAGCTAAAGTGCCGATGCCGAATATCTATACCGAATTCGGAAGCTTTACCGTAGGGGAGAGCATGGCACATATATACAGTGTGGTAGCACAGAAAGTACAGAACGACCGGGAAACCTGGTATATGATAGACTCATCCTTTATTACCACGCTGCCGGATACCTGGGGTATCGGTGAACGCTTCCTGCTGCTGCCCATTAATAAATGGGACCAGGAATATCAGCGTGTTGTGCTGGGGGGGATGACTTGCGACAGCCATGACTATTACGATTCGGAGGAACATATCAATGAAGTATTCCTGCCCAAAATAACCAACGGGGATCCATTGGTGCTGGGTTTTTTCCATACCGGCGCTTACCAGGACCAGATCAGCGGGTATGGGGGCATTAAACATTGCCTGATACCTTCGCCCAAGCATGTAATAGTGGAATATGATAAAAACGGCAAGCTGGTGGACTGGCTGTATGCTAAAGAACAATCTGCCCAAAGCATGCTGAAGATACTGGGGTATATCAAATAATTTTTCAGGTTTCAACCGGAAGATTGCGTAAATGGCGCTGTTTTATCCGCCGCTCAGTACACTGTCTGATTTTATGCATGCTTTCGCTTACAGCTTTTATAGAATATAAAGCGTAATAAACTGAGCCGGAAAACGTTGTAATGTTTCTATCCCTACCTTTGCGGGGCAAAGAATTAAACTTATGCGGTTATGATGGAGTTGTTTGATTTTATAATGCACATAGACGATCATTTGAGGGTTATCCTGGCCGATTACGGGAATTGGATCTACCTGATTTTATTTGCCATTATTTTCGTGGAGACAGGTGTTGTAATCATGCCTTTTTTGCCGGGTGATTCTTTGCTGTTTGCCGCAGGCATGCTGGCGGCGCAATACCCGGAGTCCCTGAATGTATGGATGGTGATCGTTTTGTTGCTCATCGCAGCTATTTCCGGGGATGCCGTGAACTATTCCATCGGCCGGTATTTTGGAATGAAGGTGCTGAGGATAAAAATATTCGGAAAGAACTTTGTAAAGCAGGAGCATATCGACAAGACACAGGCGTTCTATGATAAGTATGGCCCCACTACTATTATCATTGCCCGTTTTGTGCCTATTGTAAGAACATTGGCGCCTTTTGTGGGAGGAGTGGGTAAAATGAGATACCCGACTTTTCTGACCTATAACGTGATAGGCGGCTTCTTATGGGTAGTAGGATTAACGCTTGCCGGTTATTATCTCGGCAGGATCCCGGTTATCAGGGATAATTTCAGCAAGGTTGTTTTGTTGATCATATTTTTGTCTGTGTTACCGATCATATATTCCATGCTTAAGGGATGGTATACCGGAAGGAGGGACAAAAAGCAGCCTGTGCAATAATAACATTATCCTGCAAGTAGTTCGTTTCTTATATTATCTTGTTAGGGCTGCACTCATTTGCAACCCTGTATTCAAGGTTTACAAGCATTATTACGATCGTTACTTCAAGTACAACATACAGCCAGCCGAAATATGTTAAGGCTTTGTGATGATATATGGCAAGGCTGACTGACAAAAAGCTGTAGAGCAGGTTCATAAGGGCGATCCCTTTCAGGGATCTTTCAACCCTTTGGCGCTTTTTTACAAAAAAATAAAAATCATATACGGCGAATATACATGGCAGGAGGGCAAGAAAATATAATGTCCGTCGGGGGATCCCGAAAAAGCTCTCAAATTCAACCAAAACGATTCCTAACAAAACAGCGGATAGTAAAGCGCCGGTCCCGTCTGTCAGGAACAGTTTCTTCGGCTTTTTTGCATAATATTTTATTAGCTGGTCAATTATCATTTTTACTATCCTTCCTGTTTTTTAACACAAGTACGCTTCCTGTTAACGCCACTCCGATAAAAATGCCCAAAAAGGAATTCAAAACATTGTTCTGATTAAAATAAGAAAACAGCCCGGCAAGAATACTTAAAACCCCTATAATGATTATTACTGTTTTAAGTGACTGATTCATGCTGAAGTTATTGTTTACTTGGTGCTGCTTCTATTTTTTCAGCCAGCCATTTGTTTCCATCCACGCTTTACAGCGTAAGATCCATTGATCCTTGGTTGTACGGTTATTGAGCCCAAACCCATGCCCGCCTTTTTGATAGAGATGCATTTCGGCAGGTACTTTATTTTTAACCAGGGCCTGGTAGTATACAATGCTGTTATCGGGTTTTACACCGGTATCGTCTGAAGCATGCACCAGGAAGGCGGGTGGCGTTTTGTCTGTAACGTTCAGCTCGCTGGAATATTCATTTATGCGGGGTGCACCGGGCTTTTCACCCAAAAGATTTTTGAAGGAACCTTCATGTTTAATGAAGTAGTTGGAGCTGATGACCGGGTATACCAGTATCTGAAAATCCGGACGTATGCTTATTTTACCATTATTGATCAGCGAGGGTTCATACCGGGTAGCAGCGGTGGAAGCAAGGTGGCCGCCTGCCGAGAAGCCCATGATACCTATCCTGTTGGTTTTTATTCCCCATTTCGCCGCATTTTTTCTTACTGTATAGATAGCCTGTTGCGCATCCTGTAAGGGTGCAATAAACGGCGAGTTTTGCCTTTTGCTGTCAGGAATGCGGTATTTCAGTACAAATGCTGCGATCCCCCATTCATTCAGTTTCCTGGCAACATCATATCCCTCGTGTCCTGCAGCCAGGATCGAATATCCTCCGCCGGGACAAATGATCACGGCCGTTCCGATGGCTTTTTGCGGTGGCGGCAAAAAAACAGCCAGGGTAGGGATGCTTACATTACTGATCCGTAAAATGCCATCCGTGGTTTCCGATTTTTCTTCATTTTCGCCTTCTATATTACCCGGCACATCATTCTTGGGATATAAAGGCTGTTCGTTGATCTTTTTTTGTGCGAAAACGGAAAGACTGGTCATAACGGCAAGAACAAAGAGATAAATATTTTTGGCTTTGAAATTTGTATACTTCATGGAGTAAAGATAAACCATCGGGCGCTATATCAATCCTTCATCTGCAAAACTAAAGTAGCCGTCGGAACTGACGATGATATGGTCGATGACGGTAATGTCAAAATACATGGCGGCTTCTTTTATCTTGAAGGTAATATTCTCATCGGCCCTGCTGGGCTTCAGGCTTCCGGATGGATGGTTGTGACACAAAATAATACTCACGGCATCTTCCAGCAATGCCTTTTTTAATATGATCCTCGGATCGGCGACGGTGCCGGTGATACCTCCCTTGCTTATAATTTCGGTGTGTTTGATCTTATTGGACCTGTTCAAAAATAAAACAACAAATACCTCCTGTACCTGGTCTTTGAGCAGCGCCTGCAGGTACCGGGCAACTGCTGTGCTATCGGTAACAATGTGTTCTGCCAGGTCGATGCCTGCCTGTCTTCTCCGGCCGAGCTCCAGCGCAGCCGCCAGTGTGATGGCTTTGGCCTCGCCGATGCCGCAGATCTTCATCAGGTCTTTAATGGTCAGCCTGCCGAGTTGATTTAAGTTATTTTTACCCAATTGCAGCACTTCTTTCGCCAGGTCAAGCGCAGACTTGCTGCGGGTGCCGTTGCGCAGCAGAATGGCGATCAATTCGGAGTGGCTGAGCGTTTCAGGACCTTTGTTCCGAAGCTTTTCCCTGGGGCGGTCATCCAAAGCCCATTGCTTTATGGTAGTTTTCTCTGTTAGCATAATTTTCTAAATGATAAGGCGTTTATGGTAATGTAAGATATTGAATTTTAATTAAACATTTCAAATCCGTTCTTATGAAACTGACTAAGCGCCAGATTATAATGGGTTCTATTAAACCGCTGTTGTTTTGTGTGGGTATGTACCTGACGGTGTTGTTTGCATCTGTTTTTATTTGTTCTTCAGTTTATAAGGCGGTAAAAGGCGATAGGCATAAAACGGCTGTTCAGGAAAAAGCGCCTGCCGCTGTGGCCTCTGCTTCGCAGCATCTTTCCCTGGAGAATTAATCCGGGTTTATACTTTTGTTTTTAAAGGGATAAAGTTACTTTTAGTATAATATTGGTATTGTATCGGCCATGCGGCTCTTGATATACTGAAATACTAAAACTCCGGCTTTGCCGTTATTTTAGAGCTCCCGGTATGAAGGTGTGAGACAGATCGTTTCATTTATTGCAAATAAAATATAATACAATGAAAAAAATGATTTTATATGCAGCAGTTAGCCTTCTGATGTTGTCGTATATAAGTGCCTGTTCACCAAAAGCCGGGTGCCCATCCAACGGGAAAAATGTTGGGGCGGAAAAACTGATCAACGGAGAAAAGGCACCTAAGGCAAAGAAATTCAAGAATTAGGTACTCATCTAAAACCGGTGTTATGAATCTTACCCTTCGCAACGAATATGGAAACATGGAAGCTGTGATTGATGAAAACTGTGGGTTCAATACGTTTTATGATGTTGCAGGCTTACTAAGCGAAAAGCTGCATGTAAATTTCATCAATAAAATAGATGATTTCGACTCATCTTACTGGGATTTCCACTTCCGGGGTCAAAAGCTCACACTACATTATAATACCCGGAGCGGCGTCTCTATCCAACCTGTCCGATCGAAAGATACCGCTGTTAAAAACAACGATGCTATGAAGGAGCTGGTACGTGTGCTCGGTGATCTGAGTTTGCAGTAACTATACCCGGATTATTAGTTATGAATACAGATTTCCGGGTTAACAGATGAATAAAAAAATGTAATGAAAAAAATCATAGTCATACTCTTTTTAGCATTTGTTTCGAACAGTTACGCACAGGAACCCGGCGAAAAATTGTTCAAGGCTGTATTTAATAATGACTTGAAGGCTGTAAAAAGTATCATTAACAAAGATGCATCTTTAGTAAATTATGTAAGAAAAATTAATGAAGTATTTTATATACCAGTTTTAATGCAATCAGTAATGAATAATCAAACTGACATTGCAAAGTTTCTAATTGTGAAAGGAGCTGATGTGAACGCACAAGATGGCCTTAAAATGACCTGCTTGATGTGGGCAGCAAATAACGAAAATATTGAGTTAGTAAAATTGCTACTTGAAAAGGGAGCCGATAAGAGCGTGAAAGACAATCAGGGAATGACAGCTTTGCAAGCTGCTGAGAAAACCAAGAATTTAAAAGTTATAGAATTACTCAAATAGTAGCCCGATTATGCATTTGAGGTAGTGGATACCGTTTCCCTATACTTACATTAATGTTCGCACAGACGCAGGTTTTATACAGGGCTTTTGTGCCCGGCCAGACCTGTGCCTTTCAGTATCTTTAGGCAGCCATTATTGAAAAGATCCGGATGGATATACTATTTTAGATACTGGACTACAAAAATGGCGAAGCGAACCAATATTACAACAGGTCATGCCGGCAATTGAACTGACAACCGAAATATCCGCTCCCATTAATATTTGCTTTGATCTTGCAAGAAGCATTGACCTGCATATGATATCAACAGCTAAAACCGAAGAGCGGACAATTGACGGAAAGGTTTCGGGGTTGATAGCGCTGAATGACTGGGTTACATGGGAAGCAGTACACCTGGGCGTGAAGCAAAAGCTGACATCAAGGATCACTGCTTATGAAAGACCCCTGTACTTTGTGGACGAACAGGTGAAAGGCGCTTTCAAATCCATTTACCACGAACACAGGTTCGAAGCTGTGGCTGATAAGGTAATTATGAAGGACTATTTTACGTTTCAGTCACCGTTTGGAATTTTCGGGCAACTGTTTAACAGGCTCTATCTAACAAAATATCTGAAGCAGTTCCTGATTGAACGGAATGCGGTCATAAAGGAATATGCAGAAACAGGGAAATGGAAATTGATACTGAATGGCAGATAATATTTATGACCCCGCGTATATAAAGGAGCTTTTTAATAAAATGAGCGGCTCATATGAAAGAATGAACTATATAACCTCGTTCGGCTTTTCAATTCGTTGGCGAACCAGGTTCTTAAGTTCATTTAACGTAATTGACGGCAAGGCTGAAGTAATTGATTTATTGACAGGGATGGGTGAAACTTGGCGGGCTACCAAACGGAAATTGCCTCGCTCCAATTTAACTGTGCTTGATTTTTCGGAAGAAATGTTGAAATATGCCCGACAGAAAAGCAAGACGAAGTTCAACAGTGAAATTACAGTCCTACAACAAGACGTCCTACAAAATAAACTTCCTGGTAATTATTATGATTTTGTGACTTGCGCATTTGGGCTTAAGACTTTTAATAAGGAGCAACTGTGCATCTTGGCGCAAGAAGTGAAGCGGATTTTAAAAGTTGGCGGACAATTTTCGTTTATAGAAGTTTCGAAGCCAGACAATAAAATCCTTGAAGCATTGTATGGATTTTATCTTGGGAAAATCATTCCGGTTTTAGGTAGCCTTTTACTTGGAGAGCCGGAAGAGTACAAAATGCTTTGGAAGTATACAGAAAAATTTAAAAATGCAAAACAGGCAGCAGGCATATTTGCTGAGAGTGGATTGAAAACTGAGTTTCTTTCTTACTTCTATGGCTGTGCAACGGGCTTCCATGGTTGTAAAAATGATTAAGAGAGTGGCCTGTCTGCTATGCTATCCGAGAGTAGTAGACCTTAATCGACCGCTATATACCGGAAGGTATAATAACCGGTGCTTTCAAACAGCTTCTGGTCTTTGTTGTAGCTGATGATTTTGATCTTATACTTTTTCCCGTCACTTGCTTTTACTACAATTGTCCTGTCGGCAATGGGTAAAATAGTGTGGTCTTCCATATTGTAATGATACCATCCGTTGCCGCTGCCTGTAGGGATGGCTTTACTTTCATCGGTATCGGGCCGGTATCCGCTTTCCGGTGCTTTTTTCAGCGCTTCAAATGTGGAGGATACTACCTGCGCGGTAACTTTTCCTTTTTCATTAACTGAAATCGTAGTTTTAGCAAAGGAGATATCCCAGGCTGGGGTATTTGATTTATCCGCCCCCGTTTCTTTTCCGGAAGCCAGGCTGAAATAAACGGTTCCGCCGGAAGCATTCAGGTTATAAATGGTTTGGGGTTCCTGGCTGTAAGTAGTTATTGCCAGCAGCATAGATAACAGGGAAAAGAACATCCGGGGAAGAATCATTGTATTATTTTTTCCAAAATTATGGCTAATACCTGTCGGTTTATTTCGCAATCCGGAAAAATCAAAAGGAGGAGGGGTGCCTGGTATATATATCAGCATAGACCAGCGGGGAAACATTTTATCGGCGACAGGGAAGGATAAGGTGCTTCTATATTATACAGGGTTACTGAAAAAAGCCTTACATTTAATATTTCCTGTAATTTGATTTTTATAGGCCTGATCCTAATTCCAAATGTTTCAAAACCAATAGTACAATGAAACGTACGACCTTTCTAAAAACGACTGCTGCCCTCGCCGCCGGCTCTGTGTTCGGAGCCAGCTTATCGTGTAATACAAACTCTAAAACACCGGCAAAAAATATCAGGACCAATTGGGCCGGAAATTATCAGTATAAGGCGCCGGAAGTATATACACCCGGTAATGTGGATGAGGTACGCAGGCTGGTTAAAAAACTGAACAGGCAAAAAGCGCTGGGATCGGCACATTGTTTCAACGACATTGCAGACAGCCCGCAAAGCCAGATTTCTACGGAGAAGCTGAACAAAGTAGTGGCTATAAATAAAGATTTGGGTACTATTACCGTTGAAGGCGGCGCCCGGTACGGCCAGTTTGCCCCCGGGCTCAGTGAAGCCGGTTTTGCCTTACATAACCTTGCATCGCTGCCCCATATTTCTGTTGCCGGTGCCTGTGCTACAGGTACGCATGGGTCGGGCGTTTCAAATGGGAATCTTTCTACAGAAGTCAGGGCAATAGAGCTGGTAACACCTGATGGGGAACTGGTGACGCTGGACAGGGAAAAGGATGGTGACCGTTTTAAGGGAGCAATAGTAGGTTTGGGAGCATTAGGCATTGTTACCAGGCTAACGCTTGACCTGGTACCGGCTTTTGAAGTAAGGCAGGATATTTTTGAAGAACTTCCGCTGGAATCGTTGAAAGAACATTTCAACGAGATCATGTCTGCCGGGTATAGCGTAAGCCTGTTTACAGACTGGCGGCACAAAAAAGTGAGCCAGGTGTGGGTGAAACGTAAAGCGGATGGTGGTATCGGAAATATGGATAACACATTTTTTGATGCCAGGGCTGCGGTGAAGAATATGCACCCTATTTCCAGCCTGTCTGCCGAAAACTGCACAGAGCAGATGGGGGTAGCCGGTCCATGGTACGAAAGATTGCCGCATTTCAAAATGGGTTTTACCCCCAGCAGCGGGGAGGAGCTGCAGTCGGAGTTTTTTGTAGCCCAGGAGAATGCGGTAGATGCGATACTGGCAGTGGAGAAAAAAGGGGAGGAGATCTTTCCGCACCTGCTGATCTCTGAAATAAGAACAATTGCGGGAGACGATCTCTGGATGAGCCCCTGTTATAAAAGAGATAGTGTAGCGATACATTTTACCTGGAAGCAGCATACGGAGGAAGTATTAAACCTGGTTTCCATGCTGGAAAATGAGCTGGCGCCGTATCAGCCCCGCATGCACTGGGGTAAGCTGTTTACTTTAAAACCTGATCAGCTTCAAAACCGTTACGAAAGATATGACGATTTCCTGAAGCTGGCACGGGAGTTTGACCCGGCAGGCAAGCTCAGGAACGCATACCTGGACAGGACCTTTTACAATACCTGATAAATGCAAACTTTACAGCTCCTAACAGAAACTATTGTATGATGTATATGGTCAGGTCTCCCTGGTTATTAAAAAAAATCTTCAGTTCGGCGGTTTGGGAGATGCCGGCTGCGGAAAAAAAGATATACCTCAGCTTTGATGACGGTCCGCATGAAGAAGCTACCCCGTTTGTGCTGGATACCCTGCAATTATATAATGCCAAAGCAACCTTTTTTTGCCTCGGGAAAAATGTGGCTGCCCATCCGGACCTGTATACCCGGATATTGGCAGAGGGGCATGCGGCAGGAAACCACACTTACAGTCATTTGAATGGCTGGAAGATCAGCGATAAAAAATATTTTGCCGATATCAGCCAAGCACGGGAATATATTGATTCAAACCTCTTTCGTCCTCCGTATGGAAAAATATCTACGCTGCAGGCCAAGCTGATACCGCAAACATTTGGTATGAAAATTATCATGTGGAGTGTGCTGAGCGGTGATTTTGATGTTAAGCTACCGGAGCAGAGATGCCTGGATAATGTATTATTACATACAAAGGCGGGGAGTATAGTGGTGTTTCACGATAGTGCGAAAGCTTTTTCCAGGCTTACCTATGTACTGCCCAGGGTTCTGGAGCATTTTTCAGGGGAAGGATACCGTTTTGATAAAATAGGTTTAGCTTAAAACAAGGCCCTGCCTGTAAAAAATTGGGCCTGGGTGAAAACCCTGGCCCGTTTTTAATCCGTACCCTATGAAAACTGGGACTAAATTACAATGTTTTTCGTTTCCAACAATATTTTTGGCAGATAAAACAGATTTAGCACGCCTTTTGATAGTAAAATTACTAACCTCTTATGTTATTTTTACGAATGTGTTCTGTTTTAATAATCAGATATTCAACGCGGGTTTTATAAAAGTAGTTGCAGTGCTTAACTAATGGAACCGGCTCTCCGACTGCATTTTCGGCAGAAAAAAATGAAAAATAAATCATAATTTTTTTCACAATGGAAAGTGCCCGCTTTTAGTCGTTTTTTAATGATTTTTTTTTGCTGCCGAATACCCGTTTTTAACAAAGATCAATAGCGGTAACAGTGATATATATTTGGAAAACCGCTGTATCGGCTGAATCAAAGTTTCAGATCAGCGGTACAGGATAAGTCCTTTTCTCCACAGACGCACGCAGGTTTCGCAGCGCTTTAAAGGATGGAAGTACGGGACCCGGAAAGGTAATATGAGACAATTTTTGCTGTTCAATGAATATCGGGTAACATTTCGGTATTGCTTCAAAACCTATCCCTGCGGGAACATTTTCAAAACAGCGTGTGAGGGGAACCGTGGTGATGGGTAGCGGATGTTATTGCCTGGCAATGAGGATGAAAGTCTAAAAACAGATCAATCTTTTTTGGCATCCAGTATAAATCCAAAAGTAGTTCCCACATCCAGCTTACTCCTTATGTGCATGGTATGTCCGTGTGCCTCTATAAGGTGTTTGCAGATGGCAAGTCCTAGCCCGCTGCCTCCTTCTTTCCTGCTTCTGGCGGTATCTGTTCTGTAAAATCTTTCCGAAATGCGGGGCAAATGCTCTTCGGCGATACCTATTCCGTCATCACTTATTTCAATCAGTACATGATTCTCGTCTGTTATATAGGCACTGGCGCTTACATGGCCGTTTTGCTTACCATATTTGATTGCGTTATCCGTCAGGTTGATCAGCACCTGCCGGATCTTTTCTTTATCAGCGAAAACCGTGATCGGAAACTCACAGCCTTTTTTGATGCCGGTTTTAATTTTTTTATTATGCGCCACCAGCGACAATGAGTCAAACACTTCGCGTATCAGGTCCTGGATCACAAAATTTTGCTTATATAAAATTTGTTCGCCGCTTTCGAGTTTTGTTATTTCATCCAGGTCATTTATCAGGTTAACGAGGCGCACTACATTTTTTGATGCATTATCCAGGAACCGGGCACTAAGCTCTTCATTTTTAACGGCACCTTCGCGCAGCGTATCCACATACCCCTGGATGGCGAAGATAGGTGTCTTCAGCTCATGGGAGAGGTTCTGCAGGAATTCTTTCCGGTAAGCTTCGTTGGCTTTCAGCCGGTCTATCTCTGTTTTTTTCTGCTCTGCCCATTTTTCTACATCAGCGCTTACTTCGTCTATGCTTTTGGGGGGCAGCAGGTTTTTGTAATAAAACTCTTCCCGTTTGCTTGCTTTCGTCTGGTAGATGAATTTATAAATAAGCTTTATTTTCCGGTATATGAATTTCTGAAGCGTATAGAGTATCAGCAGGTATGCCCCCGCAAATACAATAACAAGTGACAGGATAAATATCCACCAGGCAGGTCTGATCAGGGAAATACCGGTAGCAACCGGTATTGCTATGAGTAAAGCGTTCAGTGCAGCCAGCTGTTCCGGCTGCATATTTTTTTTATTCAGCATTTTTGAGAGCTTGTGAAAGATTTAACTCTCAAAGTTCTGGTTAAAATATGAGAATAATGCTCCTGTGGAAGAAGTTTAAGGTTTCCTTGGGGATTGGGTTTATACCACCATCTTATAACCGACACCTTTCACCGTATTGATGCAGTCTACCCCCAGCTTTTGCCGGATCTTCCTGATGTGTACGTCGATGGTGCGGTCGCCTACTATTACCTCCGTACCCCATATCTGGCTTAAGATCTCATTTCTTAAAAATACCCTTCCCGGTTTTGTGGCCAGCAGGTGCAGCAATTCAAACTCCTTCTTTGCCAGCACCACTTCCTGGTCATCTACCGATACGAGAAACCGGATGGGGTCTATAATAATATTACCTATCTGGATGGCTTTATCGTTTTCCGGTTTCTGGAATCTCCTGAACAGCGCGTTTATTTTTGTTACCAGCACTTTCGGGCTGACCGGCTTGCTGATATAGTCATCGGCCCCGTATTCCAGTCCCTTTACATGAGACATGTCGTCGCTCATGGCTGTCAGGAAAACGATCAGGGTGTCCTGGTAGGCTTCCTGCGAACGAAGTATCTTACACACTTCCATACCGTTTTTCTTGGGCATCATTACGTCCAGCATAATCAGGTCAGGCTTGAACAGTTTCGCTTTTAAAACGGCTTCCTCCCCGTCTTTGGCTGTTATAGTCTCGTATCCATGGTTCTGCAGGTTATAGCTGACGATTTCCAGTATATCGGGCTCGTCATCTGCTATCAGTACTTTTTTGTCCCTAACCTCCATATTAACGATATGTTTACGCAAAAATAACCTTCCCCGTTTTATCAGCCTAAATCCCGGGATTATGAAATTGTTAACCCAACCGTGTTCCCCGTACTAAACCTGTGTATCCCGACGTTATTATTTCCTTGAAAAGCAATGAAATATTCATCCGGTCATTACAACCTATTCTACTAATTTTGCATTCAGTATGCGTTTATCCCTTATCATATGCTCGGTTTTGATGGTGATTGTGTTGCCTGGCTTTGTTTCGGCAGAGGCAGTGACGGATACATTGAAGAAGCGGATTGACATATCAAGGATACGGTATCACGAAAATATTGAGAAAGAGCAAAACCTGGCGCTTAAATCCGGCGACGGCAGGCTGATCAATGTTTCCGGCAACGGTTCCATCAATACCTTTGTTACCAACGTTATCGTTGAAAGAGTCAATCAGCTAAAGGATTCTATTGAGAACAACGGTGCCCTGGATCACCGGCTGAAGGTAAAATACCTGAGTGGGCTGGAGAACCTGGTCAAAGGGTTCAATAACGGCTGGCGCAATAATTCCTTTAATCCGGTGCTGGCGGAAGAGCTGATCTCCAACTATGAACTGCTGGTAGACGCTGATATCAAAAAGCAGGATATCAGCCCGATCGTGGAAAAGGCTTCCTATGCCGTGGGAAATATAAACGTAACCAGCAACGGGAATGCGCTGTTTGAAAATGCCGGTTATACGACTGCGCGGCATATTGTATTCAGGAAATTCTGTGCATTGTATCCCGATAAAGCATTGCAGATGCTGGAGCAATACCCGGATGTTCCTTTCGCAGATAGCCTGGTGGAAGCGGTCGCTTATAACAATCCTAACCAGTTGTATGATTATGCTGCCGCCACCCGCACTAATGTCGGGCGCATCATCCACAGGAGTTCGGACCCGTTGGTAAAAGCGGTGGTATCCATTGCTTCCAGCAAAAGCGGGCAACAATATTATCCTTTCCTGGATGAAATTGCTGCAGGCAGGATCACCCTGGCGGAAGTATACGATGTAATGGAGGATAACCTGGCATATTATAAAATGCTGGTGAAGATGCAGGTATCCTATACCGAACGGCTGATAAAAAAAGATACGCCTTTAGCATATGATAAGCTGGTGGCAAAATTGCAGGACCGGGCGAAAAATGTATTCATCGAAGAAATAAACGCGCTGCATGATTCTCCCGATAACGTACGGTTCAGGATACTGGACCCGATGACGGCCCAGGAACTTTATTACCTGATCGTATTGGGAGAGGAGGTGATTTATACTTCCAGCTATAAGGGTGTTTATAACCGGATGATGCAGCGGGTGCCTTCCCAGTCGGGAGATAGCCTGCTGGTAAGTGTACGGTTCGACCGGTTCAAAAAGTTTATCAAGCTGGCGGCAGGGTACAACAAGCTGGATGAATTCCTGCAATCCATGCCAGACACCAATTCGCAACGCCTGATGATGGCATTTGTACGGGGGCTGGAAAATACCGGTACCCTGGAGGATGCGGTAGACGTGGCAGATTCCTATGGCAGCATCCGCAACCCGCTTGTCACCCGTTTGATAGACCAGGAGATAGAGAAAAACCTGTTCCAGGCCAAGTCTGAGGGAGAGCGACGCACAATTGTCATCTATGATATCCTGCAAACCATTTTCCAGTCATCGCAGGACAGTACCATCAATATTTCTGCAAAGCTGAAAATACCTCCCGTGTATCGCGTGGATAATAAGGAACTGCTGGATGACAGCGGCAGGGTAGTGCAGCAGGTATTTTTTTATGGAGATAAGGATGGTAAGGATTCTTATGCCAATTTCATGACCATGTTTACCGGGCCTGACTGGAAAGTGAACCGTTCCTCCCAGTGGGTAGAAATAAGGTCTACCAAAGGAAAACCCATTGTAATATTTGCCAACCTGCCGCTGGATTATGAGAAGGGGCTGGATTCTGTTGCACAGGTCATGTTGCGTAGTTACATGGATGCCAAAGGATTCAAACCTTCCATCACTATTCACAGGGGGCACAGCTATTGGGTAGGTTCTACCATCCGCCACCTGGCACCTACCTCAAAAATAGTAGTCTTGGGCTCCTGCGGAGGCTTTCACAACCTGGATGATGTGCTGAAGACCTGTCCTGATGCCCATATCATTTCTTCCAAAGAAGTGGGAACACGTCATGTAAATGAGCCGATCCTGAAAGCGATCAACGAGGATGTAAGACAGGGGAAAAATGTGGATTGGCTTGCCATGTGGAAGGATCTGTCTGCAAAATTTCCTTCCGGAGATGCAAAGGAAAGATTTGATAATTACGTGCCGCCCCATAAAAACCTGGGCGCCCTGTTCATTAAGTCTTATTTCAGGCAGACCGGCTCTTACCAGTAACTCTTATGTTGCTTTTACAAACGGGTTATTCTTCTTTTCAAATCCAATAGTGGTTGTTTCTCCATGCCCGGGGTAAACTAAGGTGTTATCCGGAAGGGTATAAAGCTTTGTCCGTATGCTATTTTCCAGGGTGGGGAAATCGCCTTTAGGCAGATCTGTACGGCCAATGCTCATCCGGAACAGCACGTCACCGCTGATGATGAATTCCTGCTTTCGGCAGTAAAAGCTGATGCTGCCCGGCGAATGCCCCGGCGTAAGCAGTATGTCCAGCTGATCGTCACCCAACGGAATGGTATCTCCCTCCCGTATATAAATAAGTTTCCCGGTATAATTGTCGAACGGCAGGTTCCACATCAGTCCTGAAGCAGGCGCATGGTCCAGCAGCTCTTTTTCATCCGGGTGGATATGTAACGTCAACCCATACCTGTCTGCTACCCATTTATTACCGAATACATGGTCCAGGTGGCAGTGGGTATTCAGCAACAGGGAGGGTTGTAGACCGTTACCGTCTATGAAATCCGCCAGCTGGTCTTTTTCCTCGTCGAAATAGCAGCCGGGGTCAATGATGATACAGTTCTTTTGATCATTCCACAGTACAAAAGTATTCTCCTGTATAGGGCTAAATGTGAAAACTTTAACATCAAACATAATCGTTGATTGTACCTTAAAAACGCTAATTTTATTCCAGAATGTACGAAATTATGGGAATCTCACAGAAAAGGCTACGTTATTGTTTATCAGGGGGCTTATCTATCATTTTGTTATTTGTTTTTGCAGGGTCGGTAAGTGCCCAGGTGAACGCGGTGGAGTTTGGTAAAAACAGGGTACAGTACGATAAAATGAAGTGGCGTTACTACCAGACCAAGAACTTTAATGTGTATTTTACCCAGAACGGGCTGGCTTTGGCCAAATATACCGCCCAGGCGGCCGAAAAAGAGTTGCCGGCTATGGAAGATTTTGTAGAATACGGATCGCAACGGAGGATCAATATTGTTGTGTACAACAGCTTCAATGATATGCAGCAATCCAATATAGGATTGGGCATTGACTGGCAGAATACGGGAGGGGTCACCAAGTTTGTAAATAACAAAATGATCGTTTACTTCGACGGGAATCACTATAACCTCCGGAAACAGATCCGGCAGGGTATTGCCAAAACACTGCTGGATAATCTTTTATTCGGGGATAACCTGGGCGAGTTTGCCAGCAACCAGGCATTGCTGGACCTGCCCACCTGGCTTACGGAAGGTTATATCCGGTATGCCGCGGAAAACTGGAGCCCGGAAATGGATGATAAATTAAAATCAGCCCTCCTGTCAGGAAGATACCGTACTTTTTACCAGTTTGCTTTCGACCAGCCGGAACTGGCGGGGCACTCTTTCTGGCATTTTATAGCGGATAATTACCGTAGGGACAATGTTACTTATTTTCTGTACCTGGCCCGCATTTATAAAAGCCTGAACTCTGCGAGTAAAAAAGTCACCAAGAAAAAGTTCAAGGATGTGCTGAAGGAGTTCATGGAAAAGGAGGCAGACAAATACTACCAGGACCTGCGTGGCAGGAGAAATGCCCCGCGTGGAAGCGTGGTAGCCATTGAAGATGTAAACAAGAACCTGGATTATTACCGGTTCCAGGCAAACCCCAATCCCAGGAACAACACCTATGCCGTGGTACGTTACAAAAGAGGCATTTATCGTATAGAGCTGGAAGACTTCGGTTTTAAAAGAAAAATACTGTTGAAATCGGGGGTGCTGGATAACCAGAACGAGATCAATCCCAATTATCCGCAGCTGGCATGGGACCCCAAGGGATCCAGGCTGGTGGTGGTATATATGGAAAAAAATGAGCTCAGGATGTTTGTTTACGATCTTACCAAACGCCTGAAAACCTCCAAGCAGGCGCTTCCTGAAGAGTTCCAGCAGGTAATGGATGTAAAGTATATGCTGGACGACAATACCCTTTTGTTCAGCGCAGTGAAAAATGGTTACTCGGATATTTTTGTGTATAAAATAAATGAGCAAACCGTACAGCAGATCACCAATGATGTATACGACGACCTGGATCCAACCTTTGTTGCTTTCCCCGGCAAAACAGGGATTATCTTTTCTTCCAACAGGCCTTCCGGCAATGCCGTGAACAGCGATACAGCGCTGCCTTCCGGCAACCGGTTCAATATTTTTATAGTGGACAACTGGAACAAAAGTGATTTCAGGCAGATATCCCAGCTTACCAATGTCAGCTATGGCAATGCACGTTATCCCATGCAGTACAATACCAATCACTTCACGTTCGTGAATGATGAAATGGGTATCGCCAACCGGTATGCCGGATTCTTTACTACCCGGGGCGCCGGTGTGGATACCGTGTACAGGGTGGGAGATGAGTTTTTGAGAAACCCTGATAATGCTGAGCTGGATTCTACATTACAGGCGTGGAACAAGACAGAGCCTGACTCTGTTGCTTATATGGCGGTGCGCACAGATTCTGCTTATTCATTTCCTATTACCAACTACCAGAGTAACCTGCAGGAGACCCGCATAGCCGGTGATAAGGGCCAGGTAACGGAAGTAAGGCAGGAAGGAGACCTGAAGATGTTGTATAAGCTCAGGGTGAATGATGATGCATTGAAGAGAAGGAATATTAACATCCGCCCTACGGAATACATGAAAAAGGTGATAGACCAGGACCGGATATCAAAAGGTGCTGCCACCATTTACCAGCCGTTAACGAGGGATACGGCTAAGACCGACGCGGATATTTTTCAAAGCGAATTTGAGAATGAGCAGCCGGAAGGAGGAAGAGTGGTGCAGCAGGATGAGGCGCCTGTGCGTGTGATACCCACCATTTTGTCGCAGGCCAAATTATTTGACTACCGGCTCAGGTTCTCCACGATGTATTCCGTAACGGGATTCAACAATTCGGTATTGATGACCCGCTGGCAGCCCTATGGTGGCGGATACGGACCCATATACATGACCAACGGCACCTCCAACCTGAATGGTATGATACGGTTGGGGATAGCCGACCTGTTCGAGGATGTGAAGTTCATGGGCGGCTTCCGCCTGGGGCTGAACCTGGATGATGTGGATGCCTTGTTCAGCTATCAGAATCTCCGTCGCCGCTTTGATTGGGGACTCACTTACTACCGTTCTACCGTAAGCAACTTCAAACCGGTGACGAACATAACAGGTATCAACAGGCTGGTTTCCGATCTGTACCAGTTCAATGTGGCTTATCCTTTTGACAGGGTAAAGAGTGTAAGAGCCACCGTTGCCTATCGCCTGGACAGAACAGTTTATAAAAGTGATATTTTTGCGCTTAACCCTGGTGAAACCCTGAAGCAACCGGATGATTCGCTGCATGCGGTGCTCACCCACCTGGAATATGTACACGATAACAGCCTGAACCCGGCGCTGAATATCTGGAATGGTTTGCGATACAAGATATTTACAGATATCAATACCAATGTGACAAGGGGTAAGCAGGGAAAAGTGGCATTTAATGTGGGTGCTGACATCCGTTATTATTACCCGATATACAGGAATTTCATCTGGGCAGGAAGGGCAGGGGCCGACTTCTCATTCGGCAGCGAAAAAATGATCTATTACCTGGGTGGCACCGACGGATGGATAAATCCTAAATTCAGTGATGGCAACAGGCCTAAAGCTGACTATACCTATCAAACCCTGGCAGTGAATATGAGAGGATACTGGCAGAATGCGGCGCACGGTAATAATTCTATTGTGCTGAACAGTGAGTTCCGTTTGCCGGTATTTACTACTTTGCTGAGCCGCCCGATTAACAACGCATTTGTCCGTAACTTCCAGCTGGTGCAGTTCCTTGACCTGGGAACAGCATGGACAGGGAAGTATAATGAGTTGGTGAGACCACCGGTAGTGCACAGCTTCCCGCCCAACAACGATGATCCTTTTGTAACGGTACAGCTGGAGAATACCGGGCTCGGACCTTTTGTAGGCGGGTATGGCTTTGGGGCGCGAAGTACGCTTCTGGGATATTTCCTCAAAGTGGACGCCGGTTGGCCAATGACAGGGTTCTTCAGTGGAAAACCGATCTGGTATTTTTCACTGGGCCTCGATTTTTAACCGGATACCCATCTATATCTTTTTTTTATCGATGTAAAGCACTTATTTTGGTAAGTGCTTTTTTACTTCACTTCAATTACAACTATGCGTTCAGGACTGTTTTCTGTTTTGCTTGTTACTGTTTTTTCGGTTGTGCGGGGGCAGGATACTTATTCTGTCCGGAATATTCATGCGCATAATGACTATGAGGTCAATGTGCCTTTTACGCAGGCCTACGATCTCGGTATAGGCTCTATTGAAGCAGATGTCATACTCAGGAACGATACATTGTATGTGGCGCATGATGTAAGAGATATAGCGAACCGGCGCCTGTATTTTGAAACGCATTATATCCGGCCGCTGGATGCGGCAGTACGTAACGGAAAAAGCAGGGACCTGGTGTTGCTGATTGATCTGAAAACGGAAGCAAAGGCAACATTGGAGAAGGTGGTTTCCATTATCGGGAAGTATCCCGCGTTGACTTCCGATACAACAATACGATTCGTTATTACAGGTAATCATCCTCCGACAGGGACATTTGACAGCTATCCCCGCTGGATACTTTTTGATGGCAGGATCAATAATACAGCGCATTTTAAGCACCTTGACAGGATCGGTTTGTTCAGCAACAGCTTCAGGGATTTTTCCCGGTGGAACGGCAATGGCGAAATGTCAGCAGATGAACGGAAAAAGATACAGGACGCCGTGGAAAAAGTGCATGCAGCAGGGAAGAAGGTCCGTTTCTGGGCTGCACCCGATGGCGCCCATGCCTGGCGCGTATTGATGGATCTCAAGATCGATTACATCAACACCGATCGTATTGAAGAGCTGGCAGCTTTTATGAAGCGGTAGAACGAATGCCGGCTGATCTTAGGGAGCGCATTTATTCCGGACGAGGGTTAATAATGAGAGGGCACAGGTCTGGCCGGGCACGTTTCGCTGCTACAAAACCTGCGCCAGTTCGGTTGCATTATATTTTCCATTATACTTTATTGTTGCGCGAAATGTAACTCTATACTTTATTTCAGGCGGGAGTTAATAATGGCCGGGTACATTTGGCTGCTACAAAACTACGCTAGTTCCGGGGCACTTTTCTGCGCAGGGAAACATATCTGCAAACCCAACTTTATTCAATGAGTCATTCTTTTCATTAATATTGCTTTTATAATTTTTTTATGAAGGGGTTTTATACCGTTCTGCTCCTGGTGATCTCCAATATTTTTATGACCATTGCCTGGTACGGGCATTTAAAATTTCAAAACTATTCCTGGTTCAGTAAGCTGGGCTTACCGGCAATTGTGCTGATCAGCTGGGGTATCGCATTATTTGAATATTCTGCCCAGGTGCCGGCAAATAAATTAGGCTTTGTTGAAAACGGGGGACCTTTCAACCTCTGGCAGCTTAAGGTGCTGCAGGAGGTGATCACACTTGTGGTATTTACCATTTTTACCCTGCTGGTTTTCAAGAATGAACAATTAAGGTTAAACCATTTGATTGGTTTTGTGTTCCTGATACTGGCTGTATATTTTATCTTTAAAAAATAGATGAACTGAAATAATGCGGAGAAAAATTATTCTTTTGTTATGCTGTATCAGTGGGCTCAG
>CAKSVK010000040.1 GCA_934502905.1 uncultured Chitinophagaceae bacterium
CATGAGCATAGCCGGTATGCCTGTGGGCAAGCTTACCAATCCGGGCGCCGATGGTGAGGATTATGATATGCTGATGACCATTGCACGGCCTCCTTACCCGGACCTGACCGTTTTTGACAATATGTATGTCAATAGTATGAGCGGGCAATCGATTCCTTTTTCGCAGATAGCGGGAGTGGAGCTGGAGAGCTCACCGGTGAGCATTAATCATTTTAATAAAACCAGGACCGTTTCCGTTACTTCCTTTGTGCAGAACGGATACCTGAACGATCATATTATTACAGAGGTGATCCGCCAGATGGACCAGATGGTGTTGCCTGCCGGGTACGCGTATGAAATGGGCGGAGAGCTGGAGGGGCGCAATGAATCTTTCCAGGGATTTCAAAATGTGATCCTGGTGACGGTTTTTATGTTTATCGCCGTATTGGTGTTACAATTCGGCACCTTCAAAAGCACATTGATCGTTTTGTCCGTTATCCCGTTAGGGATTGTAGGGGCTGTATTGGCCTTGCTGGTAACCGGTCATTCTTTATCTTTTGTTGCTACCATTGGAATGATAGCATTGGCAGGCATTGAGGTGAAAAATACGATCCTGCTGGTTGACTTTACGAATGAGCTGCGTAAGCAGGGAATGCCGTTGATTGAAGCGGTTGAAAAAGCAGGAGAAGCCAGGTTTTTACCGATCATTTTAACTTCCCTGACTGCGATTGGCGGATTGCTCCCGATCGCACTCTCTGATAACCCGTTGATATCACCGCTGGCCATCGTGATGATCGGCGGATTGATAAGCTCTACCTTGTTGTCGAGGATCGTTACGCCGGTAGTATATAAATTAATGCCGCCGGGAATTAAAGGAAAGGAAGATGTTTAGAGAGGTTCCCCGTTAAATTTCTTTTGATGTCCATGTTTCCTTTCTTCCTGGTGGAGCAACCAGGCATTGCTTATTTTTGACAAAAAGTATTATGCGTATTCTTCTCCCGGTAGGTATCCTCGTACTTTTCCTGCAAAGCTGTGTGTTCCAGCGATCGTTGCGTAAGAGCGACTACCGGAAAGACGTGCTGATAGAAACCAACTATGGTAATATGGTGGTCCGGCTAAGCGATGAAACACCCCTGCACCGGGATAACTTTCTACAGCTGGTTAAGAGTAAATACTACAACAGTGTATTATTCCATCGCGTGATCAGTGGGTTCATGATCCAGGCGGGAGATCCGGAGAGCAGGAAAGCGCCGGCGGGAAAACCTTTGGGAGATGGAGGTCCCGGGTACACCGTTCCGGCAGAATTCCGTCCACAGCTTTTTCATAGGAAAGGAGTGATAGCGGCAGCCAGAGAAGGTGATGATGTGAACCCGCAAAGGGCCAGCAGCGGCAGCCAGTTTTATATTGTGCAGGGAAAGGTCTGGACGGATGAGGAATTGAATATCCTGGAAGCTACCCGGTTGGGTGGCCGGAAGATACCTGCGGAATACAGGCAGGTATACAAAACCGTTGGAGGAAGCCCGCACCTGGACCAGGCCTATACCGTTTTCGGGGAGCTGATCAGCGGCATACCCGTGCTGGATAGCATTGCTGCGGTACAAACCAGCAAAGGAGTGGATAAGGACAGACCTCTAAAGGATGTGGTGATACGAAAAGCAAAGCTGGTTAAAAGAAAAGGCTGAACCTGCCGGACCGCCCTGTCGCAGGTTCCTTCCCAACTTTCTCCTATACACATTTCTGCGGGATCAGCACATCCATCTGCGGGAAAATTCCTGCATTGTTTGCAGCGGAGGAAGCACCGACTGATCAGGAAACAGATGCCTCCTGCGTCGGCATGACAAAGCGGTCGAACGTACATACAGCATTTGTGCCGGTCCGGTACAACCCCATAAACTGTAACCCCCGAATTGTTTTATTTACCAGGTTCCAGCGCCTGTTTGATCCTGTCCTGCAGGTCCAGCAAATGTGCTCTCGTGGCAACATTGCCACTGCCTGCAGCATTCCTGATCTCTCCTTCAAGTACCCGTAGCTGGTAGCGTACCTGGGACAGACCATCCTGTAATTTATTCAGGTTAGCCGGAACGAATCCAAAAAAGCTGGCAGGGGGTTGTGATTGCTCTTTTGTAAGAGCGATCAGGCGCTCCACGTATATTTTCTGTAGCTGACGACGATAGAGATCAACAGATGCCCTTGCAGGCAGCTCGCTGAAAATGCTTTTGCGCAGGTCTGTCAGCAATTCGCTTACAGTATAAGCTTTTGCCGGCTCTTCGGCTTCAAACCGTATCAGGCTTTGCAAGGTGGATACACTGGTGAGACTGTTCAACGCACGGCTCTGCAGGGTGGCGATCACCGATTGCGGATCCTGGTTGGTTAATGCCGTAATGTTTGGCCGAATGACCCATGTGGGTGTTTTAAATACGTTTTCCTGTAGCCAGCTAACAGCCTTTTTTTGCCTGGTTTTATCGGTGAATATATATACCGGTCCTCCCTGTTCTACCTTTTTCGGGGTACGCTCCAGGCCGCCTACATTCCCTGCAACATGTCCTATATAGCGGTTGAACTGTCCTGTTACATTGGTATAGAGTTCTGCCAGCGTGCTGAAATCCTTGTGCTCTTCCTTCGCCCATGCCGGTATTTCCGCGATGATCCTTTTCAGGTTTTTAATACCATAGTCGCTGGCTTTCATGGCGTCATCACCCAGGTCTTCCGTCTGGCTGCGCGGATCTCCACGGTTGCCTTCTCCATCGCCCCACCACAGCCGCTTGTTGGCCGATAATTTTTCAATGGTCCATTTATTCATGACAGGCACCTCTTCATCGGCTGATTGTGCCTCCGGGAACCAGCGGTATCCCCACTCAATCGCCCATTTGTCGTAGTCGCCTATTCTCGGGAAAAGCCCTTCGCGGGATATATTGTCTTCCGGCTGTGCCACATAGTTAAAGCGGGCATAGTCCATAATCGATGGCGTGTGCCCGTTTGCTTCCACCCAGGCTTTATCTCTCAGCTTTTCCACCGGCACGGTAGAGGAGGAGCCGAAGTTGTGGCGAAGCCCCAGTGTATGCCCGATCTCATGCGCGCTTACAAAACGGATGAGCTGCCCCATCAGTTCGTCATCAAACTTCAGCTTGCGGGCGCCGGAGTCAACGGTAGCTGTCTGTACCAGGTACCAGTTGCGCAGCAGGTTCATAATATTGTGATACCAGTTTACATGACTTTCTATGATCTCACCGCTGCGCGGGTCATGTATATGGGGACCGCTGGCATTGGCTATGTCGGATGGCTTATATATAATGGCGCTGTGTCGTGCATCTTCCAGGTTGAACGTACTATCTTCTTCGCGGGTGGGCGCCAGCTTGCCAACAATGGCGTTTTTAAAGCCGGCCTGCTCAAAAGCTACCTGCCAGTCGTTGATGCCGGCGATCAGGTAAGGAATCCATTTTTTGGGAGTAGTGCGATCTATATAATAAACGATCTGTTTTTTGGGCTCTACCAGCTCCCCCTTTTTATATTTTTCAATATCCTCTGCTTTGGGTTCCAGCCTGTAACGGGCAATATACCTGTACCTTTCTATTCCATGCGGGTTTGCATCAAAATCGGTGATGGTTTGCGTCGTGAAATAACCTACGCGTTCATCAAAATAACGGGGCTGCATCGGCTTTTCCGGCAATATTACAATGGATGTATTCAGCTCCAGGGTAACAGGCTCGGACACAGGTGCTGTTGCAGGGGAACCGGAGGACCCGGATGGAACAGGCGTGTGGGTATAGGTCTTAACGGTTCTTATTTCTATATTATTGGGAAATGCATCCACACTGACAATATAGGATTTGTCGCCCTGCGGCATACCCAAGCCCAGCATCCGCTTATAGCGGGGATGGAAAAAGAAAATATCGTTGTCACCACTGATGTAATCGGTGATCTCTATCACAGAGCCGCTACTGTCCTTCGACAGCGCTTTAATATCGAAAGCTGCAACAATAGGCTGGATATTACTGTTCTGTACGTTCCTGTACATCCCTTCAGTGCTGTCTCTGCCTGTTTCCAGGAAGGATAGCTTTTTCAGGAAAATTTTATGATTCGGGCCTTTTTCAAAACGGATGACATTTTGGTTGATGGCATCGCCGGCATAGGAGGTTCTGGGTCCGGCTGCGGCTTTCGCTATCCTTCCCACAGTCAGGATATCGCGTCCCAGCAAATGGTCCGGTATCTCAAAGAAATATTTATTATCCAACTTGTGCACATTGAATAACCCCATGGTGGTCAGTGCTTTGGCGGTAATCACCTGGTCGAAGGGCTTGGGATCTGTAGCCGGACGGGCAGGGACCGGGAGAGGCTTTTTAGTCGTGTCGGCTGTTGCAACAGGAGTGGCTTTTGCTTTTTTCTTTTTGCGCTGTGCAAAGCTGCTGGAAGTGATACATAACGTAAAGGCTAAAAACAAAAGTGTAACTTTTTGCATTATGGTAAAATTATTTATGAATGAGGCCCGGACACCTGGCGGGCAAAGGTAGAGACAAGCAATATAGAAATCGTTAACAAATATCTAATTGAAAGAAACCGTTATTTGAAGGTGGTCTTTTAAAAATAAAGTGGATAAAAGAAGAAAAAAGTTTGCTGAATCGGATTAGGACATTATATTTGACGTTTCAAAAGAAAAAAGGTCTTCTGTAGACACAGATGACCTCTAACGATTGCTTGCCATATGAAAATTCTTACTAATATTTTTTGGTCTTGCAGTTAAGCTGCAACTTACGATGCCTCTAACACTTGCCACTTTCCGAACCCCTCACGATTGCTTGCCTTTGCTTGTTTTGTGATACAAAAATACTTCAGGATCTTTTCTCCAAAAAGACAAGTTATAATCCATTCTATCATCTCAAAAGAGTGTCTTTGCTCTGGATTGCTTGCCTGTAAAGGGTTTTCGGAGAAAAATGGTATGATGGCCAACCATTTTTTAAGGAATACAGCCCTTTAACTCAATCGTTTGCATTTTTCCGGTTCCGGCATTTTTTTATTTTCCCTACAAGTACTACATTGATGACTATTACCATTAACAGATCAGGAATGAATATTGAAAAGATAGAATTATTCAAGGTGCCGCCACGGTGGCTGTTTTTAAAGATAACTACCAGCTCCGGTATTGCCGGATGGGGAGAACCGGTTGTAGAGGGAAAGGCGGATACGGTGAAAGCGGCAGTACAGGAGATGGAGCCTTACCTGGTTGGCAGGGACGCCCGTCAGATCGAGGATATCTGGCAGGTGCTCTACAGGGGTGGCTTTTACCGGGGCGGCCCCGTATTGATGAGCGCTATTTCGGGTATAGACCAGGCTTTGTGGGATATAAAGGGTAAGGCATTGGGTGTGCCGGTATATGAGCTGCTGGGCGGCGCTGTGCGGGATAAAATGAAGATCTACGGCTGGATTGGTGGCGACAAGCCGTCGCATGTGGTGGAAGCGGCCCGGAAACGGGTATCGGATGGTTTTCACGCTGTTAAATTGAATGCCTGCGCAGAAATGGAATGGATCGACTCGCCGCAGAAGGTGGAAGAGGCGGTTAAAGTGATCGCTTCCGTGAGGGAAGTGATCGGGTATGATAAAGGGCTGGGCATTGATTTTCATGGAAGGGTGCACAAGGGCATGGCAAAGCTGTTTATGAAGGAACTGGACTATCTCAGGCCGATGTTTATTGAAGAGCCGGTATTGGCAGAAAACCTGGAAGCCTTTGCCGGACTGACGAAATATACTACTGCACCTATAGCGACCGGTGAGAGAATGTTCAGCCGGTGGGATTTCAAGCGTCTTTTTGAACTGGGGGCGGTGGATATCATCCAGCCGGACCTGAGCCATGCCGGGGGTATCACGGAGGTGAAAAAAATAGCGGCTATGGCGGAAGCGTATGATGTAGCGCTGGCGCCGCATTGCCCGTTGGGGCCTGTTTCCCTGGCGGCTGCGCTGCAAATAGATTTTAACTGTGTGAATGCATGTATCCAGGAATCCAGCATTGGCATCCATTATAACGAAGGAACGGATTTGCTGGACTACCTGCTCAACCCGGAAGTATTTGACATAAAAGACGGATATATAGCACGTCCCGGGCTACCGGGATTAGGAATAGAAATAGATGAGGAAAAGGTAAGGGAAATGGCGAAGATCGGGCACGACTGGAAGAACCCGGTATGGCGTAATGTCGATGGCAGTGTGACGGAATGGTAAGCAATCCTTTTTTGAAGTGATGCTGTAGAGGACACTGACTATAATCAATAGAGGTATTTTTTAGCAGTCCTGCTTCGCAACCGGATCCCCCTGCGGAAGACCCGGCCGGGAAATCAGGGTTTTCACCGAATTCAATATCTATCAAACGGCGCGTGTCCCCACGCGCCGGGGCAGCTGTCCGCCTGGTTGCGTGTCTTCACGCAACTTTCGCACCCTGGATATTCAAAAAACACCAACTTTTTACCGATCGGTGATTAACAGCAGCTCACTCGTATGTCATTGATACCGATATGGAGCTGAAGGATTTTCCCGCAGATGGATACGCAGATCCCGGGCTGGATAAAAGTTTTGCCATCATAGATGGATGTGGTACTACTTCAATATCGCTTCAAAAAATTCCCGCTATCCCCGGAATATCAGCGTAAACCAGCGGAAAATATTTACGCGGGAAGAAGCAAGCCTTCTTTAATTTTTTGTGCACCAAAAACGATAAAAGGAGGCAGTCAGCAACTGCCTCCTTTTGGAAAATATGGGTTAATTGCTATCTCAGCTCTTCCGGAAGGGAATATATCATTTCGGCAACACCCTGTGTTTTTATACCCACTCTCACAAAGCTGTATCCTTTGGCTACGAGCGCAGCAGGTATATCTGCCGTTAAAACCACGGGTTCATTGATATCGGCAATTTCGGCGCTTGATTTTGATACATTCACCAGGTTGAAATTCTGATCCGTAAGCACTGTTTGCCCGATGTACAACCGTACCGCTTCCAGGCTCCTGTCTGTATTCACCTCCTGGATATTTATGGTAGCCGTGATGGTGTTACCGTTTTTCTGGTAGGAAACGCCGCTTACCATAAAGTAGGGGATCACATTTACGTCCACCTGTGCCGACCCGTTTACTTTTATATCGATGGAGTCGGTGCTGCTTACCCAGGGACCATTGTTCTGCAACAAGGTCAGCTTATAATCCCCGTCAAATACTTTTGCAGAAAAGCTTCCGTCGTCTTTTACATACACCGGTATTTTGGTTGTAAGCTGGTACCCGTTTTGCCAAAGCTCTAATTCTACACCACCCGACCTTACGCTGAGCGGCTGTTTTTGATAAACGATCTGTCCTGTGATCGTGGAAGAAGGTGGCTCCTTGTTGTCTTTTTTACAACCAATGAAAGCTAATAAAGACAGGCATATGATTATAGTATGTTTCATGATATCAGTTTTATATTATTGCAGCGGGTTTCTGACAATTAAAGGATTGTTGTCTAACACATTTTGCGGGATGAAATTATAATAATTGCGCGCCTGGAAGAACCGTGGCGCTACAAACCGCGGTGCCTGCAGCTTATCGAACACATATTTGCCATGTCTGGGATCTCCCGGGCGTATTACCCTGTAGGGATAAAGCGCATACAGCACGGAATTGGGATTGTTTACATTTCCGTTCCATACCTGGTCTGCAATTCTCCATCTTTTCAGATCCCAGAAACGATGATCTTCAAATGCAAGCTCCACTCTTCTTTCGTTCCTGATCTTGTCAATGGTCAGGCTGGAAAGACTGTTGGGTCCAAAACCGGCACGCTCTCTCAGGGTATTGATATACGTTAGTGCATCATCGGTCTCTCCCAGCTCAAATGCTGCTTCCGCTGCATTCAGGTATACCTCGCCCAGTCTTATCCATACCCACCATATATCGCTTAAAATACCCCTGGTGCTGGAGCCGGGCGCATCGTCGATGTATTTGTGCATGTAAAAACCGGTATTGGAAACATCCTGTATGGAACGATGGGGTCCGGCAGCCGCTACCAGCAAGCCGCCATCTGTATATTGCACGCCGAGCTGACCTCCTTCAATGGTTTGGTAGGAAGAGCCGGACCATTCTTTTACCCCTGCCTGCATTTCAATGGTATAACCTTTAAAGGTGCTACCCGGATATAAAATGGTGCCGAGTAACCGCGCATCTTTATTACTAAAAATATCTTCCGGCTTATCGTAATAGATGTAATCGGAATTATCAGCCGTTCTTGTTTTTAATGTGCCGGGTGAGCCATCGAGGTAATCGAATGCTTCTACCAGGTTGAGGGTAGGCACCACCTGTGCGGAAGACAGGTTGTCTTCGCGGATGCTCCTTGCAATGTTTTCGTAAGTAAACCCATGCCGTTTGTTTTTGGAAGAAAGAAAATCTTTCACAAAAATGGCCTCGTTGTTGCCTGCTTTTTTGGTTACACCTTCATAAAAGGCCTGTGCAGGACTTTCAGCGCTGGCTTTAAGGCTGTATACGCCACTGTTGATGATCTCTTGTGAGGCCGCCAGTGATTTCTGATAGTATTCATCTGCTCTTCCCGCGGAGATACCCACTTCGCCACCGGGCGTAGATACATGCTGCCCGATATTGTTATATTTTGCTAAAGATGCAGCGTACAGCATGGCCCTGCTTTTTAACGCCAGTGCTGCATACCTGTTTGCGCGGCTTGCACCGCCTGCTTCACCGGCGCCTGCATTATCCAGCTTATCTTTAATGTCATCCATTTCGCTGGCAATAAAATCGTACACCGCTTCTTCTTTGGCCCTTGGTACCTGGTAGGGCGTGACATCGCCGCTGTAATCGTATATCAGTTGCGTGGTCACCAATGGCACACCGCCCATCCGGCGGACCAGCTCAAAATATATCCAGGCCCTGATGAACCTGAACTCTGCGTTGAACTGTTGTTTCACTTCAGGTGTCAGCCTGGTGCCCAGCTCTTCCATTTTTTCTAGCGAAAGATTAATATCTCTTATCAGCGCATAATCCCAGTAGTTCCATTTATCGGCAGGGTAGGTGGGAATATTATTCCGGCCTTCGTCATTAGAGTTGCCGGACCACATGGCGTCATCATAATCGGCCATGTTCCGCCAGTTGGATAGCACAAGCGTTCCTGAGTTTTCTGTCACGTTGTTCAAACCCATATGGGTTGGGATCCTGTCGTAATAATTGGCGATGAGCGCCAGCAGCTGTGTAGGATCGTTCCAGACCTGCGCATCGGTCAGGATACTTTTAGGCGTTCTCTCCAGCCAGTCTTTTTTGCATGATACGCCTGCTATCAGCAGCAGCACAATCGGTATATATTTTAGTTTCATATCTGGAAAAATTTAGAATGATAAGTTAAATCCAAAGTTGATCAGCTTTTGCTGGGGGTAAACCAGTCCGCCACCGGATGTGATCTCCGGGTCTATTTCAAACCTGCGTACATTGTCGAATGTCAACAGGTTGGTGGCGTTTACGTAAATCCGCAGGTTTTGGGCGCTTATCTTCCTGGTCAGGTGTTTGGGCAGGTTGTACCCGAACTCCAGGTTGCGAAGCCGGAGGTAGCTGATATTGGTTGTCCAGAATGTATTGTTCTGGTAATTCATATGGCTGTTTCCCCTGCGGATGGCAGGGTAAGTACCCGGTACCCATGCGCTGTTGGGGTCATAAGGATCTTCCCTGTGCCAGCGGTCTTCAAACATGTAGTGGGGAGATGTTCCATTATTCTGGAACATGATCTTCAGCTCTACTGCCCGTTCAAAGGACATCAGAGACGCACCCGCCAGTACCATGGACAGGCTGAAGTTTTTATACCGGAGGTTGATGGCGGAGCCAAATTGTAGCAGCGGATTCTGCCCTCTTGCCCAGCCCAACGGTTGCCTGTCCAGGTCGTTGATAATACCGTCGTTGTTGAAATCTTCGTAGATGAAATCCCCGGGCAGCATCGTCCTGTTTCCCTGTCCGTCAATGTTCACGGGGTAGTGGTCTATTTCTTCCTGGGACTGGAATCTTCCTATGACCTTATACATGAATGTTTCCCCGGAACTAACCCAGCGATCCTGGTTAGTTGTCCTGTATTCGTGATAAGAGTTCCCGAAAGGCTGCTTATAATCAAGCAGGATCTTATTCCTGGCAAGTGTTCCATTTATCCCAACGGAGTATTCAAAGTCTCCTACATTGCTGGCGTAGGTCAGCATCATTTCAATTCCCCTGGTAGCATCCTTGTTCAGGTTTTCTAACGGTAATGTATACCCTACTTCCAGCGGCATCAGCACATCTCTTCGTACCGACGGCACCCCGGAACGTACGCGTTCGAACAAGTCCACCTGGCCTGTCAGCCGGTTGTTGAACAGGGAGAAATCCACCCCCAGGTTCTTGGTCCGGTTAACGATCCAGGAAAGATTGGTAATAGGCAACCCCCTGGGCCTGGCACCTATCACGAAGTTGCCGTTCAGAACGGAATTCCCTGCGGGATAATTATAGCCTGCGAGGTAATCGAAAGCGTTGATGCTGGCTTCACTGCCTGTTTCGCCATAAGAGGCCCTTATTTTCAGGTCGTTTACAATACCCGAATTGTCGAAAAACGCTTCTTCGGAAATACGCCAGCCGGCAGAAATGCCGGAGAAGAAACCCCACCTGCTGTCGGGCGCATACAGGTAGGATCCATCATAGCGCCCCAACAGCTCCAGCAGGTATTTTTGCCTGTAGTTGTAGTTAAGCCGTCCTATAAAACCTGCACGGGCTTCCACCGCCCAGGTATCGGCCAGGTAGTCCTGTTCGGAAAACGACATCAATGGGATATAATTGTTGGAAGGTACTGTGTGCACCACAAAATAGGTGTTCTCGTAATCGGATCTTTCATAACCCGCAACGGCTGAAATATTGTGATCTCCCAGCTGCTTGTCATAGTTTAAAGTAAACTGTCCATAACGGGTGATCACATTTCGTTTGTGCCTTTCCCGCCACGGGTTCTGGTTGCCATATAAGGCACCGTTGGGAGCCCTGTCTTCATACACCCCCGTTGTAGGGTTATAGATGTAGGCAGGGTAAGTATACTCCATCCCGTCAAAATCTTCATTCATATAGTTGTATGCTACGGTAGCCTTGGCCGTTAGCCCGAATGGAAGGTCATACTGTGCATTGAGCTTGATGTCCATGGCATGCCATATGTTCCAGATCCATCCGGTAACGTCAGTTTTATAGGTAGCGGGGTTTACATTTACATTATGCGTTTGATTGATGTAGTTGGGATTGTTGTTGGCATAGGGCGCTTCGGTGGGCCACATGCTGAATATGCTCAGGAAGGGATTGAAATAGTCATCCAGTCCCGGCACCCCTACATTGTAATTTTTCTCCAGGCGCAGGCCTACCTGTGCGCCTACCTGCAGCCTGTTTGCCAGCTTGGTATTAAGGTTTGCCTGCAGGTTGGTCCTGTTGTAGTTAAACTCCCGGATGATAGCATCCTGGTCCAGGTGCCCGAGCGACAGGTAATAAGTTGTTCTCTGGGTTCCGCCGGAAGTGCTCAGGTTGATGTATTTCTGCGGCACGTTGGGGCGTGTTACCATTTTATAATAATCGTAGCTCTGGTAGCCGCTATCGGTACCCAGCCGCCATTTTTCCAGCTCATCTTTGGATAAGACCATAGACGGATCCTGCCCGATGTTTTGTTCTGCTTCCACCACGGCACGCTGGTGCACATACGCAGACGGCGGCTTGGGATAACGGGTGAAATTCTGTAAACCGTAGTAGCCACTGACATTGATGGAAGGTGCTTCGCGTCGTCCTTTTTTGGTGGTTACCAGCACCACCCCGTTGGCTGCACGCAAGCCATAGATGGATGCAGATGCGTCTTTCAGGATGGTAACACTTTCGATGTCTTCCAGGCCGAGTGAGTTGAATACATCCTGCCCCGAGCCCTGGTTAAAGCCAAATGCCGTGGCGGTAGTGCTTCCCCCGGTATAGGGAACGCCGTCTATTACAAACAAAGGATTTCCCATATTCCTGATCTGCATATTCAATCCCCGTCCCGGCCTGGAGTCGGGCGCTCTTGTAGTCAGCCCGGGCACTTTACCTACCAGCGCACCGGAAGTGGTAGTGGCGGGCGTGGTAAGAATGCTTTCAGAAGAAATAGTGCTGACGGAACCGGTCACCGTTGCTTTCTTTTGTGTGCTGTATCCCACTACCACCACATCATCGAGCTGCTGCCCTTCCGGTTCCAGCTTTATCAGCAGGTCACTTTGGTTGTTCACATTTATTTCCTGCGTAGCGAATCCAACATGGGTGAAAATGAGTGTGGCATTAGGTGCGGCAGAAATGGTAAATACTCCACCTGCATCCGTCAGGGTAGAAATATTTTCTCCTTTCACCTGAACAGATACACCGGCAAGCGGCGTGTCTCCTTCCACCACTACTTTTCCTCTTACTGTCGTTTGTGCATAAATGTTAGTTGATAAAAAGAGGATGAAGACAGAGAGTAAAATTCTGCTTCCTGCAATTTTTTGCAGACTACCTCTTACGGGGCAACTGGCTGCCCATTGCGGCAAGATACGTTTCATAATAGAGTGTCTTTGGTTTTGAATAAATGTCGGGTACGTAATTTTTTGTATCATTTTATGTATACAGTGTTTTCGGTTGGGTAAAAGATTTCCCTGCACGGTAAACACCGTGTTGCTATAGCTCTTAAGGGTGGGTAATAAACGACCATCCGGCTTTTGGGTAATAAAAAAGCCGCTGATGTGTGACGCCGATGATTCAGCGCCGGGATAATCTTCTGCTATCCGGAAAAGTCATCAAAAAATTACTTCTTCTTCTGTATCACATCCAGTCTTAACGGGAACAGTTTTGTTGGACAAAAAAAATAGATCATAGCAATCGGTTAATGGTGATAGAATAGTATCAAAACTCTATCATTTCAATGAGAATTACTTTCGATATTATATCCGATGCTGACTGTATTTTGTCATTTAATGACAGTGCTTTATGGAAATCCAGATAATAATTGGTTTCTTATGCATGATTCTCTGCAATAAGAAATGCATCCGTTATGTTTTCACATAACACCATTACAGATCTGAGGAGGCGTTTATTTAAGGTGTTTGTCTGCAAAGTTCAGGTAGCCTTCCCAGTCATAGGCCGTGATATCGTGCTCACCTGTCCGGAGATGGTAACCTATGCTACCTTCACCGACAGGTGTATCCGGTGGCGGCATAACAGTGTCTGCCAGTCCTTTTTTATTATATAGCGCATATACAGCACCTGCCTCATATGCAGCAAGGTATTCTCCTTTCGGATCGGCCCAGGTATCGAGTGTGGCGCTGGCTACATAAATGGGGCGGGGTGCCATCAACGTCAGCAGCAGATGCGCGTCTACCGGCAGCGCTGCAGCATTTTCATTATACTTTTTATAATTGGGGCAAAACCAGTAGGATACTACCCGGTTGAGGTCGGCAATGGTTTCACCGTAATTGCGCCTGCTGAGTGATGCACCGCCTTCGCCTGAATTATTGGAGATCACCATGGCAAATCGCTGATCCTGCGCACCTGCCCAGATGGCTGCTTTTCCCAGCCGGGAGTGACCTACCAGGGCTACTTTTTTTGCATCTACCATTGTGTCGGTTTCCAGGTAGTCCATCACGCGGCTGAGGCCCCAGGCCCATACGCCAATGCTTCCCCATTCATCATTTGCATTGCCGGTTCCGAAAAGGTGGCGGATACCATCTTTGCCCGACCTGCCGGGGCGATCCAGCTCAAAATCCCCCTGGTAAACGGTTGCCAGTCCGTATCCCCTTTCTATTAATTTTTCTACCTGCCAGCGGCTGTAAAGCTGTCCGCGGCTGGCTTCGGTTGCATGATGGTTCACCACGCCGCGGATATCGGTCCGGCGCATCCACCTGGGGTTGATCTGAATACCCGTATCGGCATATACGGAATGGTTGCCTTCAAAATTGAGCCCGAGGAAAACAGGAGCGGGCCGGCCGGATTTTGGAAGATATAATAAGATGGCGACACAATGATCTTCCGCATCGGAGAAGCAGGCTTTGATCTCTTTACGTATTGCTTTGCCACCCATTGCCATATTATCTTCAGAGATCAGCTCATACCTTACGGCAGGTTTCTGACGGGGTGTTCTCCCGTATACTTCGCGGGAAAATATCTCCAGTATTTCAGGACGGCGCAGCGATTCCCAGTCCTTTGCATTCCGGATGGTTCGGCCTGCAGTTGTTTTCAGTGCTTCCGGTAATACATAGGGTGTTACTTTCGACTCATCGTAATTAGTATTTGTTTGCCCCTTTGCTGTCCCGGCGATCATAAAAATGCAGACAACCGTTATAATTTGTTTCATGCGAAATCGTTGTTAGATTCTGTTGTCCCGAAATAAATGAAATTATCCGGATATAACAAACCGGAGAATGGAAGAAGCAAGGGTAATATGTAAATTGCAAGGCTACCGGGACAGGTATAACGGGTTAACCGCCGGTGATATTAAAATGATTCAATTGTTGCACTATAAAAAATATACATGTATTTATTAATACCAGGACGGCATCAGGTTTTAACTCAATTCCAGGAACGTTACCTGAACAGGCTTATACAAAAAGGGGTATCGTCTTTTACGGATGCTTTCGGCAACGCTATTACAGTGAAGGAGCCGGTAGAGGCGATCATATTTGCGGTGACATCAGCTAACCATTCCAATACGCGAAGGAATCCGCTGCCTTTTTACCTGCGTGCTGTAACGATAGAGGCGATGGCAACCGCCCTGCCCGTTCCGGTTTATATCTATGGAATTGATGATGTCGGCGATCTTAAAGGATTTGCCGACTATACTATCAAACGTATCAGCAATGAAAGTGACGGGCACCTGCAGTGCACACCCGAAAATACCATTGTTATCTGTTCAACCCCTGTTTTGCAGATGTACGCTTCCCTGGGATACACCATTTTGCCGGCAGAGCTTCGCGATATGAGCACCTGGGAATATAAGGAAACCATGCCCTGGGATCTTGTGAAGCATATTGCATCCACGGATAATTGGTCCGGGGACCTTTTTGTGAAGCAGGAAATGCATCCCGCGGCATATAAAGTGTGGAAAAAATACCACCTGGGGGAAAGGGTACGGTTGTTGTTCAGCGATCACATGATCAGCGGCGATGGAGACCTGACGGAAACACGTGATTATAATGTATATGTCCGCCAGATGGATGATATAGCGGAACTGAAATACAACGAAACAGCTTCTTTCCTGAAGCCGGGACGGGTAGGGGATATAGGCTGTGCGGTGGGCAGCTGGATCAGGCTGGCATCGCAGGATGAGCAGTTGAGGGAAAGTGATCTGTATGGTATTGAAGTGAGCCGGCATTTGTTTGAAATATGCCGGCAACGGAAAGAAAACGGGGAGTTCAAAAATCCCTTTGTTTTTTTCTCGCAGAAGAATGCAGTTACCGGGCTCGTATTTCCCAAGGATTCAATGAATACGATCCATACTTCTTCGCTTACCCATGAAATTGAATCTTATGGAAGCAGGCAGGACCTGCTGCAGTTTATTAAAAACAGGTATGAAGAGCTGGCTCCCGGCGGTGTATGGGTAAACCGGGATGTGGTAGCGCCTTTTGAAAAAGATAAGCAGGTGTATATGCAGCTTGACGAAACGGATGGGGATAATACAGATCCGTTCAAACAAATTGACGGGCGGGAAGCACTTGCTGCTTACCTGCAGTCTCTTTCCACCTATAGTCGTTTTCTCAGGTTTTCAAAAGATTTCCGGGCGCAGGAGGGTTACAAACTGGCGTATGAAAGCATTAAAATTTCCGGACAATGGTATATCAAGCTTTTATTGAAGGATGCAGCGGAATTTTTAAGCCGTAAAGATTATACGGATAACTGGCAGAGCGAGATGCACGAAACGTTTTGCTTTTGGGACTTTGATGAATGGAAAGCGCAGCTTACAGCAGCGGGATTCATGATACATCCCGGCTCGGGGGTATTTACCAACCAATGGATCGTGGAGAACCGCTGGAAGGGAAAAGTTTCTCTTTTTGAATGGAAAAGCGGGGGTGTATCGCCGATAACCTATCCTGTAACACATATGATATTAGTAGGGGTGAAAGCGTGATGAGCGCATTTACCTCTGGTGAGAACTATTCTCATTGCGGCAAAATCGGGGATAAACAAATGCCGCAATAATAGTTCAGGTTTTTGTTCTGTATAAATTTTCCGGCCGGTGAAACATTGACTGGTAGCGGAATAAACCGTTTGTCAGTTGCGTGAAGATACGCAAACGGGCGGCCCTTGCCTCTACACTTGTCCTCACGCGCAGCGCAAATGCAGACGGGACCGATCAGTGGTGTCTGCCTGTAATGATGCATGCCGGGTGTGGGGGACGGGTGTCACCACCGCCTGCAAAAATTTGAAATGTGCACGAGCGTGATGCGTATGAATTTTAAGTACATTTATACACCATCGGTTATGTTATGAAAAACTGTGTCCTGTTTTTAATCTTGTTAACGTTTTCTGTTTTAATGGCCTGTAAGAACAGGTCAGATGGCTTACCCAAAGCTTTGGAAAATAAAAAATCCACGATCGAAATTGTCAGCAAAAGAGGGTATGACGATCTCATTGAAAGCCTCTACTCCGAGGTGTCAGGAAAAGATGAGGATTTAAAGAAGCTGGAAAGGGAGATCAGGGAGCTGGAAGAGGGAAGACCGGATTCCGTTGCTGCCTACAATCATTTCAACGGAAGAAATCGTGCGTATTATAATTCTGCAGGTAACCATATCAGTAGTATCAGTGATAGCCTGCTGGCAGGCAGGTTGAAGGCGATCATTCATGCGCATATCAGGCACTATGACAGCTCCATGCACAGACATCGTTTGTTGGCGGATACCATCGAAATGAAAAACCTGAAGATATCCGACCTGCATAAGGTCGTCAAGCTGTTTAAAACACTTCCTTTGATTGAGGAGTACCAGCAAAATAATGTTCCGGATACGGTGTCGATGGAAGGGCTGATACAAAGGCAAAATGAAGTGATCAGGTTTGTTGACAGCATTTTGCAAGGCAGGAACTGATTGCTCATTCATCTTTGATCAAAAAACTTCTGCTCCACCATAAATCCCTGTCACCGGGCAATCAGAAAATTTATACTACATTTAAAAATTCGTAAGAACCGTAATACATCATATGGACAGAAGAAAATTCATACAGGCTTCCTCGCTGCTTGGGCTGGGCGTGGGATTGGGTGCTGATAGCCTTGCTTTCTCCGGGAGCACTCCGGCAGGCAGGCGTGTCGGCATGATCGGGCTGGATACATCTCATTCTATAGAGTTCGTAAAAGCATTAAATGCCAAAGACGCGGGTAATGCCTTTGATGGCTATACTATCACGATAGCATATCCGTATGGAAGCCGTGATATAGAAAGCAGCTATTCCCGTATTGAAGGATATACCAAAACTGTCAGGGAATTCGGTGTAAAAATAGCGGCATCCATAGATGAGGTGATTGCAGGCAGTGATGTGATCATGCTGGAGACCAATGACGGAAAGCTGCACCTGGAGCAGGCGCTGCCGGTTTTTAAATCAGGTAAACGGATATTTATTGATAAGCCTGTTGCTGCCCGTTATCAGGATGTAGTGAAAATATTTAAAGCCTCGCAACAATATAAAACGCCTTTTTTTTCTGCTTCTTCCCTTCGTTATGTTGAAAACCTCGCAGCTATCCGTAATGGCAGCCTGGTAGGAAAAGTGCTGGGTGCGGAAACATATTCACCCGCAGTGCTCGAGCCTTCTCATACCGACCTCTACTGGTATGGCATCCATGGCGTGGAGATGCTTTTTACAGCCATGGGTATGGGATGTGCCACTGTCAGCCGTATTCATGTGCCTGATACGGATGTTGCCGTTGGTGCCTGGAAAGATGGAAGACTCGGCACTTTCCGGGGAACGAGAACCGGCAGGCACAAATATGGTGGAATAACATTTGGGGAAAACGGGAATATCCATATCAGCGAATATTCAGGTTACAAACCTATGCTCCTTGAGATCATTAAATTTTTCAATACCGGTATCGTTCCGGTTGACCCGGGCGAAACGCTGGAGATCTATGCTTTTATGGAAGCTGCTGATGAGAGCAAGAAACAGGGAGGCAGACCGGTTGCGCTGCAACCTTACCTGGATATGATAAAATAGTTGCAGGGCGGCATGTATTTGAATGGCATTATACTTACCCTGCATTACAGGTGTAGCGCAAACAGATAAGTTAAATTTTGTGCGCTTAATTCCCCATATTTCCCTGTTTCATGTAAAAGGGTATGATCTTCTGCACAGATCACTCATAAATATCCCAAAGCCTGCCAGTTCCTTATAGAGGCAGGTATTTGTCTGGTAATACTGGTAATAACTGTTAATGATCCTGTACAACCCCGGCATGTAAAAGCCACTAGTGTCATGTCAAACATGAATTTTCAATTTGAGATCTCCCGCAGATTCCGCTGAATTCCGCAGATAATCAAAGTCTTCTGCGCTTATTTGCGAAATCAGCGGGAAATATTAGCTGTCGTTTTATCGCTGACATGACACTAGCATGACAGCAGATCGTTTTCCGGAATAGAATTTGATTTGGCATAGTTATTCTGAATCTTAAAAACATGGATTATGGCAAAGTATTCTAAAAAAGCCGAAGAAAAGATTGAAGATGTAATGAAGGAATTTAAGAAGGGGAAACTAAAATCCAGCTCCGGTAAAAAGGTGACGGACCGTAAGCAGGCAGTTGCTATTGGTATTTCGGAAGCAAGGGAAGAAGGCTTAAAGGTCCCCCAAAAAAAGAAAGCGAAAAAGACAGGTGGAAAATAATTGTCAGCTTTGGTTGCCGGTGCGATTCGCTTCGGAGATAATGTGATAGTAATAATGGCGCTTGTTTCCACCTGCGGTTTGTCACGTTGATCGCGCAAGGCGGGAGAAGTGTCTGTCGCGCTCAGGCAGGTGGGCGGATGATATGCATCGGGCAACAACGGATCACGGATCGTGGCAGAAAAGGCAGGGAAACATATATTGCGTTGTTGCAATTCTTTTGCGCAAACTTTCAAAAATAGCGTAATATTGTTCCCTTACAAAAACCTATTTATATGCATTCAAGTCGTCGTATTTTTCTCAGGCAAATGGGTACGTTGCTGGCCGGTTCCGGCGTGGTTGCTTCCTTACCGGTTGACTCATTCGCTACGGATAAAAAACCTTTTTTTGAGATCTCACTGGCACAATGGTCGCTTCATAAAGCGCTTTTCAGTAAGAAGATTGACAACCTGGATTTTCCTGCTATTACGAAAAAGGAATTCGGAATAAATGTTGTAGAATATGTTAACCAGTTCTTTAAAGACAAGGCAAATGATACCGGTTACCTGAATGAATTGATGAAACGGGTGAATGATAACGGCGTAAAAAATCACCTGATCATGGTAGACGGAGAGGGAGGACTTGCAGAAACAGACGAAGCAAAACGTATTCAAAGCGTAGAGAACCATTATAAGTGGGTAGACGCGGCAAAATACCTGGGATGCACTACCATCAGGGTGAACAGCTTCGGAACGGGCAGTGCGGAAGATGTACAGCAGGCTGCCATTGACGGGTTAGGCCGCCTTGGAGAATATGGGGAAAAAGTGGGGATCAATATTATTGTGGAAAATCATGGCGGTTACTCATCCAATGGAAAATGGCTGGCGGAAGTAATGAAAAAAGTAAATAAAAGTAATGTAGGCACCTTGCCGGATTTTGGTAATTTCTGTATTAAGCGTGAAAATGGAAAATGTGTGGAAGAATACGACCGTTATGTAGGCGTTGCAGAGCTGATGCCCTATGCCAAAGGCGCCAGCGCCAAAACGTATGATTTTGACAGCAAAGGAAACTGTGTTGAAACCGATTATAAAAAAGTAATGGCGATCATTAAAAAGAACGGATTCAAAGGGTATATTGGTATCGAGTACGAAGGAAGCAGCCTGGATGAATACGAAGGAATAAAAAAGACCAGGACCCTGCTGGAGAGAATGGGAGGGACAGTATGATACTTAACCATAACTTATATGCGGAGCCGGTTGGCTCCGCATTTTTTTGCCAGAAAACTTTATGAACCCTTAAAAATCAGGTTTTCGATTTAAATTCACATATCAATAAATACTTTCTGCATGCAAACACTTCCTCTTACCGTAAAACGATCCATTGAACTGTTAGGTCTCTGTCTTATACTGGTTCTATTTTACGTGGGAAATGAGATTATAATGCCGCTGTTAATGGCATTTTTCCTGAGTTTGCTGTTGCTTCCCCTATTCCGTTTTTTCCGGAAAATAAAAGTACCGGAATTGATCGCTATTGTTTTGGCAATACTTGCGGCGGTGATTGCCGTCGCCGGAGTGCTTACTTTTTTTTCCTACCAGATTGCAGCCCTGGTAAAAGATTTTCCGCAGCTTCAGAAAAACCTGAATGATCACTGGCATACCTTAAGCTATTGGATCACCAGCACCTTCGAGATATCACTGGACGATCAGATCAACATGCTGCGCGACCAGGGCAACAAGCTGCTGGACAATGCCGGCACCTATCTCAGCGGTGCAGCCGTTTCTTTGACCGGTGTGTTTGTTTTCATGGGCTTATTACCCATCTATATTTTCCTGATCCTTTTTTACAAGAACCTTTTGCTGCGGTTTGTCTTCCTTTGGTTCAAACAGGAGGATCATCCGCAGGTAGAATCTGCATTGAGGGAGACAGAGGTTATTGTGAAGAGTTATCTTGTGGGACTGTTGATACAGATCACCTATATGACCATCCTGCTCGGCGTGACCCTGTTGCTGTTCGGTATCAAGCATGCATTGCTGATCGCCATTATTTTTGCATTTTTAAACCTGATCCCTTATGTAGGCGCCCTGATAGGTAACCTGGTTGGCGTATTGCTGACGCTGACCTCCTCCAGCGATCTGTGGCAGGTGGTCGTTGTGCTGTGCGTTATCACTGCTGTTCAGTTCCTGGACAATAATATACTGATGCCCAAGATCGTAGGATCAAAGGTCAAGATCAATGCCCTGGTCAGCATTATCGGTGTAGTGATAGGCGGTACGCTGGCAGGTGTATCCGGAATGTTCCTTTCGTTGCCGATCATGGCAATCCTTAAAGTAATATTTGATCATACCACCGAATTCAGGCACTGGGGATTCCTGCTGGGAGATGACCGCCCCGGACTGAGTCCTATGACCAACCCGATAGTACGCCTCCGGAACAAACACGTAAGAGTAAAGGAAGAAGAGGAACCGAAGGACACTGAAGCTTTACCACCGGGGGATAAAGATGAAAGCCGGCAATGACCAGGAGGACCATATTCTTTTGCAGGGATGGAACCGGCAACGTTATTGATAGCCGGTTTCAAAGCCCAGTTTTTGTAAGCCTTTTCGCACTTCGGGACAGCTCATAAACAGGTTCCATATCAACCCGCTGCGATAGTTTTCTATCATCACAATGATCGGTCCCTGATCTATGGCCAGGTGACTGGAAGCATACCAGCTTTGTGTTTCATTAAATGCATCCACAAAGCCGTATTGGCTCCATATTTTATCACCCAGGTCGTAATAAAAATGTTGTAATGCCTGCATGGAATATTCGGGGGTATAAGGAAAAGCGGATAATGCTGCCGTAGGGGTGATGGTGCCCAGGTCTTCAGTGGGAGAATGGGCGGCATATCCTGTATAAGTATCACTGGCAGTCAGTCCCCAGCAGTTTTCTCCATATCCTTTGTAATTTTTAGGATTGTCTATGCAATAAGCCCTGTTGATCAGTGTATGGTTCCTGTTTTGTTCCCAGTAATCGGCATACCTGTCTTTCAATCTCCTGGGGTCCAGTCCGAGAAAGGAATAATGCGAAAAAAATAACGGTCCCCCGTAATCGAAGCCAAGCGGAAGGGTTATATCGTAAAACTTTTTTCCGTTCTTGAAAAAATTGCTTTGTGCCCACCCGTTGTGATAGACGGAAGCCGGCACAGGATATCGTTCGGCACTTGCCGCCAGCACATAGGTGATCAGGCATTCATTGAAGCCGCGCAAAGGGAAGTTCATTGCCCACCCGTTGTTCGGACTCCAATGCCAGTACAACACATCCTGTCCACCCCTTGTAAACCAATCCCATTCAATATCATTCCACAGCGAGTTGATCCGGTTACGCAACTCCCTTTCGGCAGGATTATCTTTATTAAAGTATTGGCGTGCACATAATAATCCCTGGAACAAAAATGAATTCTCCACCAGGTCTGCTCCGTCATCCTTACGACTGAATGGGATGGTTTTACCGCTGGAACCGTGCAGCCAGTGCGGGAATACGCCATGGTAGGCGTCTGCTTTCAACAGGAATTTCACCATCTTTAATAAAAAATTAGTGGCGGTATCCCTCTCTATCCAGCCACGCTCTGCTGCCACGATCACAGACATGATACCAAAACCGCTGCCACCGGTGGTTACCACCTCATCTCCATAATTATAAGCAACGTTACTTCGCTCCCGGGCCAGGCCGCTGACGGGATGGGCAAAGTCCCAGAAATATCGAAAGGTCTGTTTTTGCACGAGATCCAGCAAAGCGCTGTCAGTAAGGTTTTTCGGGCGTGCTTTTGGATCAAATCCCGCCACTGTTTTTTTCTTTTGTGCCTGTAATGAAACGGTACTCAGAGTGGTGATCAGAACAACTATTATTGCAGATATTTTCATGCTGGCTATTTTACTTGTTGATTAATCTTACAGTCCCGGTCCATTAAACCCCAGGTTTTTCATGCCGCTTTTTATTTCGGGGCAGCTCATGAACAGATCCCATAACAACCCGCTCCTGTAATTTTCTATCATAACGATCTGTGGTCCCTGGTCTATTGCCAGGAACGAACCAGAAAACCATAGGTCTGTTAGGGAAAAAGCATCAATAAAGCCATAATCCTTCCAGAGCTTATCTCCCAACACATAGTAGAAAAACTTCAAAGCCGCCATACTTTTTTCAGGTGTATAGGGCAGGGAGGAAATGGCGGCTGTAGGAGCTATTACACCAACATCATTGTCAGGTGCGCTTGCAGTATAGCCACCGGGAATATCGCTTGCGGTCAGTCCCCAGCAGGAGTCGCTGTAACCAAAACTTTTGGGATCGCTGATACAGTATGCATGGTTGATGAGGGTGTGGTTAGT
>CAKSVK010000041.1 GCA_934502905.1 uncultured Chitinophagaceae bacterium
CCCTGGAGGGGCTCAATAAGGCTACGGAGGCGGAGCTGGATAAAATGTGGGCGCTGGCATATAAAGGAAAGAAGCTTGCCGAATGGACTAGGTATGGCGCTATAAGACATGCATTAAATCAGGCAACACATCACAGGGCTCAACTGGGTGTTTATTACAGGTTGAATAATATAAAGGTGCCGGGCAGCTATGGTCCGTCTGCCGACGATCACAGTTTCTAAACCAGGGCTTGCAGGGTGCATCTGCGGCTTTTACATTATCATCTGCCGAAACGGTAATAATAGGCAAGTTTATTTTCCCTGCCTTCGAGCAGGTCTGTTACAATTTTTCTTCCCTGAACAGAGAAGGTGATGCCGTTGCCGCCAAATCCCAATACGAATATTGCGTTTTTGTATTCCGGGCTTGCACCTATATATGGTAACCCATCTTTGGTGGAGCCAAAAGTGCCGGACCAGCTAAAGTCTTCTATAAAATGAATGCCCGGTATTGTTTGTTCCAGCTTCTTCTGCAGCCGTACGGCTGCTTTTTCCTTTTTCTTCTGCTGACCCTCTTCCACATGCGTATCCGTATCTTCTCCGCCAACGATTATCCTGCCGTCGCCGGTAGTGCGCATATACAGGTATGGGTCGGCGGTATTCCATACAAGGGTGCCCGGTAGTTCTTTTTTGACTTTGGCGCCGGGCTCGCTGATGGAAGCATAAGTGAAAAACAAGTCTGCAACTTTTTCTTTCAGCATCAAAGTGCTTTCAAAGCCTGTACAAAAGATCACCTTATCACATCGTACCACACAGCCTTCTGCAGTGGTAAGTTGCGGGCGGCGTCCCCTGAAGTTCATTTTAACGATTTCTGTCTGGTCGTATACTTCCATCCCCTTTTTTATATTGTGCTGTATAAGCTCATGGGCCAGCCTGTATGCATCTACGGAAGCGGCTGTATCCGAAAGAATAGCGCCTTCGCAGATAATTCCGTACGCGGATCTTACCTGCGCCGGTGTCAGCCATTGCACACCCAATGCATATTTGTCGCGGATATCAAATTCTTTCCGCAGCCTGAGCGCTGCTTTTTTATTGTGAGCGAAATACAGGGATCTCTTTTTCTGAAAATCGCAGTGTATACGATATTTTTTCACCAGCTTTTCCAGTTCGTGTATGGATGTACGCCCCTGGCTGTAACAATATGCCGCTTCTTTTTCACCGATCATACCAGACAGTTCCGTCAGAGGGGTATCCACTTCGTATTGCAGCATGCTGGTGGTAGCCGATGTGCTGCCCTGCCCGATATCCCTTTTGTCCAGCAGAACAACCTTGTACCCCGCCTGCACCAATGCATCGCTGATCAGTGCGCCGGTGATGCCTCCGCCAATTACGGCAATCGAAGTGTTGATATTTTTTTCCAGCAACGGGTAGCTATACAGCAGCCCGTTCTTGATCAGCCAAAAAGATTCGTAAGTTCTTAACCGCATACTTTATTGAATATATGTTTTTTGCCAACGATTCCTGTGTTAAAGTCATCGTACCAGTTCGATAGCAAATATTTATTATAAGGAAGCATAGGATCATTTCTTAAACAGCGCATATAATTTTTTTACCAGGCCAATGACTGCTGCTACAATGATGCCCGCTATCAAACCTGTTACCAGCTCTTTTATGACTACGGGAAATTCCGGAAGCAGGTGGTACAAATAATTTATATTATGTACGAATATTCCACCCGAAACCAGCAATAAGGCGATCGTCCCGATGACTGCCAGCAGTTTAATAATGACCGGAAGTGATTTGACGAGCAGGTGTCCAAGTCCCGCTAAAAACCCTTTGTTATATCTTTTGATAAGCCGGTAGCCGGCATCATCCATCCTTACAATCAATGCGACTATACCATATACGCCCACCGTTGCCAGGATGGCGACCACAGAAACCGTTGCAATTTGAAGGGCCAGGCTTTTATCCAGCACGGTACCCAGGGCAATGATGACGATCTCAACGGAAAGTATGAAATCCGTGGTAACAGCGGATCTGATCTTGGCTTTTTCCGCACCGGGATTTTCTAAATCGTCTTCCGGTTTTCCCGCAGCATGTTTCTTTTGAGGTTTGTGAAAGAGGTAGTGGATGATTTTTTCAACGCCTTCATACGCCAGGTAAAATCCACCGATGACCAGTATCCCTTTTATGGCGCTCGGCAAAAATATATTGAGCAGGATAGCAATTGGAACAATGATCAGCTTGTTCAAAAACGAGCCTTTAGTGATGGCCCATAATACCGGAAGTTCCCGTGAAGAAAGAAATCCCGTTGCTTTTTCGGCATTTACAGCCAGGTCGTCACCAAGGATACCGGCTGTTTTTTTAGTTGCAATTTTACTGGCGACCGCTACGTCATCCATCAATGCGGCTATATCATCAAGAATTGCGAATATGCCTGAAGCCATTTGTATTATATTGATTTAAACGGCAAAATTATAGCTTTTACGTTCCCCTTTGATTTCTCCTTTTCGGAATAATATTTATTGACGGTATTCAATGCAGGGTGATCTGTATGGTCATCCCTTCCGGATTGTCAACAACTTTCCCCGAATATATATTCTGCGAAATCGGCGTACAGACCCTGCGCTCATCTGCGGAAAAATTCATTACAACTCCTTTCACCATCTCCAGCCGAGGTCATGAACAGGAAGAAACATATTATCCTTACATTTGCGCACCTCATCTTAAAAAAGAAGACCATGCCGATAAATGCGCAACTGAGTGAACGTAGCCAGGGGACCTGCGAACTATGCAACAATATCCAGGCTGCTCATGCATATACTGTAAGTCCGAAAAGCGATGATAATATCCAGAACCAGGTAGCTGTATGCACATCCTGCCTGGAAGCAATTGATGCAACGGATAAAGGATCGTACTGGAGCTTCCTGGAGGGAACCATATGGAACCCGGAGCCTTCCATACAGGCGCTGAGCTACCGGATACTGCAGTCCTATAAAAACGAGGATTGGTCTAACAATATACTCAGCTCGGTGGAGCTGGATGAAGATGTGGTGTCGTGGGCTATGAGCGCTTTTGAAGTGGCGGATGTTCATAAAGATGCTTTTGGTAACGTGCTGGAGAACGGCGATACCGTTGTTTTAACACAGGGGTTAAATGTGAAAGGCACGAGCTTTACCGCTGCTAAGGGCACAGTTGTTAAAAAAATACGGCTTGTGCCGGATAATACAGACCAGATAGAAGGAAAGATAAATGAGCAGACGATCGTTATCCTGACCCGATATGTAAAAAAAGGGTAGGCATTCCCGAAAGAGACCCATGGAGAGAGAGTTGATTGTAACGGCAGACGGTTCTCATTCCGTACGGGTTGCGCCGTTAAACATTACCTACCATTCCGTTCATGGCGCTATCCGGGAGTCCGGGCACGTATATATAAAAGCTTTAGCTCCTTTTTTGGAATCCCAACAGGAAGTGCGTGTCTTTGAAATGGGGTTCGGCACGGGATTGAATGCCCTGCTTACTTATATAGCCGCTGAACAAAAAAATGTTTTCATAGATTATATAACGGTTGAGAAATACCCTTTGGATATAACAATTGCCAACCGGTTGAACTATTGTGCCCTGCTGAAAAGACCTGACCTGCAGGGGCTTCTTTCTCAATTGCATGCGCAGGCGTGGGAGCAAGCCTGCTTGCTAAGCAGCAATTTCCGGTTTACAAAAATTGCCGGTGACATACAGGATATTGCCTTACATATGCCTTCAATAGATGTCGTCTATTACGATGCTTTTGCTCCCGATGTGCAACCCGGTTTATGGCAGCCTGATGTTTTTAAGAAACTGGCAGGGTGGATGGAACCAGGTGGCGTATTGGTTACCTATTGCAGCAAGGGCGTTGTCAGGCGGGCGATGCAGGAGGCGGGACTGTCTGTAGGCAAGTTACCCGGCCCGCCCGGAAAAAGAGAGATCACCAGGGCGGTAAAAGAATAAACGATCAAACTTCGTGCAGGGGACTACGGGCGCCCGCTCTGTATGCGACTTTTCAAACATTTATTTACAGTTGATCATGGCGGCTTCGCGCGAACACCACCCCGGCAATACGTTCAACATTCTTTAAGCTGCTGTAAATGCCCCGGGGAATGTTGGGTGGCGACACGCAACACTGCGGTCGTAACCCTGATACATGTCTTCACGTATCGCCTGAATACAATTTGAATGCATCGGCAACGAAACTTGTGCGGCGACATGTAACAGTGCCACCCGTTGCCCTGGCACGTGTCCTCACGTGCAGATTGAATTACCAGACAAAAAATAATAACGACTAAGGCTTCAAAGCCTGACATCATAATCTTATTATTTACCTGCCATATGTTCACCATCTTTTGCGGCTCTTCAGTACGAGGCTGCGAGTTTGATTTTTGAATATTATGTGCTAATTTGTTCTGACGAAATAATATGAAAACATTTGTAATCGGAGATATACATGGCGGTTTGAAAGCGTTAAAGCAGGTATTGGAAAGAGCGGCGGCAGGTGTGGGCGACAAGCTTATCTTTCTAGGAGACTATGTGGATGGCTGGAGTGAATCGGCACAGACCATTAATTATCTTCTGCAACTGTCTGCCAGGGCAGAATGCATCTTTATCAAAGGAAATCATGATGTGTGGTGTGAGGAATGGCTGCGTTCCGGATACGCCAACCAGGCATGGCTGGTGCATGGTGGCAGGGAAACCATTGCCAGCTATAAAGATGTTGATGATCATACCAGACGCATCCATCTCAACTGGTTTGAGACGATGAAGTATTTTGAAAGGGATATAAATGACCGGCTTTTTATACATGCCGGGTTTACCTCCATGCATGGCCCGGAAAAGGAATTTGCTTCCGATAATTTTACCTGGGACCGTACTTTATGGGAAATGGCCATTACCATCGACAAAAGAATAGAGCGGGATTCTGTGATGTTTCCTAAACGATTGAAGCTCTTCAGTGAAATTTTTATCGGGCATACGCCCACATTATATTACAATATTGATATTCCCATGCAGGGCTGTAATGTATGGAACGTAGATACAGGAGCGGCATTTAAGGGAAAGCTGTCTATTATGAATATTGATACCAAAGAATTCTGGCAAAGCGATCCTGTGTGGAAGCTGTATCCCGGTGAAAGCGGCCGGAACGGATCATGAGGCGTTTTAGCCCTTTTGTTTTTCTTACATTTGCAGTTAATTTTTGTAAGTCATAGCCCAGCAGTCTTCCATATTATCTAATCCTATAGAGTACCTCAAAGGAGTAGGACCGGTAAAAGGTGATCTGCTGAAAAAGGAATTGAATATTTTCACCTTTTATGACCTGCTGCAGCATTTTCCCTACCGGCATATTGATAAAACAGCAGTAAAAAAGATAAGAGATATTACGCCTGCAACAGAGTACATCCAGGTATCCGGAAAGGTTGTATCCTGCGACCTCGTGGGAGAAAAGAGGGGAAAGCGGCTGGTGGCGGAGCTGACAGACGGAACGGGCAGCCTGGAGCTGGTGTGGTTCCAGGGCATCAGTTGGGTAGAAAAGAATATCAGGGTGGGAGAACATCTTATGGTGTTCGGGAAGGTTTCTTTTTTTATGGGTAATCCCCAGATCACGCATCCCGAAACAGAAGTGTTTACCGAAGAAAAAAGTGACGGGCGGAAATTTCTGGAACCGGTATACCCCACTACCGAAAAGCTGAAAGTAAGGGGGCTTAACGGGCGGCAGATCGGTAAGCTGGTGTATACGTTGACAGGACTTTTAACGGAAGAAGATCTTCCTGAAAATATCCCCGACAGCATTTTGTCCGGCTTTGGGTTTCCTTCCCGTTTCAGGGCATTCATGGATATCCATTTCCCCCCCGATGTTCCATCTTACGAAAATGCGGTGGACCGCCTGAAGTTTGAAGAGCTCTTTATAGCCCAGATCAGGCTGCGCCTGCTAAAGCTTAACCGTCACCGCTACACGAAAGGTATTGTGTTCGGGCAGGTAGGAACCTGCTTTAATACTTTTTACGAAAAATACCTTCCTTTCCAGCTGACAGGAGCGCAGAAAAGAGTACTGAAAGAGATCCGGCAGGATACCCTGAAAGGTTACCAGATGAACCGTTTGCTGCAGGGCGATGTGGGCAGCGGTAAAACCATTGTTGCATTGCTGAGCTTGTTGCTGGCCGTGGACAATGGCTACCAGGGCTGCCTGATGGCGCCCACCGAGATACTGGCACAGCAGCATATGACAGGGCTCCGGGCGCTGCTGAAGGATATGCCTGTGGAGCTGGCGATCCTTACGGGATCAACGAAAAAGGCAGAGCGTAACAGGATACTGGAAGGTATTGCCGAAGGTACTATCCATATCCTGATAGGCACACATGCTCTGCTGGAAGATCCGGTGCAGTTTAAGGACCTGGGGCTGGCAATAGTAGATGAGCAACACCGGTTTGGTGTGGCACAGCGGGCGAAGCTGTGGGCAAAGAACGATATTCCCCCGCATGTGCTGGTGATGACGGCCACCCCCATTCCACGTACCCTTGCCATGACTGCTTACGGCGATCTGGATTACAGCATTATGGATGAGCTGCCGCCGGGCAGGCAGGCCATTACTACGGTGCACCGGTACGATGATGCAAGATCGCAGGTGATGGATTTTATTAAAGCGGAAATAAAAAAAGGAAGACAGGCATATATTATTTTCCCGCTGATAGAAGAAAGCTCCAAGCTGGCATATGAAGACCTGATGAAAGGTTACGAGAATGTGAAAGCTTATTTTCCCGGACCGCCGTACTGGATAAGTATGGTGCATGGCAGAATGACCGCCGAGCAGAAAGATGTGAATATGCAACGTTTTGTAAACAATGATACTCAGATCATGGTATCCACCACGGTGATTGAGGTAGGGGTAAATGTTCCCAATGCATCGGTAATGGTGATTGAGAGCGCTGAAAAGTTCGGGTTATCACAATTGCACCAATTGAGGGGAAGGGTAGGAAGAGGCGCTGATAAAAGTTACTGTATCCTGCTTTCGGGGAAAAAGCTGACAACAGACGCACGGGAGCGGCTGAAGATCATGACGGCGACCACCGATGGCTTTGTGATTGCAGAAAAAGACCTGGAATTAAGAGGCCCCGGCGATATTGAAGGGACACGGCAGAGCGGAATGCTGAATTTCAGGCTGGCAAGTATAGTGCATGATAAACATATGGTAGATTTAGCTAAAGAGAAAGCTGAAATATTGTTGAGTGAAGATCCTGATTTAAATACTTCAGTTAACTTGAAGTTAAAAAAATTTTTGATGCAGCAAAAAGGACAAACCTTGTGGAGCAAGATATCGTAATATATTATTGAAGGGGTAAATTCGCTGTATATCTGTAGACAAAAAAGTTTTCTCAATTGAAGCAGTTTCGGAGTATATTTTGGCTTATTGGTTTTGTATTGTCCGTATTTTGTGTCCGTGCTCAGACTACAATAGAATTTGTGGAAAACAAGGGACAATGGGATCCGTCTGTATTGTTCAAAGGCGATGTGAATGCAGGCGCCTTTTTTCTTCAAAAGAATGGCTTCACGGTTCTTCAGCATCATAAAGATGACCTTACGGCGCTGCATGATCGTACACACAATCACGGGGCGGATGACCATGATGCCGGGGTGAGCAGGCGGGAAGCTTATCCGCGGCCCGGAAAAGGTGACCCCGAAACTTTTGTTCTTCGTTCGCATGCTTATAATGTACGCTTCGAAGGCGCCAGTGAAAACAGCTTTATTGAAAAGGAAAAGCCGCTCAGTTCTTACGTGAATTATATTTTAGGGGACGATCCTTCAAAATGGGGATCGGACTGCAAAATATACCAGGCTGTTACCTACAAAAATGTGTATCCCAATATTGATATCCGCTATTACGCCCAGGATAATACCCTTAAGTACGATTTTATTGTACATCCCGGGGGCGATGTAAGCAATATTGTAATGAAGTACGACGGAGCCGACAGGATATCGGTAAAAAACAAAGAGCTGATCATTCAAACTTCCGTAGGGGATGTAAAAGAGCTTGCTCCTTTTTCTTACCAGCCCGGCTTATCAGGCACAGAAGAAGTTGACTGCCGGTTTGTGGTGGAGGGTAAAAATACCGTCAGGCTGAAAGTAAAAAACTATGACCGTTCGCGGACGCTTGTAATAGATCCCACGCTGATATTCTCTACTTTCACCGGCAGCGCATCAGACCAATGGGGATTTACTGCCACCTACGGATCGGATGGCAGTCTTTATTCGGGAGGAATTGCATTCGGGAGTGGCTTTCCTGTCAGCGTCGGCGCTTTTCAGACCGAATATGGCGGTGGCAGCAGCGTTTTTGATATCAGCATAATGAAATTTAATGCTACCGGAACCAACCGTGTATACGCGACCTACATCGGGGGATCCGGCGCCGACCAGCCCCATAGCCTCATGGAGGACAGGCAGGGTAACCTGGTTATTCTGGGAAGAACAAATTCTGTTTTTTATCCGCTGCAACCCTCGGATAACCGTTCAGGCTCCAACGGGGGCTGGGATATTGTAGTTACCAAGCTGAACAGTACGGGCACGGGATTGGTAGGTTCTATGCGCATAGGCGGCAAGGGAGAAGATGGTGTGAATATAAGCGCCGCGAGAGACCGTGACAGGCTGAAGCTGTTTTATGGAGATGATACGAGGAGCGAAGTGATCCTCGATGCCGCAGATAATATATACTTTGTAAGCAATACCATGTCTAATGACGATGCCAATGAAGGGTTTCTTACTACAGTGGGGGGCGGGGCTGCCGGTGGGCAGGACGGCGTCCTGGTAAAGCTGAATCCCGATGCTACATCGGTTATCTTCAGCACCCGTTTTGGCGGATCTAAAAATGACGGGGCCTATGTATTGGCATTGCACCCGCTCAATAATGATATTTATGTAGCCGGCGCCACAGAAAGTAGTGATTTCAGGGGCGTGCCTGCCAGCGGCGTGGTATATCCTTCCTACCGGGGAGATCCGATGGATGGCTTTATCAGCATTTTTGACCCTGCCGGTACGCTCAAACGAACTACTTATATAGGCGCCGCTGATAAGGTGATAGATGCCATATACGGCTTGAAGTTTGACGAAAGCGGTTATCCCTATATCACCGGGGTAACAACAGGTAGTTGGCCGGTAACAGCGGGCGTTTATAGCAACGCGAATGGCAAGCAGTTTATCGTAAAGCTGGAGCCCGACCTTTCAGCTTATGTGTATTCTACTGTTTTTGGAACCAATTCGCCGGTTTATAATATTTCACCGGTTGCTTTTTCTGTGGATAAATGTGAGAACGTATATGTTGCGGGATGGGGTGGAAGGTTGATACCTAATGCACCCGATCCTTTCGGTACGGCAGGTACCGGCGGGTTACCGCTTAAAGGGTGCAACGTGATAACAGGCGGCTGTGTAACAGACGGGAGCGATTTTTACTTTTTTGTGCTGGAAAAGAATGCACAGGATATCCTGTTTGGTGCATATTACGGTTATTATTCTCCTAACCGCACGGGGCTTGCCGACCATGTAGATGGGGGCACAAGCCGTTTTGATGCCAATGGTATTATCTATCAATCCATTTGTGCGGCATGTGGCATTGGTCCGTTTCCCAGTCATCCTTTTCCCACAACCCCCGGGGTGTGGAGATCTAAATCGGGTAACCCCAACGGCTGTAACCTGGCTGCGGTCAAGATACAAATGGATTTTACAGGTGTAAACAATGGCATTCGTCCCACCATAGATGGTATTCCCTACAGAACCTATGGTTGTGCTCCGCTGACCGTAGACTTCCTGGATACGTTACAGAAAGGGAAGCAGTATATCTGGGATTTTGGCGATGGTACAAGCGAAACAACCACCACTGCAGGCATCAGTCATTTGTATCCAAACCTGGGAACATACAATGTCAGGCTGATAACAGTCGATTCGAGCAGGTGTATCATGGCAGACACTGCCTACACTACGATTTCAGTGCGACAGGACAGGGCGCCTGTAGATATGAATATAGAAAAGCTGCTTCCATGCACTGATTTAAAATACCAGTTCCATAATCTGTCTACGGCGCCGGCAGGAAAGCCGTTTACCGACACCTCTTTCCAGTGGGATTTTGGAGATGGTACGCCGCCGCTTGTTACCGGATCCACGTCTCCCACGCACAGCTATAGCGCACCAGGCACTTATATTGTTACGCTTACGCTCAGGGATACCAGCTACTGTAATGGTCCGGAAACCATTACGGATACATTGCGGGTAGCGGTAAATGTAAAAGCGCAGTTTGAGACCGATCCTACCGGATGCGCGCCGCATACGGCCTTTTTCAGGAACACTACGGAAGCCGGCAGGACCTTCTTCTGGGATTTTGGAGACGGAACCACCTCTACCGACTTCGCACCGACGCATGAATATCCGCAGGCGGGCACCTATACCATCAGAATGATTGCCAGGGATCCCGGCACCTGTAACCTGGTAGATTCCACGCGGTTTACCATCACGGTGTCGAACCGGCCTACAGCCGGGTTTACGTATAGCCCGGTAACGCCGCAGGAAAATACCCCTACCACTTTTACCAATACTTCCATGGGAGCGGTGACCTATTCCTGGCATTTTGGTGACGGCGATACCTCCAACCTGGTAAACCCGGTTCATCAGTACAACCGTACCGCTGATTTTAATGTCTGCCTGCTGGCTTTTAATGAATACGGCTGCGTCGACACGGCCTGTGCGCCGGTTTCTGCACTTGTTTCGCCGCTGATAGCAGTGCCTTCCGCCTTTACGCCGAATGGGGACGGCGTGAATGATCTTGTATACGTCAGGGGGTATGCCATCGATAAAATGACGTTTAAAATATACAACCGTTGGGGACAGGTAGTATTTCAGTCCGCCAGCCAAAGTGTTGGATGGGATGGTAAATACAAGGGCGTATTACAGCCGATGGATACCTATGCATACACCCTGGAAGTGCAATTTACGGACGGAACGAGGGGTCGTAAAAAAGGAGATATAACATTGTTAAGATAGGCCGGATTAGTATCTTTAAAAAGACTGACTGCTGAATATAAAACGAAAGAAATGAGAGGGATTTTCTTTAATACGGGTGAACGGATGCGGAGATATGCCGGCAGGCATATTTCCTGGGCATTGCTTTTGTTGCTGTCGTCGCAGTTGTGTGCGCAGGACCTGCATTTTTCACAGTTTTTCAATTCACCCCTCAGCACTAACCCTGCCAATACCGGTTTTTTACCCGAGCACGATTATCGCCTGGGCGCCAACTACCGGCAGCAATGGGCCAGTATACCAGCTCAGTTCAGAACGATGAGTATTTTCGGGGATGCCCAGGTGCTGCGTGATTATTTTGAAACAGGATGGGTAGGCGTAGGCGGTTTGATCATGAGGGATGTTGCCGGAAGCGGTAACCTTACTTCTACCAAAGTATACGGGTCCGCAGCCTATCACCAGATGCTGGGGAATACGGGACTTTTGTCTGCCGGGTTCAATATCGGCTGGGCGAATAAAAGAGTGGACATCACCAAGTTTACATTCGACAGTCAGTGGAACGGCACTTTTTTCGATGTGGGCGTGCCCAGCGGAGAAAATTTTTCAGCCACCAACATCAATTATCTCGATGTGCAGGTAGGGCTAAACTATGCCTGGTTCCCTACCGATGATATTTACCTTCATGGCGGGGCTTCTGTTCATCATGTCAATGCACCGAAAGAAAGCTTTTTCAACACGCCCGGTTATGATAATACGGTTGCAAGAAGGTATATTGCTTTTGCTGATGCAATGCTCAAAGTGAATGACAGGGTAATTGTAAGCCCCGGCGCTTATTTCACTACACAGGCCAAAGCAAAGGAGCTTACGCTGGGGCTGCATGGCAATTACAACCTGTCAGGCGACGGGCAAACACAACTGATCGGCGGATTATATTACCGGGGAGGAGATGCGCTGATACCCATGCTTGGCTTTCAATGGAACTCCGTAAGGCTGATGTTTTCGTATGATGCCACCGCATCTGCTTTGAGCAATTACAATAATATCCGGGGCGCTTCCGAGTTTGCCCTGTTATACCAGAATTATTATAACCAGACAAACCAGAATATGCGGCAAATGCAATGTCCTGTACCAAGGTTCTAAATTTCATACATCCCTGAATAACCAATTCAACTCTTATTCAATTTTTAAAGATGAGAAAGATATTGGTCTTTATCCTGGTTACCGTATCATTGAGCGCATCCGCGCAGTACATAACATTGGATACTACCCTGGTCAGTAATATCAAAGCCAGGATTACTTACAAGCCGGGGCAGGATTCCATGGCTGCCTTTTTTGTCATCCACGGTATTGGCGCTGTAGGAACTGATACATCGAAAATTGCCTTGTTTGGTCCCCATTTCTGGTTGAGGAACAGCTCCTGGGACGGCAGTGTAACACTTGGGAACGAGGTACACTATCCTGTTTACATCACCCTGCTGTTACCTGCTAAATGGGTGCGGCCGAAATTTTTAAAACCGGCCATAAATGCGCTCCTTGCCAGGTTTCCGCAGATAAGAAGATATGCCAGGCATGCAATGGGAGTGAGTATGGGAAGCTGGGAATGGGATATGTATTGCACTTACCAGCCCACGCCTGATGACTATTCCTATTTTACAACCTTTCAGTCTATCGTCAGTATACAGGGGGTAGGCGCCGCAAGAAATAATCCCGATGCTACGCTTCCTGTGCCTCAGCGTTATGGGCATTGGGTAGCTCATTCGAGAAAGAAAACAGGATACGGAAGCTACCTGGGATTTGAACAGGTAAACGACGGCAGGAATGTATGGGAACGAACAACCAATATCAATGACTCTTTTCCCGGAGCTGCACACCTTATCTGGACAAATTTTTGCGAAGATGGTAACTGCGGAAAGCATCATTCTTTCAACCGGTACTATGATCCCTCAGAAAACAACTGGACGGCGAAAAACCTGCTTTTGGTAAATTCAAAAACGGTAAACAAAGTGAATTATCCTACCCAGTGGCTTGCCGGTGATCAGAATATTTACCAATGGGCCCTGCGCCAGGGAGATACTACCGTGAGTAAGCAGGTGCCGGTGCGAAAAAAACGGTAAGCCACCATCCGGTTTTTTGTCGCCGGACTCTTTTTTTATACGTCAGTAACCAATTAGTTATCAATATAAACCGGCGTTACAAAAATGTTAATGCTTTTCAATTAAAAAAACTGGCATCTTTTTTTCATTGTATGGGGTAACCATTTGAGCAAATAACCAATTAAAACATTGAACAATGAAAAAATTATTGATACCAGCTTTAGCGATCGCAGTTTTAGCATCTTGCGGCGAATCGCAGGTGAAGACAGAGTCTGAACCGGTTACTACAACACCTGATGCGGTGGTAGTGGAAGAAACCTATAATGTAACTGATGGCGACGTTACTTTTAAAGAAGGTAAAGTAGTGGTATATAAAGACGGGAACTGGACTGTTGCAGAAAAAGACATCACACTGGATGACGGAACGGTTGTTTCCATAACAGGTGATGTAAAATCTGCTGATGGTAAGGTCGTTACACTGAAAGAAGGAGAAACCGTAAATAAAGTAGGTAAGTTTTTTGACAAAACCGGCAAGGCTATCTCAAATGCCTGGGATGCAACAAAAGAAGGTGTAAAAGATGCCGCTGATGCCGTAAAAGAAAAGGCTGAACAGGTAGGAGATGCTACCAGGGAAAAGGCGGAAAAAGCCGGGGACGCTATTAAAGAGGGCGCTAAAGAAACAAAAGAAGCGGTAAAGGAAGGAACAGAAAAAGCTAAAGAAAAAGCAAAAGAGATCGGTAACGATCTTAAGAAGAAATCAGAATAATCTTTCTTTCGTTATATTGGAATTGGGAATAAATAGGGCGGCTTTTTGCCGCCTTATTTTTGTTATATAGTCTCAGTTCCGGAGGTCCTTCGAAGTGGCCAATGCAATTACCCTGCCCCGGTCACCAACGGCATTGTAAAAATGATACACCGTGCCGTTCCAGTTGATCACGCAAGGCTTATGCGCATATTGCTGATCATAAGGCACCGATGGTTCTATGAGGTTTTCGCCTGTCCATTCTGTCCAGTTTACGAGATCATAGGAGCACGCGAAACGGTCAAAAGCGCTTTTATTGCCCTCTTCCCAGTCGTATCCGAAAAAAAACATGACATACAGCTCATCCATTTTAACTATCTGTGCATCTCCACATATTCCCCTGCCTTTGGTCAGCAGCGGCTTTTCTCCCAGCCTTTTCCAGTTCGTCATATCGTTTGACACAGCCATGGCGATGCTTTCAAATTGCCTGCCGTTAAAGCTGCTGTCGCCTGCAGCGTTGTAGTACATAACATACGGATAACCCGTAAGCTTTTTCTCATCATAGATGATTGTACTTTTATAGATTTTCTTATTATCGTACCAGCGGGCGTCGGCATCATCGGGAGAAAGGACCGGCTGCGGTAGTCTCGACCATTCTTTGGCAATTGCCGGGTTGGCTGTACTTGCGATCCCCACACCCAATCGTCCGGCTTCGTAGCCGGCAGCAGAACCGCCAAGATAAGACAGCCAGTACTTATGATCATATTGCACCGGCACATAGTTTTGTTCCCAATCCGTATGGAGCAGCGACATATAGCCGGCTTTTTGAGTGGCATCCCAGGTCTGGTCTGTAAACGGCAGGATTTTTCCGGTCGTTTTCCATTGCAGCAGGTCGGGGCTTTCTGCCAGCCATGTTTCATACCCCTTTCCATCAAATACAATATAGGTCATGTACCAGGTATTGTTCAACCGGAAAATGCTCGGACTGTCTACCATCTTTGTTGAGTCCGTATCCGCCAGCACTACCCCGTATTTGAAAGGTGTCTTTACTTTTTCAAAAACAGCGTGCATGATATCTTCACCCACGACTGCAGTCCGTTTTTTTTCGTGGCAACGGATAAAAATAATTGACAGGCACACGATCACCAGGTATGGAAGGTATTTTCTGGTATGATTGCAGTCTTTCCACCCCGCAGGCAGTATACCGTTCATGATAATAATTTTTTAAAAAACAATATACTAAATGATGAATAAAATTTATGACCGTATGGAATATTAAACTTTATCCGGCAGATTATCAACGGATTATTTCATTTTAATAACTTTGACGGGAACAAAATAGCATGCGGTTTACAGCGTTATAAGAAAGCAGGTTTGCATTAAAAATGCAAAGCAGGTGTTAAGCGGGTCAAATAAATATAATAATATATGATATTTGCACAGGAAGAAATGTTAATAGATAATTGAGTTTAAGGCAACTAATGAAAATATTTAAATCCATCCTTCTGACATTGCTGGTATCAACACAAGCCTGCATCCTGTATGCGCAGGGCAATTTTGTCGATTACCAGAAGACCTTTGCCCGTGTAGCAGATGTTTTCCGCAGGAAAGAAGAGGGCATCAAAACAGAATTTAAGGAGAAAGGGCTGGAATGGCCTGCCAGGTATGTTTATATCCGTTCTTTTAAGCTGGACAGCCAGCTCGAGGTATGGGTGAAAAATAAAAAGAAAGAACCTTTCAGGTTGTTCAAGACCTACAAAGTATGTGCGATGGCAGGTTCCCTGGGTCCAAAAAGAATGCAGGGAGATTACCAGGTGCCCGAAGGCTTTTATTATATCAATGAATTCAGGCCTAATAGCGTATATCACTTGTCGTTAGGGTTGAATTATCCCAATGCTTCAGACAGGATGTTAAGCGACTCCCTGTACCCGGGCGGCGATATTTATATACACGGTTCCTGTGTTACAGAAGGTTGTATACCCATTACCAACGACCAGATAGAAGACCTGTATATTATTACGAGTTATGCTCATGCCAACGGCCAGGAGTTCATTCCTGTACATATTTTCCCCATACAGTTCAATAACCCTAAGAGCACAGCGTACCTGGAACGGTTTGTAAAGACTTACCATAGTTACAAGCCACTGGTGGAAAGCTTACGATCGGCATACCAGTACTTTGATAAGTATAAGCAGGTGCCTGTAGTGGTTCTGAATCCGAAAGGACAGTATATGCTCACCGAAACGCAGCCGGCAGCTACGGTTGCTGCCACGGAAGTAAAGCCAAGGGGGCTGACACAAAAAGAAAAGCCGCTTCCATTATCAGAATCGGATATTGCCAGGGTGGTCAATAACCAGCCCCAGTATCCCGGGGGGGTAAAAGCATTTCAGACTTTTCTGGAAGACCTGAATAAGGAATTGGTGCCCTTGCTGGACGAAGGGCAGCGGGCTGCCTATCTCACCGTGGATTATATCATTGATAAGGAAGGGAAGCCTGTATATGCCAAAGTGATAAAGGGGGGAAACGATGATATGAATGAGCTGCTGGAACAAAAGTTTGAAAATATGCCGTCATGGAAGCCTGCGGTACGACAGGAGGCGCCCGTGGCCTTCAGGATGAAACAAACAATTGTGGTGGAAGCAGCAACGCCGTAACAAAAGGAGACTTTCTCAAAAACCATTTTGCCGGCGCTGTATTCTTTGGTAACTTTTGCCCTAAATTAAAGTTACCACGATGAAATCGATTGTAAAAGGCCTGGCGCTTGCACTGGCATTTTTTTCTATTAATTACCATTCATTTGCGGATGTCCGGCTACCTGCCGTATTCTCTGATAATATGGTTTTGCAGCAGCAATCCGCTGTTACCATATGGGGATGGTGCTCTCCCGCTGAAAAAATTTACGTGACCAACTCATGGAGCAATACGGTGGACTCCACCGGGGGAAACGGGTTTGCCAAATGGAAACTGACGGTAAATACGCCGGCTGCGGGCGGTCCTTATACATTAACTATTAAAGGTAGCAATACCATAACGCTGAAGAACGTGATGATAGGAGAAGTATGGGTATGCTCAGGACAGTCGAACATGCAATGGAGCAGCCTGAACGGGATACAGGAGATAGATGCTGCGTTGCCGGATGCCGCCAACGCAAATATCCGCTTTTTCCAGATCCCGCAAACTACTGCTGAATATCCGCAGGATGATTGCCCTGCAACATGGACGCAATGTAATGCCGGAACATTAAAAAGTTTCTCTGCCGTGGCTTATTTCTTCGGGAAAAAGTTGCAGACAGACCTGAATGTTCCGATAGGACTCATAAACACCAGTTGGGGAGGTACGCCTGCAGAGGTGTGGACACCGGAAGAGCTGGTGGAAAATGATGCCGAGCTGAAGGCTGCCGCTGAAAAGCTTACACCCGTTAACTGGTGGCCTACCGTGCCGGGCGCAACCTATAATGCGATGATAGCGCCTGTAACCCCGTTTAACATTGCCGGTGCCATCTGGTACCAGGGAGAATCCAACGTGGGCACATCTCAAACTTATGACAGGCTGATGCGTACCATGATAGGCAGTTGGAGAAAAGCCTGGAATAAGGACATCCCGTTTTATTATGTGCAGATCGCTCCTTTTACCTATGGGGCAAAACATACCGGCGCCTTATTGAGGGAGGCGCAAACCAAAACGATGGAATATCCCAAAACGGGGATGGTTGTCATTACCGATCTCGTTGAAAATGTAAAGGATATTCACCCCAGGCAAAAGAAAAAAGTAGGAGAGCGACTCGCCGGCTGGGCATTGGCTGAAACCTATTCAAAAGCAGGGGGTAGCTATAAAAGTCCGGTTTATAAGAGTTTCGACATCAGTAAGAACAAGATAACCGTACACTTCGATCATGCCGAAGACGGGCTGGTGCTGAAGGCAGGTGACAAAAAAGCAACTGAATTTTACATTGCAGGCGACGACAAGGTATTTGTGCCGGCGGATGTAAAAATAGAAGGGAACACGGTAGTGGTTTCAAATAAACAGGTAAAAAATCCTGTAGCTGTGCGCTTTTCATTCAGTAATACGGGCATGGGAAATATTTTCAACAAGGCCGGATTGCCGGTAAATCCTTTCCGCACCGATAATTGGGAAGTAGATACCGGTAAGGAAGAATATAAATGACGATCAGGGAAGTAATATTATGCATAGCCGGCCATGGTCAACCGCCGGCTATCTTTTTTATACCCGTCTCCGGGTTGCGTTAAAACAAGCAGTAGTTGGAAGCAGAAAATAAAAAGCCGGAATTTGAATTTGCCGATAGCGGATTGTTACGTTACGTCCGTCCCGCGTTGGGCCTGGTGCTGTATTTCCTTATCTATTATTTTGTTTTCAGGGACAAACCCTTATGGATCATTATTATTACCTGCATCGTATTGCTGCACGAGACGGGGCATTTCCTGGCCATGAAATACTTTGGCTACAGGGATGTGCAGATGTTCTTTATTCCTCTTCTGGGTGGTTTTGTTTCCGGGGCCCCCAAAAAAGTATCCCAGAGGCAAAGAGTGATTACGCTTTTTGCAGGACCTGCGCCCGGCATCCTGCTTGGACTGGCCGCTCTCTTACTTTTTCACTATACGGGCGGGCGTTTTTATTACCAGCTGGGCTTTTTTATGATTGTATTAAATGCCTTTAATTTGCTGCCGGTAACACCGCTTGACGGAGGTCAATTGCTGGAGAATCTGTATGGGAAAAAAATATGGATATTGCAGCCGGTATTTTTGATATTGGCAGGCTTGTTTATTTTTGGTATGGCAGTAAAAACAGGAAATCCCTGGCTGCTGATCTTTGTCTGGCTGGTTGTTTTCCGGGTCAGGAGAATATTGAATATACTGTCTATCCGTAAAGCAATGGATAAAAAGGGTATTATATATAATATATCCTACGAAATGCTGACAGATCACTCCTATATGGAGATAAGAAAGCTGCTTGTTGCAAGGATAAATTCGTTGCGGCATTTTGATGCGGAAAAAACCGGCGATGATGAATCTCCGGTAGTAAAATGGATGCAAAAGGTACTGATACCTCCTGTGGAGAAGGATATGAGCCATGTACAGATCATTATTTCTACTGTGATATGGCTAATATTGCTGGTCATACCACTGGTATATCTTATCAAAGATTTTTCAATCAGGCTTTTTCTTTTATAGGGAAGGTCTTAAAACCATATTATATGTTCGATAGTTACAAGTTTACGGTTGCGGAACGGTTCCTCCAGTATGTACAGATCGATACCCAATCCGATCCTGCATCTTCCACCGTTCCCTCAACAGAAAAGCAGAAAGACCTTTCAAGGTTGCTGGTGGAAGAGCTTCAGGAACTGGGTATAAAAGACGCTTCGCTGGACGAGTTTGGTTATGTATACGCTACTTTGCCTGCCAATACTGATAAAGAGGTTCCTGTAATTTGCTTCTGCGCACATGTTGATACATCCTCTGATTGCAGCGGTGCTGGTGTAAAGCCGTTGATTCACTGGAACTATGGCGGGCAGGATATCGTGCTGCCGGATGATCCTTCGCAGGTGATATCTCCCAACGATCATCCTTACCTGAAGGAAAAAGCAGGGGATGATATTATAACAGCCTCGGGTACTACTTTGTTAGGAGCAGACGATAAGGCGGGGGTAGCCGTGATCATGGATATGATCCACTACCTGGTAAATACCCCGGATATTAAGCACGGGACCATCAGGATATTGTTTACCCCGGATGAGGAGATCGGACGGGGAGCAGACAAAGTGGATATGCAGAAGCTGGGGGCAGATTTCGGGTACACGCTTGATGGCGGGGAGCTGGGTTCTTTTGAAGATGAAACATTTTCTGCGGATGCGGCTACTGTCACTATCGCGGGGGCAAGCGCTCATCCCGGTTATGCAAAGAATAAGCTGGTGAACGCGCTGAAAGTAGCCGCCAGCTTCCTGGAAGCGCTTCCTACCAACGGGTTAAGCCCGGAAACAACGGAAGGCAGGGAAGGTTTCGTGCATCCGGTACGGGTAAGCGGGATCGCAGAAAAAGCAACCATTGAGTTTATCGTCCGGGATTTTAATACCCGTAAGCTCGGCGAGTATGAAACCATGCTGGAGCAAACGCTGAATCATACGCTGAGCAAGTACCCGGGCGCTACCGGTTCCATGGAGGTGCGGGAGCAGTACCGTAATATGAAGGAAGTGCTGGATCATCACCCGCAAGTGAGCGACTATGCGCTGATGGCCATAGAAAGAGCCGGCATCACACCTATCCGCACCAGCGCCAGGGGAGGCACCGACGGATCCCGGTTGTCTTTTATGGGGTTGCCCTGTCCCAATATCTTCACGGGTGAAATGGCTTTTCACGGAAAGCATGAATATGTGAGCATACAGGATATGGAAAAAAGTGTGCAAACTATTGTGCACCTGGTCATGATCTGGGAAGAAAAAGCCGGAGGGTAACAAATCACCGATGTTAAGGAGCAATATTGCATACCTGTTCCCCTTTCTGCTCATGCTGGTCTTTTCGTGTGCCGGGCAAACCCGAAACAGCGACAGGTTCCCGGAAATATTAGGATGGGTAAGCGACTATGACAATTTATATACCCCATCAGAAAAGCACTCCCTGGATAGCTTGCTGACATCTTTTGAAAAGCAGACTACCATTGAGATCGCCCTGGTGACCCTGCGTCCCGATATGCTGAAAGCAGATAGTACCAGTCTTAAGAAATATTCGCTGGCAATGGCAAATGAGTGGCGTGTAGGAAAAAAGGATACCAACAATGGTATATTGATCGCTATCAGCAACACATACAGAAACATCAGGATCAACAATGGATATGGAATAGAAGAAGTGATAACGGATGAAGAAACCAAAGAAATTATCGACAACGGATTTTTACCTGATTTTAAAAAGGGGAAAATGTATGAAGGTACATTCAACGGTATCAAATGCCTGATGTCAAAGCTGGTAGAAAACATGGATAAAAAGAACATTCGTTTTTAATGAATAATGGTTCATTCGAATGAACTGTTTTGCAGGCTTACAACATTAAACCGGGTATAAAAATGAGCAAAAAAATAAAGCCATCTTCTATGGAAGCCGGTGTGGTTGGTTTGGGACTCATGGGCTGCAGCATCACTACCTGCTTGTTGATAGCCGGGCACAAGGTAATAGCAGTAGCACCTGTTTCCACAGATATGCAACATGCGGAAAAAAGGATCAGGACACATCTTAAGCGATCGCTGAAAGAAAAGCTCGTTAAGTATGCGCCGGAACATTACCTTAAGCGGCTTACTATAACAGAGGATTATGGCATGTTAAAGCCTTGTGGTCTGGTGGTGGAATGCACATTGGAGAATATGGATATTAAAAAACAGGTGTATGGAAAGATAGAATCAGTGATCGGTAAAAACGCTATCCTGACCAGTAATACATCTGCTATTCCCATCAGCCTTTTGCAGGAGCATGTAAAGTTTCCTGCCCGTTTCTTCGGTTTGCATTGGGCGGAGCCATCGCATACTACCCGTTTCCTGGAAATCATCTGTGGAAATAAAAGTGATATTAAAAAAGGAGAATGGCTGTATGCACTCTCTCACCAATGGGGAAAAGAGCCTACCCTGGTCCGTAAGGATATCCGCGGATTTATTACCAATCGTATCATGTATGCTGCCTATCGCGAAGCGATATACCTGGTAGAGAATGGTTATGCAACAGTGGAAGATGTGGACAGGGCTTGCAGGAACAATGCCGGCTACTGGATGACGCTGGCAGGTGTTTTCCGTTGGATGGACCTGACCGGGGTGCAGGCATACCATGCTGTGATGAAAGATTTATTTCCTACTTTGTGTAACAGTACGGAAGTGCCCCGGTTGATCGATGATATTGTAAAAAAAGGAGGAAAGGGTGTGGCTAATGCCCGTGGCTTCCACCGGTATACAAAACAGGAAGCGGAACTGTGGGAAAAGACCTTTACAGATTTTACCTATGAAATAAGAAAGCTGGCATTGAAGTACCCGGAAGATGTAGTGAAGAAAAAATTAAAGGGCATCCGGAAATGATATTATGTTGATCGTAAGCACCATATGGGAATTTATCGTAGGTCACTATGGCATCATTCTCTCAGCTTTAGTTGTACTGCTGGATATCTTTACGGCTTATCGTATCGTAAGGGATACCCACAGCCCGGAAAAAACATTCGCTTACCTTTTACTTGTAGTGATACTCCCCGTAGCCGGCGCGGTTTTGTATTTTTCCATTGGCATCAACTACCGGAAGGAAAAGTTATATTCCAAAAAGGTAATAGCAGATGATAACCTTTTCCGGCGCATAGAGGAAAGGACGATGGGGGATTCCCTGAAAATTGTTGCGGAAAACAGTGACAAACTGCGGGACGTGGATGATATGATCCAGCTGCTTTTAAATGATTCCAGGAGCATACTGACTTACAACGATGTGACGCTGATGATCAATGGAGAGAAAAAATTTCCCAAGGTTTTCGAAGACCTGGAAAAGGCGGAGCATTTTATACACCTGGAATATTATATCGTGGAGGAAGGAGCAATTGTGGAGCAGCTTTTTGATATCCTGAAACGAAAGGCGGCTGAAGGCGTGAAGGTGAGGTTTATTTATGATGACTTTGGCAGCCATAGCCTGAAGCGGAAACGGCTGAAGGAACTGCAGTTGGCAGGTATAGAGATATTCCCTTTTTATGAAATAAAAATTTATGCATTGGCCAACCGGCTCAATTATCGTGATCATCGCAAGATCATTATTGTAGACGGCAAGATCGGTTATATAGGAGGTATAAATTTTTCGGATAAGTATACCAACATACCATTACGCCAATTGCATTGGCGCGACACACATATAAGGATGGAAGGCGCTGCAGTGAATAACCTGCAATATCACTTTATCGCCAACTGGAATTTTTGTTCCGGTAAGCGGCTGGAAATAGACCGGTCTGTCTTTCCGCTTGACTTTTCTGCCCGGACAGGGAAGGATCTTGTTCAGATCGTTGCCGGCGGACCTGACTACCCAAGACCCAGTATCATGCTTTCCTACTTTACTGCTATTGTCATGGCAAAGAAAAGGATCTACATCACGTCTCCCTATTTTATTCCCAATGTATCTATTTTTGACGCTCTTCAGAAAGCGGCGCTGAGCGGCAAGGATGTGCGCCTGTTGCTGCCCGGCATTTCCGATTCAAGAATTGTAAATGCAGCAGCTAAGTCTTATTTTTCTGATCTGCTGGCAGCAGGCGTCCGGATATTCCTTTATCAAAAGGGTTTTGTACATGCCAAGAC
>CAKSVK010000042.1 GCA_934502905.1 uncultured Chitinophagaceae bacterium
CCCGCAGATTCCGCTGAATTCCGCAGATAATCAAAGCCTTCTGCGCTTATTTGCAAAATCAGCGGGAAATATTAGCCGTCGTTTTATCGCTGACATGACATTAGTATATTATGAAAAAGACCAGTATACTGGCAGCCGTATTTTTTTTATTTACCGGAATGAGTTGGGCTACCGATGCCAGGGATACCGTATATCGTTTTGGAAATGCCCGGGTAACTTTACAGCAAAACCGCATAACAATATCTACCGGAAAAATTGAACGGGCGTGGCAATGGAATGAAGCAGGATGGCAAACGGTCAGCCTGAAAAATTTGTCAACAGGGAAAGAATACGCCGGCCCTGTGGTAGCTGTAAAGTGCGATTGGGATCTGCCGGGCGCCATTTCGGGGAACAGCCCAATAATGCAACCTGGTCCGGATTCCAGATGGTTAGCGAAAACGGATTGAATAATAATTACCTGCTCTTGTTCAGGGAACTGCATAACAAAGAGACGGAAAAGAAAATACAGCTGAAATTTCTTGCTGGAAAAACCATAAGGATCACGAATGTGAAAACCGGGGAAATCGAAACCAAAAGAGTAGATAAAAACGGCATGCTGGCATTTACGATTGCCAGGCCGGCTGATTTCCTGTTCCTGAAATATGATATAGTGAGCTAAACAATGATATCAGGGATTCACTTTTTACTCTAAACAGTACTCATATTACCACCTGGGTACTTTATAATAAAATTGGGCAGACATCTGTCCTGGTCTTGTTTACATGACCTTAATTACAGCGAAAAAAGTACTATAGCTGTTACGCGGCCTACAGGAGCCTCTGCTACCAGCGAAGGGGATCATTGCGAATTTTTCTTTAGAACAAAATACCCGGCTACACCGCCGATGATGGAAGCTGCAAATATCCCGATCTTGGACTGCACCATGTATTCCTCCCGGGTGAAAGCCAGGGAAGTAACAAACAAGGACATCGTGAAGCCGATTGATGCCAGCAGCCCCAGTCCGAATAAGCTGCGCAAATTCATTCCTTCGGGAAACGGCGCTATCTTAAGCTTTACCAGCAAAAGGGTAAAACCTGTGACGCCTGCCACTTTACCTATAAGCAACCCCAGGGCAACTCCCAGGGTCACATTGGTGCTGAACAGGGTATCGGGATCAATATCCAAAGAAACACCCGCGTTGGCTAAAGCAAAAATGGGTAGGATCACGAAAGTCACCAGCGGATGCATGGAATGTTCCAGGCGTTGTAATGGCGGAGTTGCAGCCACCGTGGCTGTGTTGATCTCCTCCACGATATGCAGTTGTTCGTTCGTAAGCACCGGTACCTGGTTATTCGGATCAATTCCCTTAAACTCCCTGAGCAACTGCTGGATCCGGTTTGCAAAAGCCGCTTCTTTGATTTTAACGTTGGCAGGAATGGTAAAAGCCGCCAGTACAGCAGCAATGGTTGCATGCACCCCCGATAACAGAAAGGCAGACCATACCCCTCCGATACCTAAAACGGCGTAAAATAATATGCTTCTTACTCCCAGTTTGTTACCGGCATACATCGCCAATAAAACAAGACCACCAATTATTAAATGGGTAACGGAGATATTGGAAGTATAAAAGAAAGCAATTACCAGTACTGCTCCCAGGTCGTCCACGATAGCCAACGCTGTCAGAAATACCTTCAAAGCTAAAGGTATTCTGCTGCCCAGCAGGTACAGCACACCCAATGCAAATGCAATGTCGGTAGCCATAGGTATCCCCCATCCGCTATGTACTTCCCCGGAAGGGTTCAGTAATAAATAAATGACCGCGGGAACGATCATACCACCTATGGCAGCCGCAATGGGAAGTAATGCCTTCCGTGGACTGGAAAGCTCTCCTCCTACAATTTCTCTTTTCAGCTCAAGTCCTACCACAAAAAAGAAGATAGCCATTAAGCCATCGTTGATCCAGTGATGCAGATTGAATTCAAAATAACGGTTACCATCCCAAAGAAACCCAACTGTATGTTCCAGGACATGATGATACGCCCCCGACCAGGGCGAATTAGCCAAAATCAGCGCTACCACAACACTGATACCCAATACTATACCTCCTGATTTTTCCAACCTGATAAACCTTTGTACAGGGTTGACCAGCTTTTCGATCGGGGTTTTTTGATGTGATGATTCCAAACCAGCGCATTTTTATTTAGAGATTGTAAAGAAACAAAAAGTTTCTTTACACATTCAGCTTATAACCGCAATTATAACAATAACGGGCACTATCGCTATGCCCTTCACAGTTACAGTGGCGGCAAATCATTCCGTTGGATGTTTTGGGAGAGTTTTTAGTTTCTCCGTTATCTCTTTTCCCTATCTGCTTAGCAATCTCTACGCTCACGATACCCGTGGGTACTGCAATGATGCCATAACCTGTAATCATCAAAACCATAGATAAAAACTGCCCCAGTGGCGTTGAGGGCACCATATCTCCATAACCCACGGTCGTTAATGTTACAATTGTATAAAATATGCTCTTGGGTATGCTGGTAAACCCGTTTGCGGGTCCTTCTATATAATACATCAAGGTACCGACCGTCACAGATATAATCAGAACAGTATACAGGAATACAATTATTTTTGCCCTACTGGCCAGCAATGCTACTTTTAACTTAGAAGATTCCTGAATAAAATTCATCAGTTTTAAAACCCGGAAAACCCTCAACAAACGAAGAATCCTGAAGCTGCTGAGTACATTACTTCCCGCCAGGAAAAACGACGAATACACAGGCAGAATAGATAAGAGATCTATTATTCCGTAAAAGCTGAAAATATACTTCCAGGGTTTTTTGCTGCAAAATATGCGAAGCACATATTCAAGGGAAAAGGTGATAGTAAATATCCATTCCAGGATCACCAATTCCCTGTGAAAAATCACATCAATACCCTTTATCGTTTCCAGCATTATCACCAAAACACTCAAAAGAATAAAGAACAGCAGACCCACATCAAAAGCTTTACCAGCCGGTGTATTTACACCATAGATAATGATGTATATTTTCTGTCGCAACAAATCAAGCTCCGACTTAAATTTATCGTTTTCCATTAAAGTTAATATACAAAAGCAAATATAGCAGCTAAAGCAATAGCTACATTTTATAAAATATTTTGCCTATACCAAGCTTTCGGAAGAGCGGCTTTTCACAAAACCAAGCCCTCATCGGCTTGTTAACGACGCTTCCTATTTTGATCATTACAGGAGCGCCCACAGTTTACAGATGGCAGATATAACAGTCTAACAAGCCGGCAACAGCAATAAGATCACTAAAAGCAATATCGCTTTCCGTTTCATAGTATAATATTAAGACTTGCCAGTCGCAAAATTAGACATATTTGCTTTTCCCTCTTTTATCCTGCTTAAACCGCTTTCAAAACGGTTCGTAGCGGTCATCAGTAGCATTTACCCCCTGAACAGCAGGATTTTACACAAGGGTGGGGGGAAAGCCGTAGCTTTTTCCATCTTCAATAAAAATAACGGGCAGCAAATAGGGCAGTATTATTATTTTTACCTTTTATACAATACAACCATCTTATCATAACATTCAACAATCAATAAACATGACCTGTAAAGCATATTATATTAACGTCTTGATCATCCTGCTATCGATTGTTTTTACCGCCTGCTCCGACGATGACAAGGGGCCGGTTTGCTTAGAAACGAATATAACAATGAAAATAAATGGAGAATCTCAATCTTTTGAAGCATCAGGCTACGGGATAATCTTAACACAAAACGGATATATACTGGATATACATTCGGGCAGGTATAGTAATACGCCATACAGCGAGCAAAGCTTTTCCATTCTTCTTCCATATAAAAAAACAGGGGTCAATGTAATTGAACAATTCATATACCATCAATACATGGACAATATTTCATTTGACGGTGATTTTATGAATGGGGAATTTGAAAGTAATGTAATAACCAATAACAAATCTTGTTTTTACGCTACGTTTTCCGGAAAGCTCAATGATGGAAACCAGGAGGTAATAATAACGGAAGGAAAATTAAGCTACAAATATGAAAACCCTTTTGATCAATAAAGCACAAGAAAATAACTGCTTTTGTAAACCTGCCCGTTCCTGAATGATACAGTGGACGTTAAGAAGTTGAGGTATATTAAGCTTTTTTCCTTAATTCATTCTTAATTTATTAATGGCCTGGTCACTACAGGAACCAATTGTGTTCCCCGGTATAGATCCATTACAGTTCTCCCCAAAAAAAATGATGTGCCGAACCACATAAAGTTCAACACATCAATATCTTTTCATCACCGGTTTTCAAATTTCAATCAGCGATCCTGAATCCCGGAACCAGCAATCATCTACGCGTTCCTGTTAAGACAGTTCAGGTCCTCAAACGCTACTTCCAGCCGTTTGATAAATGAATCCTGTCCTTTACGCAACCATACCCTTGGATCATAATATTTTTTATTCGGCTTATCTTCGCCCTCAGGGTTGCCCAACTGGCCTTGCAGGTATGCTTCATTCTTCTTATAATAATTCAGCACTCCATCCCAGAATGCCCATTGCATATCGGTATCAAGATTCATTTTGATAGCGCCATACCCGATCGCTTCTCTTATCTGGTGCCGGGGAGATCCGCTACCCCCGTGGAATACAAAATACACCGGCTTGGGACCTGTTTTCAGCTCCTTCTCAATATACAGCTGGCTGTTATTCAGTATTTCGGGACGCAGCTCCACATTACCCGGCTTGTACACCCCATGTACATTACCGAATGCGGCTGCTATGGTAAATAATTTTCCAACCTTGCTGAGCTCCGTATAAGAGTAAGCTACATGCTCGGGTTGTGTATACAATTTATCATTTTCCACATCGCTGTTATCTACCCCGTCTTCTTCTCCGCCGGTGACCCCCAGCTCAATTTCAATGCTCATGCCCAGTGGTGCCATTCTTTTAAAGAACTTAACCGACGTTTCTATGTTTTCCTCTATAGGCTCTTCACTCAGGTCCAGCATATGTGAGCTGAACAGTGGTTGCCCTTTTTCTTTATAAAACTGTTCGCCGGCATCCAGCAGCCCGCTTATCCACGGAAGCCATTTTTTTGCGGCATGGTCTGTATGTAATACGACAGGCACTCCATAGTACTTGGCCACATTATGCACATGCAAAGCACCGGAAATACCCCCGGAAATATTGGCCTGCAGATTGTCGTTCGGCATTCCTTTGCCGGCAATAAACTGGGCGCCTCCGTTGGAAAATTGTATTATGACGGGAGAATTAACCTTTGCAGCCGTTTCCAGCACAGCGTTAATTGAATCTGTTCCGATTGTGTTCACGGCAGGCAGGGCAAACTGGTTTTGGATCGCATCATTATACAATGCTTCCAGTTCTTCGCCATAGAGTACGCCCGCTTTATATTTTTTCATAATACAACTTTTGTAAGATTAAATAAAAGTGCTGCAAAGATAATTATGCCTGGTCTTATATAAAATTCTATTTATCATTCTCTTTGCCTGTAAATACGGCGAGAAATGTTCAAATCTGCACAGGCGGATGGTGATGCCCGCCTGTAGAATCCGCTGCCGGTCGGTGAAACACCATGGTCGTCAATTTAAGCCTGAAGGGCTTACACGTGAATAGTCCCCAACAAAGTTAGGAGGTAAATATCAACGTTTCTGTTGAACCCGCCGCGGCAGATTCAATGTAAATCCCGGACGACTTACCACCGGTACAACCAGTGGTTATTCAAATTAAACCCCTTCGGGGTATTTTACCGATTGTGTTCCTAATGTTTACGGTTATGGTGAGACACCGACCGGAAAATTTGTATGGAACGAAAACTTGAAATACATCCTTTTTTATTTCAGTTGGCCTTAACTTCGGAATAATTTAGTTCCGGCAACATTTTGCCGGTTTTAATTGTCCTTATATAGAACACTGCTTAAATCTGATTACTATGCATCCTTTAAAAGGAAATCGTCCAGCCATCTATATTTTCCTTTTCGTCATATCATTTCTATCCATTGTGGCATCTGCTGAAGCCAGTCCCTTGCTATCAGGGTTGAACGATACATTCCAGGATTCCGTTATTCTGAAAGGAAAAGTAATAAATGCCGAAGACAACAGCCCCCTGCCGGGCGTGTCTGTTGAAAATCTCAGGAACGGGAAAGGAAGCATTACAGACGGGGAAGGCATTTTCACCATCGGTGTGCGAAAAGGAGACGAGCTGCAATTTTCCTTCATAAGTAAAAATACCCGAACCATCCGTTATAACGGAGAAGCCACACTCACTGTGGAGCTGACCAATGCCGAGGGTGCTTTATCTGAAGTGGTCGTAACCGGGTTTCAAAACCTGGACAGGAAAAAATTTACAGGCGCCGCTACCTCTCTTAAAGCAGACGATATAAAAATGAACGGGGTAGCAGATGTGAGCCGCATGCTGGAAGGACGGGCAGCCGGGGTATCGGTACAGAACGTTTCGGGCACATTTGGCTCGGCCCCCAAGATCAGGGTAAGGGGCGCCACCTCTATCAACGGCGACAATAAGCCGTTATGGGTCGTAGACGGGGTAGTACTGGAAGATATCGTGAATATTTCCAACGACCAGCTTTCCAGCGGAGACCCCACTACCATGCTGGGCTCTTCGGTAGCAGGTATCAACATTAATGATATTGAAACATTCGACATCCTGAAGGATGCCGCAGCTACCGCATTGTACGGCGCCCGCGCCATGAACGGCGTGGTGGTTATCACTACCAAAAAAGGAAGGTCGGGAAAACCCAGCGTGGCGTATACCGGCAATTTCAGCAGCCAGCTGAAACCTACGTATGCGGATTACAACATCATGAACTCCGCGCAGCAAATGTCCGTATTGGGTGAGCTGGAACGAAAAGGTTATCTGACTTCAGGCGTATTGAGCAGATCAGGTTATGGTGTATACGGGCAGATGTATAATAAGGTAAATGGGGATAATAATGGAGACTTTCCGCTCCTGAACGATCCGGAAGCAAAAAAACAATTCTTGCTTCGTTACGCCAACGCCAATACAGACTGGTTCGATGTGCTGTTCCGGAATTCCTTTACCCAGGAGCATTCGCTCAGCATTTCCTCCGGCACAGACAGGTCGCAATCTTTCTTTTCTACCAGCTTCTATAACGATAATGGATGGACGATAGCCGATAATGTAAAGAGATATACGCTCAACTTCCGGAACAACTATAAATTCTCGGATAAACTGTCTGTCGGGTTCCTGACCAACGGATCCGTACGGCAGCAAAGAGCCCCCGGCAGTCTTAAGCGAAGCAGCAATCCTGTGTCAGGGCAGTTTGACCGTGACTTTGACATCAACCCGTTCAACTATGCGTTAAATACAAACCGGGCGCTTACCGCTTACGATGAAAACGGCGAACTGGAGTATTTCAAAAGAAACTGGGCTCCCTTCAATATCATAAATGAACTGGCCAATAATTTTATCAACCTGAATGTTATGGACCTGAAGCTGCAGGGGGAATTGAGCTATAATATAACGCCTCACCTGAAATATGAATTTATCGGCGCGTTACGCTACGTAAAATCGTCCAGGGAACACCAGATAACCGAAAATGCCAACATGGCCAATGCCTATCGTGCAAATGAGAACAGCGTGGTCAATGACAACAACAAGTACCTGTACCGTGATCCCGAACACCCGGATGCTCCAAAGCAGGTAGTACTACCCTATGGCGGGTTTTACAACAGGGTGGAAGACCAACTGCTGAATTTTGATGTACGGAACAGCCTGAGTTATACAAACACGTTTGCAGACAGGCACGATGTAAGCCTGCTCCTCGGTCAGCAGATAAAATATGCTGATCGCCAGAACTTTTCCAATACCGGATACGGATATCAATACGAGAACGGTGGCGTTCCCTTTGTGGACTACCGTATCCTCAAGCAAACCATTGAAGGAAACTTCCCGTATTACGAGATGACCAGGTTATATGATCGTTTCGCAGCATTTTATTTTAACGCCCAGTACACATTTGATCATAAATATAATTTATACGGAACGGTACGATACGATGGATCCAATATGCTGGGGGCCTCCCCCCAGGCAAGGTGGCTGCCCACCTGGAGCTTTGGCGGCGCATGGAATATAGACCAGGAAAAGTTCATGGATAATCTCAGCTTCATGGATTACCTGAAGCTGAGAGCGAGCTATGGTATCACTGCCAGCATGGGGCCCGCCACCAATTCAAATATTGTATTAAGAAGCAAAACAACGGAGAGGGCTTATACAGAAGAGCGTGAATCTGTTCTGGATATGATCAATATCCAGAACAATGACCTGACCTGGGAGAAAAATTACCAGGCGAACCTGGGAACTGATTTCGGGCTGTTCAGTAACAGGCTGAGCGCCAGTATTGATTTCTACTCCCGCCGCAGCTTTGACCTTATTAGCAGGATAAAAACTTCAGGAATTGGAGGGGAAGCCTACAAAGTAGCCAACTATGCGGACATGAAATCAAAAGGTTTTGAATTTCTGGTAACAGGAAGGATCCTGCGGTCAAAAGATTACGGATGGACCAGCACGGTTACTTTCGGGTACAACGAAACAAAAATCACCAATGCGCAAAATGTACCCCTGATCTTCGACCTGGTAAAAGCAGAAGGAGGCAACACGCAGGGGTACCCCGTAAACAGTCTCTTCTCTATCAATTTCAAAGGGCTGGACCCTTCTTCCGGCATTCCTTTGTTTATTAATGAAGAAGGGAAAGAAAGTTCCGCCGTATACCTGCAGGACGACAAGATAGAACACCTTGTATATGAAGGACCCGTTGACCCGGTCATCAGCGGTGGCTTTTCCAACACCTTTAGCTATAAGAATTTTTCCCTGAACGTTTTTATTACCTACCAGGCAGGGAACCGGATCAGGTTATACCCTGCTTTCCGCTCGGCTTATATAGACCTGGATGCCATGCCCAGGGATTTCCAGGACAGGTGGCTGATGCCGGGAGATGAGCAGTTCACCAACATACCTGCCATCATGGACACCTACTACAGCTATCTTGTGGCGGCAGAGGGGTCGTATCCTTTCAATAACTATAACTATTCAACCGCCAGAACAGCCAGCGGTGCATTTGCGAGACTTAAAACTATTTCTTTGACCTATGCCGCGGACCAGTCGCTGATCGACCGGCTGGCAATATTTAAGAACCTGTCTGTTACCGCCGCTATTCAAAACTTCTGGCTATTGTATTCCGATAAAAAATTAAGGGGACAGGATCCCGAGTTCTTCAATGCCGGAGGTGTTGCGCAACCATTACAGAAACAGGTAACCGTATCACTAAAACTGGGTATTTAATCAAAAGCAAGAACGATGAAAATTTTAAGAAACACATATACCGCATTTTTTTTGGTCACCCTGCTTGTTTCATGCAGCAAATACCTGGAAAAAGAACCTGACAACCGGGCAAATCTGAACACACCTCAAAAGGTGTCCCAGCTATTGGGTACTGCTTACCCGCAGAGCAACTATATCCCCTTTACCGAAACGTTCAGCGATAATGTGGGTGACAACGGCACCTTCAGCGACTTCATGGGCGCCAGCCAGCTGACCGCTAATGCCGATGCCTTTTTTTTCAGGGATACCAGGTCCACCGACCAGGATACGCCTGAGGATTATTGGTTTGCCTGTTACAAAGCCATAGCGGCCGCTAACCAGGCGCTGAAAGCCATCAGCGAAGCAAGAGACCAGGATGCTTACCGGGCGCAAAGGGGTGAGGCAATGGTAGCGAGGGCATACGCCCATTTTATGCTGGTAAATCTTTTTTCTAAATTCTATGATGCCGCCACTGCCGGCACGGATCCTGGTATTCCCTATGTAACAGAGCCTGAAACCAACTTCATTAAACAGTATTCCCGTGAAAACGTAGCATACGTGTACGAAATGATAGAAAAAGACCTCACGGAAGGAATGGGTTATATCGATGACAACGCTTACACGATTCCCAAGTATCACTTTACAAGGCTGGCAGCTTATGCGTTTGCCACAAGGTTCTATTTATATAAAAAAGATTATGAAAAAGTGATACATTATGCTACGCTGGCGGTGCCTAATAATAATTATTTGCCGAACCTGCGTCCCTGGAATACCGAATATAATTCTATTGGTCTGAATGACATATCCCCCCGCTATGCCAGGGCAACCGAAAATGCCAATATCCTGCTGGTTGAAACACCTTCTGTCTGGCGGCGTACCTATGCTGCCGCCAGGTATTCCATGACCCCGGCTATCAGGAATCAGATATTAAGAACCGTGCCGGTAGCCGGCGGTAACTGGGCCATACCAACAGGTAGCTATGTTGATCAACATTTCGTAGTGCCGAAGATCCATGAACATTTTGTTACAGAAGATGTAAACGCTGAAATCGGGGTGGCGTATATCACAATTCCGCTCTTCGCAATGGAAGAAGTGTTGTTTAACCTGGCAGAAGCTTACACCTATACCGATCAACCCAACCTGGCTATCCAGCTTCTGAACACTTATTTGAGCACCCGGATCACTGCATTCACCACCGCCAACAACCTTAGCGCTTCAAAGATCACATCCTTCTGGGGAGGCAATATCCGGGAGGGACTGATCCAGACAATACTGGCATACAGGAGAACAGAGTTCATACACGAGGGGCTGCGCTGGTTCGATGTTTTGCGATACAGGATCCCGGTAACGCATGTAACGCTGGAGGGAGAGACATATACACTGGAGCCGGATGATCCGAGAAGAGTATTTCAGATACCCCCTACTACCACTCAATCCGGCTTAGAACAAAATGCAAGATAACTTTTACAAAACGGCGAACATGAAACAGCTTTTAATAATTATTTCATTTTCCTTCACGGTCTTTTCCTGCCAAAGGGAAGATCCATTGCATGTAGATGATATTCCCGGGCTGGGTGGAGATACCTGGGTAAAAACCCCGCTGGACCAATGGTTGTATGACTCTATTACCATTCCCTACAATATTTCAATAAAATATAAATGGGACCAGTTTGAGTTGGAAATCAACAAAACACTTGTGCCGCCGATGGAGGAGAAGATCATCCCGGCGATGCGGTCACTTAAAAAGGTATGGATAGAGCCTTACATTACAGAGGCCGGCAGGGTATTCTTCAACAAATACAGTCCTAAATTTTTTATACTGGCAGGCAGCGCCAACTGGAATATAGATGGATCCGTCACACTGGGTACTGCTGACGACGGACGTAAGGTAATGCTTTACGAATTAAACGAATTCCGCAATAAATCAATGTCCGGGTATACAAGCGCCGACACGGGTGTGCTGAAGCAAATGTTCTGGGTAATGGAACATGAATTTACCCATATTCTCGACCAGAACGTAAGGAGACCTGTAGAGTTTGATGCGATCAGTGCCGGATTTTATACCAGCGACTGGATCAATACAAGTACAATGGAGGCCAGGCGCGATGGCGTTATCTCAGCGTATGCGTTGTCACGAAACTATGAGGACTTCGCGGAAATGGTATCTATCATGCTGACGGAAGGTAAAAGTGGTTTTGACGCTATCGTCAACAGCATTACCGAAACCAGCATCAGGGGAACAACACCCGAAGTGGCAAAAGCAAGGCTCCGGCAAAAGGAGCAGCTGGTGGTAAACTATTTTAAGGATGCCTGGAACATTGACTTTTACAGCCTGCAAACCAGAAAAAGGCAGGCCATTGTGGAAGAAATGTACTAATAACTGTAACGAACAGTAAAATGAAAAAAATGCGGAAGAAAAACAAGATACTCCTCATCATAGCGCTGGTGATCGCAGCCGTTTCCTGTAAAAAGGAAGAATATATTTTTGATCAGTCCCCTGATGAGCGATTGAATGAAACGCTTGCAGGTTATCAGGCGGCATTGACCTCGTCTCCGGCGGGCTGGAAAGCCGTACTGCAACCGGCCCTGGGGGGTGCATATAACTTTTTCTTCCAGTTCAACAATGATAACCGGGTTTTTATGTTTGCCGATATTGACACGGCTACAGCCCATACGAAAAGAGAAAGCAGCTATCGCCTGAAAGCGCTACAGCAGCCCAGCCTTATCTTCGACACCTATTCCTACCTGCATATTCTTGCTGACCCTGACGGTTCCAAAAACGGGGGGATCAATGGCGTGGGACTGGCCTCGGATTTTGAGTTTGCCTTCCAGAGCGCCAGCGAAGACAGCATTGTGCTGATCGGGAGGCAGAACAAGACAAAACTTAAACTGGAAAAAGCCACCCAGGAAGAGCTGGATGCCTGGCAGAACGGCACCTGGTTAAACATCCTCAATTTCCTGAACATCCAGAAAATTGAACACTATTTTAAAAGGCTCAGCCTGGGAGGCGCCACATACGAAATTGAGGTGGATCCTGTCAGCAGGCTGATAAAATTCCAGTGGATCTCCGGAGGCAGCTTACAGACGTTGACAACAGGTTATTTCCTGAACAGCCAGGGACTCATCCTGGAAACGCCTGTTGTCAATGATTCACAAACCATCGACAGGTTGGCTGGCTTTTCATGGAACAATGTTACCAAAACGCTTCAACTGACTGCGGCCGGTGCGACAGGTAATATCACCGGCGCCACCGCACCGCTGCGTGCGGATACCCAGGCGCCCAGGAGATGGTGGCAGGAAGGGGTGACCCAGGATAGTTACTGGTACTCCCGGAATGGTTTCCGTTCGAGCAGTTCACCCGATCTCTTCAACATGCGTAGCCTTAACAGGTATTACTACCTGGTATACTGGCCGGTATACGGTGAAAATGGCGAAAACGACCTCTTCGGTCCTGTATTTATCAATAGCGCTGAAGACGGGCTTGAGCTGCTCTATGGGGCAGCCCCCGATATCCCGACATTTACCACCGACGGAAGGATTGTGTTTGACAACCTGGGATTCTATGGTCCGTACCCCTCCACCGGTCCGGCATACCAGAGCCTCCAGCAATTGCTTATCCCCGAAGGATACTACCTGGTTCAAACCGCGTCGGGTTATGATATGGTAAGCGCCGCCGACGCCAGGACCTGGATAAGCTGGGTCCCTACCTGGTAGCAGCCTGTCGAAAACTTAATTTTAACCCGTTTTAATCAGTAACTTTAAAACAATCAACTTAACCAAATACTTCATTTATGAAAAGATTGACTTTTTCATTTTTAATGGTTGCCGCAACGTCTTCCATTATATTGTTCTCATCCTGCTCGAAAGAAGGACCTGCCGGACCCGCAGGCGCAACCGGCGCTACAGGACCAACGGGCGCTACGGGTGCTACAGGACCTGCCGGTACCGCTAATGTGATCTATTCCGAATGGTTGGAGGTTACTTTTAAAGAAGGATTTGCTGAAATAGAAGCATCTGCATTAACAGCAGACATTTTAAATGGGGGGGAAATAAAAGCTTATTGGAATATTGGTTCGGCAACAGCTCCGTTAGTAGTTCCCGTTCCGTGTGTAGTTCCCATAGTACTCTTAGTAGAAGAACCTGAAGAGGGGCAACCTGACGCATTCATAGATCCATATTATGAAAACGGTTTGATCACTCTTACATCTAATTATAATTTTACGGGGCTATTCCGTTACATCCTCATCCCGGGCGGTACGGCAGCACGCAAAGCCGGGCCGACAACAGAAGTTGACTGGAATGATTACACGGCGGTGAAAACCTACCTGGGATTACGAGACTGATAATTGTTAAATATTGCTATAAAAGAGCCTGTAACCAACTTACAGGCTTTTTTGTGCGTATAACTGAATGATAATTACAATAAGTTTACGATTTTTGCTTTTATAAATCTATATAAATCAGGTATGAAGGTTTTAATCCCGGTATTTGTACTCCTGTCCGTTGCATTTTATTCCTGCAGCAAAGAGAAATCTTTTGAAATACCTACGCCTGACCCTGGACCAGGGGAAATTACCCTGGAAGGGAAATGGAACTTCGTAGAAGCAAGAACCGCCTCAGAAACGGGGATTTTAATATCTGAAAATAATATCCGGATGGAATCAACCTACTGGTATACAGATACTTCTTCCGACAACAAAGGTAATCTTACTATCGAGGCAACAACCATGTCCGGCCAACACAGCTACAAGGTTGACACTTACATATACAACAAAAGCTTTGCGAATGGTGTCCAGGTAGAAGGCCCACCTCCCACCAAGCTGGAATTTAAATTTGAGACCAACGACTTCACAACCCGTTATCAAAAGGAAGGAACCGATTCACTGTATTTTCCTGACGGACCCATATTTAATTTACCGGATCCTGTTACCGGTCAGGCTATCGCTCCGCCTGGCGGGTTGACATATGAAATTAAATCCGATACACTGTTTCTGTACATGAACCAGCTGGATCAAATAAAACAGGAAAACTCAGAAATAAATGCTGCTTCCAGCCTGACCGCGGTATATAAAAGAGCCCAGTAAATGTTATACCCGCACAGGGATACTTTTGTCGCGGAGATACATTTTCAGGTCAGGAATGCTTATTTCCTTAAAGTGAAAAATGCTGGCTGCCAGGGCGGCATCCGCCTTTCCCTCTTCAAATACGGTCACAAAGTGTTCCATGCTGCCACCGCCACCACTGGCGATTACAGGCACAGGTAACAACTCAGACAGGGTGCGGGTGATATCCAATGCAAATCCCTGCTTGGTGCCGTCATGGTTCATAGATGTAAGCAGCACTTCCCCCGCGCCCCGCTCCACCGCCTGCCTGGCCCAGTCAATACATCTTGTATCCGTTTTCGTTCTGCCGCCGTTCAGGTATACGTACCACTCGCCATCATCCTCTTTTCTTGTATCGATGGCTAATACAACACACTGGCTGCCGAATTCCTTCGCTAGCTCATTCAGCAATTGTGGATTCTTATAAGCGGCGGTATTAACAGAAATCTTATCTGCACCATTCTGCAACAATACATTCACATCTTCAACACTACTGATGCCGCCTCCCACCGTAAAGGGAATATTGATATGATGAGATATCCTGTTAGCCAGCTCACTTAAGGTTTTACGTTTCTCCACCGTAGCAGTAATATCCAGAAAAACCAGCTCATCCGCACCCTGTTGAGCATACAAAGCGCCGAGCTCTACCGGGTCGCCGGCATCCCTGAGGTTCACGAAATTTGTTCCTTTTACCGTCCGTCCGTCCTTGATATCCAGGCAGGGGATAATCCTTTTCGTAAGCATATATGAAAAAAATTGTACAGAAAATATCCTGCAAAGGTAAGCAATACAGCCCGCACATCTGTAAAAGACCCATTTCACAGGTCGTCAATAAGAAACGCAAAGGTCATAGCCGGTGCAGGCACAGTACCTTTGCGTTCTTTGGTAAAAGACCTAATTATTGATAATTCGTATGTCCGTAGCTGATAGTTCTGCCACGCATGTCCCTTATCTTTAAAACCAGCTTTTTATCCAGGTTTCGCTGGCTTTACCGGCCAAAACCCTCCTTCTCCTGCTCACATCCATCCTGTGGCGGAACATGGTAAAGAACACCAGCAGCAGGAATATAAGCGTCAGCGGCGGAATACCCAGCATGGATATCCATTTACCGCCAAAGATCCTGCGCATGGGGCGTTTCAATCGTTCTGCTATAAGATACATAGCGGGCACCATGAACAGCGTCATAAAAAATGCGAATATCAACCCGAATATGATCGTCCAGGCCAATGGTTTCCAGAAAGCAGCACTGTCGCCACCGAAGAAAATGTGTGGCTCAAAGCTGGAGAAGAGCCCCACGAAGTCAATATTGAAGCCTACTGCCAGCGGAATCAAACCAAAGATAGCCGCCAGCGCTGTAAGTAAAACAGGTATGATACGTGTTTTACCTGCTTCAATAACAGCCTCCCTTGTTTTCAAACCTCTTGACCGCAGCTCATCGGCAAACTCTATCACCAGGATACCGTTTTTCACCACGATACCGGCAAGTCCCACAATACCCAGCCCTGTAAAAGCAATAGACACTTCCATACCCGTCAGGCTGAATCCCAGCAGAACACCAACAATACTGAAGACAATCTCGGTAAGGATAATAACCGGTTTGCTGATGGAGTTGAATTGTAATACAAGTATGAACAGGATGATCATCAGCGCTATCACCAGGGCCGCTGCCAGGAAGTTCATGGTCTCTGCCTGCTGCTCTCCCTCCCCGGTTTGCTGGATGGTCACCCCCTCAGCTTTTGCGGGGAACACGTCGATATAATCTTTGATCTGCTGGTTCACCGCCGTAGGCGTATATCCCTGCGAGATCAGTACATTGGAACGCAGGGTGATGGTCCTTTTCTGATTTTTTCTTTTAACACTGCCGAGCGTATTGGTGTAATCAACCTTTACGAGCGAACTGATAGGCACAGTTTTGAGCGCTCCGCCACTGGCCATATCCCTGAACGTGATGTTCATGTTCAGCAGATCGCCCAGGCTTTTCCGCTGCAGTTCTGCATTGCGCAGCTGTATCTTGTATTCATCTTCCCCATCCTTGATCTTGGATACTTCTCTTCCGAACAGCGCTGTCCTGATCTCCATGCCGATCTGTGCAGAGGACACCCCTTCGATCAATGCCCGCTGCCTGTCAACCGTCAGGCTTATTTCGGGGTTGGTAAGATCAATATCCATTTTTAATTCTTCTACGCCGCCCACCTGTATGGAGTCGAGATAGTTTTTGAGCGCCACACCTGTTTTAATCAGCTTGTCAAAATCCTCGCTGGCAATTTCAATATTGATTGGAGGGTCGGTGGGAGGACCGCTGGATTCCTGGTCAACGGAAATTTCAGCTCCCGGTATACCTTTTACTGCAGACCGGATAGAATCCAGCAATACCCTGGTAGATGCACCGTGCCGTTTATCAAATTCCACAAAGGATACCTGTATCCTTCCCAGTTCCGGACGGGTGCTCCGGTCGCCGTTCATCGGATCCCCGGCGCCTACAGCAACATTGGAAATAACACTTTCCACGATCGGATTTTTCTTATCGTCTTGCATGTCCAGCACCTTATATACCCGCGTTTCCAGGTTCCTCGTAATAGAGTCCGTATAGGCAACGTCAGTACCTACAGGCAGCTTTAGGTACACGTATATAAAGTTGGGATCGGCATTCGGAAAGAATACGATCGGGACGCGTTGGCTGCTAACAGAAGCGCCAAATACCATAAAGCTGAAGATCAATATCCCGAAAGTGCCTATCAGGAGATGCACAGGGCGCCAGCCTTTGAGCGACCATTTCAACACGGACTCATAATGCCCCATGATCCAGGGCAGCACCTTATTCTGGAAACGGTGGATCATCCCGTCAAGTACATATACATTAAGCACGGAAAGCGCCACCAGGGTAAGGAGGATATTCCCGATAAAAGTATAACCCATGATATCCAGCAGGATGCCTATCGCGATTACAACCCAGAATACGGGTTTTCTGAAAATAGCGGATTTTTTTTGTTTATGCTCTCCCTCGGGGTGGTTCATAAAATCCACCGCGAATACAGGATTCATGATAAAGGCGACGATCAGCGAAGCGGTGAGCGTAAAGATCAGCATCACCGGCAGGTAGATCATGAATTTCCCGATGATACCCGGCCAGAACAATAAAGGGAAAAACGGCGCCAGCGTCGTTAATGTCCCGGATAACACCGGCACGAACACTTCTCCTGCTGCCATCATGGCCGACTTTTCCGAACTGATCCGCCCCCGCCCCTGTACGAAGATCCGGTGCGTATTTTCTATGACCACAATGGCATCGTCCACAATAATACCCAGCCCGAACAGGAGGGCAAACAATACCATGAAGTTAAGCGTAACATGTGAGCCGACGATCATATCGGCCACCGGCAGGAACATAAATGCGACAAACATGCTCAGCGGCACAGACAGGGCCACAAAAAAGGCGTTGGTAACCCCCATGAAAAACATCAGGATCGCTAACACCAGGATAAACCCTATGACAATTGAATTTACCAGTTCATCAAAAGAATGTTTTGCATTCTTGCTCTGGTCTCCAGTAATCACCACGCTCAGGTCTTTGGGAAACTCCGTTTCCTGCATTCCTTTCACCACCTCCTTTACCGCATCTGCTGTTTCAATCAGGTTCTCACCAGACCTTTTCACAATATTGAGTGTGATCACATTCTTGTGGTCCAGTCGCGCATAACTCTCTCTCTCTTTGGTAGTATCCTTAATGGAGGCGATATCCTTCAGGTAAATAGATCCGCCTGTAGGACCGCGGACGATAACATTTTCAATATCTGCTGCTGAACGGAATTGTCCCTTCAACTGCAGTGTACGCTTCATATTTCCCACTTCCAGCAAACCGCCGGTAATATCCATATTCTCCCTGGCCACTGCATTGGCGATATCGTCGAATGTTACATTGGCGCTGCGCATCCGGTAGTTGTCCACGTTGATCTGGAATTCTCTTTCCGGAGCGCCCACGATATCCACCCGGGTGATCTGCGACAGCTCCTCCAGCTTGTCCTGCAGGTCGTCGGCATATTTTTTCAGCCGCACATTGTCATAGTCGCCACTAAGGTTCACGTACATCACAGGTATTTCCGACAGGCTCACTTCCATTACGCTTGGTTCCTCCGTGAGGTCTGTAGGTAGGTCGGACTTCGCTTTATCCACAGCGTCCTTTACCTTCTGCACCGCCACATCTATATTCACATCCGTGCTGAATTCCACCACGATCGCAGAAAAATCCTGTATGGAAGTACTGGTTGTTTTCTGGATCTTGACACCGGTTATCCCCTTGATCTGCTTTTCGATGGGTTGGGTAACCAGGTTTTCCATGTCTTTGGGCGAATTACCTACATATACCGTTTGTACGTATACGGTAGGAATAATAATGTCCGGAAACTGTTCTTTAGGTAAAGTAACAAACTGGAAAACACCCGCCAGGCTGACAAAGATCATTGCCAGGTAAATGGACGTTTTGTTTTTGATGGACCAGGTGGTAGGTTTGAACTCTTTGAACTTTTCCGTAATATTTTCTAAAACACTCATATACTGTAATTAGTGTGTCATTAATGTGTAATTGCTTTCGGGTCGTTATAAGCTTGTGGTCAGCAATTGCCCTTCATAAAGCCCCTGGAATCCATCGGTTATTACGGTGTCGCCTGCTTCCATACCGCCGGTCACTTCCACCTTGTCCTCATAGGTTTGCCCGATGGTAATATATTTTTTATGCGCCACCAGCTTTCCGTTCTCGGTAACGGCAACCAGCACATATTTACCTTTATCATCATTCTGGAGTGTATTTACCGGAATTGTAATTACATTATCCGTTGCATAATCCTGTATTTTTACCACTACGATCTGGTTGGGACGATAATCTTTGTTTTGCGGCAATTTGGTTTCTATATAAAAGGACCGCGTAATAGGATCTATGAGCTTACCGGCTACAGATATCTTTGACTGAATGGTTTTGCCGATATCGGGAAAATTCAATACCACGTTATTCCCTACTCCTACCTTACCGAGATAATTTTCCGGTACCTGGGCTACCACTTTCAGCTCGCTGGTATTTACAATCCTTATCTGAGGGCCACCCTGGAAAAATTCACCCACTTTTATATTTACGGATTCTGCAATACCCGACATTTCCGCGTATACATTCGAGAACGAGGCCTGCTCCTTTACTGACGCTATTTGTTTTTCTATACTGGCTACGTTGTTTTTTGCATTCAGCAGTTGCACCTCGGTACCGATGTTTTGATCCCACAGGTTTTGCTGCCGTTTCAACAGGTCCTGTGCAAAATCCAACTGGGTATTCAACTGGTCCAGTTGTTTCTGGGTAAGGGCATCATCCAGCTTCAGCAGCAGTTGTCCCTTTTTTACATTATCACCTTGTTTCACATATACCGCCTTCACCAGTCCTCCGGCACCACGCGGCGCCACATATGCCACATTCGTAGCGTCTATGCGTCCCTGCAGCTCAATGAAATGTGTAAAGGATCCCGCACTGACAGGGGTGGTCGCTACCAATTTTGGATTCTCCTTCTTTTGCGAAGGATCCAGTGTAAGCACTTCCTGCTCCAGCTTTGCGATTTTTTCAGACAGTGCGTTTTGCTCGCCTTTCAGCTTTTCTATTTCTGCTTTTTTCGCGTCAACCTGTTTTGACGTTTCATCCGGCGACTGACCACCGCAGGCCGTCATAGTTGATACTACAGCTAGCGCAATAATTATTTTTACTAAGTTTTGCATATATCTGGTTTTGACTGTTTGTTTAATACGTTTAAAGATTACCGGTTGCTTTCTGGAAATCTATCTTGGCTATCACGGCGCTGTAAAGTGCATTGATATAATTGGTTTGAGCCGTTTTCATATCGGTTTGCGCCTGGGTGATCTCCAGGTTGGATCCCGTACCGATCTCAAACTTTTTGCGTGTTTGCTGGAATACTTTTTCCGCCAGCTCCATATTCTTTTTCTGGTAGTCGAGCGTGCTGATAGCGATAGTATAGTTATTTTGCGCAGTTGCCACTTCATTGTCAATATTCAGCTTTAAGGCTTCCCGCTGGTTGATGGTTTGCTGCAGGGAAAGCCTGGCCTTTTCAATCCTTGCATTATTGGTAAAGCCGGTGAAGATCGGAATATTCAGCTGCAGCGTGATGGCAGAAATATCAAACCAGTCGCCTTTCTTCAGAAAGTCAAAGCGGTTACGCATTGCATTCTTATTATAGTAGCTATTCAGCAGCAGGGTCGGGAGCTTAGCCAGCTTGTACCGTCTTACATCATATTCTCCAAGAGCGATCCCTAATTCCGCATACTGGTAATCAAGCCTTTTCGAGTAATTAAAATCAGCCGCTTCCAGCATACCTTCTTTCACCTGTTCATCTGTCAGCTCATCCGTTAGCACCAGCGAGTCCCTGACAGGCATTCCCATCAATACCTTCAACCCCAGGTAACCGTTCCGTATCTGGTTCTGGGCATTTTGTTTTTCTGTTTGCAGGTTCATCAGTTGCACCTCCAGCTTGTCGATGTCCAGCTTTTCGGCAAAGCCGTTATCATACATGGTACGGGTATCTTTTTTTAGCTTTTCCAGCAGCGCTATATTGGCATCCAACAGTTCTACCTGTGTCTTGCTGACAACCAACTGGTAATATACTTTCGAGATGTTGGCCCTAATAGCTTCTTCTGTAATATCCGCATTCCTCTCACGGAACTGTATCAGTGTTTCTCTTGCCTGCAAACCGACAAACACCTGGCCGTCAAAAATGATTTGCGTGAGTGAAACCCCTCCGCTTGCATTGAATTTGGTTCCAAATTGTGCTGCGATAAAACCAAAATCACCAGGCATTTGGATGGGGTTACCATTTCCATCCTTCACTCCTTCCTGAACCAATACCTGATAGGTGGCAGGTGAAATAAAATTCGGAATTACCTGTGTAGCCACAGCAGGATTATAGGTAGTAGAAATACTGCCATTAATCTGCGGATAGGCTGCACCGGTTACTTCCCGGTTGGTCTGGCGCTGGATCTGGATGTCCAGCAACGCATTTTTCACCTGCACATTATGCTGTTGTCCATACGCCAGGGCTTGCTGCAGGGAAAGCGAATGCACTTCCGGGGCATCCTGTGCGCGAACCATCTGAGAAGAAACCAGCAGCCATACAAAGACTGCCCCGGCATATAAAAAACCTGCAATGCTACGGGGCATCGTTTGCTGTAATGCCGATGTTTCCGTGTATACTCGTTTCATAAAGGATGAATGTTTATCTGTTTTGATATTTTTGAATCAGTTTCTGTCCCTTGGGAGTGGTTATTCCATACAGGAAGAGGGTGGTTATTTCTTCCGTTACAGCGGTCAGGGAGTGTTTACCCACAGAGGGCGTCAGGTCGGGATGAAAGGTCATGAACACCGACATCAGCCTGAACCGTGCAATGATATCAGTATTTAGCTCCTGCCGGTATAATTGTTGCTTCTTTCCTTCTTCCAGGTTCTCTGCAATAAGCTTCAGCAAAAACTTATTGTAATGGTCCGTAAGTTTCTGGTGGGCAGCGGGATGATACTTTTGAAGGTCGTATACCATGGCAGGGTTGGTTACCTTCAATATGTTTTGCAACAGCCCCAGGGCAACGAAAATTTCATGAACCGGGTTTTCACTCAGGCTCCTTGTATTAAAACAGGCGCCCTCGTTATCAGCCAGCATATTTTCCACTACTAATTCAACCAATGCATCCTTATCAGCATAAAACTGATAGATCGTTTTTTTGCTGATACCCAGCTGAGAAGCTATTTCATCCATGCTGATGCTTCTGATGCCATACCGGAGAAAAAGCTCCTGCGCCTTTACAGCTATGCGCTCCTGCATTTCCATATTCGGGAGCAAAACTAAGGAAACTTTAATTGTAACCAAAGTTTCCATCAATTATTTTTAAAATTTCCATGGTCCGTGTTATTGGCACGCAAGATAGCAGGTAGTTTGTCAACCCTATGTCAGTATACTGTCAGGAAATTGTAATGTTGCGATCCCGTTTCGGCCGTTACAAAGCTAATATGGGATAAAGGCATGAAGGGAGGGATATTTCGACAAACTACAGGGGTATTCGGGACAAAAAAGAAAATACCGGGATCCGGCGCAATGTATCCTGCCTCATTGAACGTCTTTGCGATCTCGACCGAAGGTTGGGAAACGCAAGCTCATAGAATGATAAAGGTTTAAAAAATTGACATCGCTTCCCTTCATTTGCGATGACGATCTTTTTAGCCAACCCCATAACCCTCTCTAATCCGGGCACGGTCCGGTCAAATTGGAAGGCAACAAGTCATGCTTCGGAAGACTTTCACCAGTCTGGTTTTATATCCTGCAAATCCACGCAGATTGTTTTCGCTGATGATGCTGATTTTGCAGGTAATTTCGCGCAAAGCCGCCATGAAGCACGAAGACCGCAGATAGCTTTTTAGAACAC
>CAKSVK010000043.1 GCA_934502905.1 uncultured Chitinophagaceae bacterium
GACATCGAAACAGTTCCTGATGAGAAATCTGCTGCTCGTTTTATTAGTACCTGTTATAGTATTAGCCTCCTGCAACAGCAATTATACGCCAAGGCCAAAGGGATACTTCGCTATCAACTTCCCGGAGCATGCTTATCAATCTTTTCAACAAGCGGGTTTTCCCTATAGCTTTGAATACCCCGTATACGGTGAAATAACCAGGGACAGTTCTTTTTTTGATGACAACCCGGACAACCCTTACTGGGTGAATATTGACTTTCCTGTATTTAATGCCAAAATATACCTGAGCTATAAAACAGTAGGCGGCAGGTCAGGGTATAAAGTAAAAACAGAAACAGGTTACAGGGATTCCTTTGCTGTTAATACGTTTGAGAACCTTCGTGAAGAAGCATATAAAATAACCTATAAGCATACGGCAAGAGCTTCATCTATTGAAGACTCTACCTTTAAAACAAAGTCCGGCATTGAAGGCGTTTTTTTTAATGTGGGAGGGAATGCAGCCACCGGTAAGCAGTTTTATGTAACAGATTCCGTAAAACATTTTTTGCGCGGCGCCCTTTATTTCAACGAAACGCCCAATGAAGATTCTCTTGGTATTGTTTACCGCTTCCTGGAAAAGGATATGCAGCACCTGATCAATACATTGGAATGGAAGTAGAATCCGGTCGCAATCCCCTGCATTAAGCGACACTCATCATATTTCCCGAGATTGCCCTCTATTGCTGAATGCTTCAGTTTTTATAATTCATTTTTAACCTCCTTGTCTATAACGATAACTAGCCTCTTTCTACAATTCAATCAGTGCATATAAACAAAAAGAGGCTGCATATAGCAACCTCTTTTTCATCTATAATTCAGTGAATTAAAAACCCTTATCCTCTACATCCCACCATAAACGGGTAGCACCTGTGTCAGGTCCTCCCAGCGTTCCTACCGCAGCTTCTACTGCCTTAGAGTTAGTATTATACTCTACCAAAGGAATTGGGATTCTTCTTACACCCGGGATGGTTGGGATCAACCCACCACTAAAATTGACAATGTTGGGATACAAGATCGGGTATCCGGATCTTCTGTATTCGGCCCAGGCTTCTTCTCCGTCGGGGAATAAAGCAATCCATTTCTGGGTCACGATCCTCTCCAGCTTACGGTCATTGGTATCGCCATCTTCCCATCTGATGGTAATAGTGCTCAGATAAGGGGAGCCTTCCAGTATATTATTTTCGCCTGCTACCACAGATTTTGGATCAATATACGGTTTGGGTTTTGCCGTACTATTGCCGATATAGCTGGTGATAGTAGAGGAAGGAATGGCATACATATCCATTGAAGTGGTGATCCCGGTCTCATAGTTTGTCTTTGCATCTCCTGCATTGGCCCAGCCACGCAATGCGGCCTCTGCTTTCAGGAACCAGGCTTCCGCAGCTACCATTATCTGCATCTTGTTCTCATCTATCCGTTTTACTTCTGAATATCCGTCGTATCTTGATTTTTCATCTATTTTAATCCCAGAACGGATACCTTTATACTGACCCGCTACTACAGGGTCTTTGGCAGTGTTGAAGTAATGACTGATGCGGGGGTCATTGTATCCACCCATAATGGATTCCATGGGTGCACCCATGCGGGTATCGCTCCACTCGTAACCAATGATGTTCAGCGGATGGTTTACGCTCAGTTTTACAAAGCAGTTCTGTGCATTTGTTTCCAGCAGACCTCCATTGGCCGGATCCAGCGCCGCCTCTCCCTGTGTCTTAGCCAGTGCCGGATCTTTATACACGATCCTCAACGCCAGTCTAAGCCGCAATGTATTAGCAAAACGCAGCCAGTTATCGTTGTTATTTTCAGAATAGGCCAGGTCAGCTACTTTTAATTGTGGAGAAGTTGGATCATTCTTGATTGCTTTCAAAGTATTGATAGCAACTTCCAGATCGGCAAAATACTGAGGATACAGATCTTCCTGCTTGTCATATGCAACATTTGCATTATCGTCAGGCTGATTATACTGGCTGTAAATAATGGGACCTATTTTCTCGCTCACCCTGGACATGGCAGATACCCTCACAATCCTGGCAAATGCATCCAGGTCTTTAAAATTAGGATTCTCTGCAGCCAGCGCTATTACCTTATAGGTAGGATTCATTACATTAACATATCGGTACCTGAAGATGGACACATTCCAGCCATCCACCAATTCATAAGTCAGGTTGTTGGAGTTGGAACGAAATGGTGCCTCTGCTGCCATAAATCCGCTGTAGGAATCGCTGGACAGGTTCTCAGCCAATTGATACGTTCCTACATCCTCGGGTATAATAGCACGTTGAGCCTGCTGCATGAACGCAGAAATCAGTGTGAAGTCAGCATTGATCTGCTCGTCTGTCAACCCGATCGGGTTGGTATTATAATCTTCAAAGTTTTTTGTACACCCTGTCAATAAAAGTAGCGCTATCGACAGGTTCCCTATTATCTTAAATGAATTCTTTATCATAATTTCTTTTTTTTCTGTTCAATTAAAAGCCGATTTTGAGGTTCAGACCCATGCTCCTGGTTGTAGGAAGACCGAATGCGTCTAACCCCTGCCCCCTGGCACCATTGGTAGTGTTGCTAAGCTCAGGGTCGAATGGAGCATCATTTTTAAAGAAGAACAGGTTTCTTCCTACCAGGCTCAGGTTTACACTCCTGATTATTTTGGATGTAACCGGAATACCGTATGCAAGAGATAATTCTCTCAACCTGATATTGGTAGCGCTGTACAATTGTCCTTCTATAATACCGTCACGGTTGCCGATACCCTGATACCATTCTTTGGGATCTGCCTGAGTAACTGCATTGCCGTCAATATCCACCGCATTGATAGATATAGACCCACGATCCCTTGCCTCGGCACTTTCTTCACTATACCCAAAAGAGTTCAGGTAACCTTGTGTTATGCTCACAACCTTACCGCCAAACCTTCCGTCAATTGTAAGGCTTACATTCACTTTGCCAATTGTCACTGAGTTGTTCCAACCTACTATAGCAGAAGGAATAGTGGTACCCAGGTAACCATCAGGACCTGCCATAGGACGACCATTTGTTCCTACAACCATTGTACCTTTATCATCTCTCATGAATGTACGCGCCCATATGTCACCGAAAGTTCCGCCTACTCTCAACACGTTAAAATTACCGATGTCGTATCTTTCTCCCAGGTTAGGATGCAATTTGAGTATTTTATTTCTGTTGGCGGTATAGTTTATGCCGGTATTCCATTTAAACCTGTCTCCCTTAAGCACATCGTAACCCACAGCTACTTCTATACCTTTGTTCTCTACATTACCAGCATTCAGGTATAACGTGGTATTAAGCATCCCCAGCGGACCTGCAAACGAGAAGTACTGGTTGATCGTATTCGTTTTGTACAATGCCACATCAATGTTCAACCGGCTGTTGATAAAGCGTCCTTCATAACCCACTTCCCAGCTGTTGCTTATTTCCGGCTTCAGCTCGGCATCCTGGAATACGCCGGAATTATTAGGTACTACCAGACCACTATTCATGGTTGCCTGTGGTATCATGGTTGCATACACCGGCACATCATTACCCACCTGGGCATAACTTAAACGGACCTTACTATAGTTATTCCAGCTTGGCATCCTTATAAAGTCAGATAATATACCGGTAAGCCCCGCCGAATAATAAAAATACCCTTGCTTTAAGGAAGAGGTATTCGCCAGCGTGGACGACCAGTCGTTTCTGGCTGTCAAATCCAGGAACAGGTAACTTTTGTATCCAAGGTTGGTAGAAGCAAACAGTGATTGTATCTGCCTTCTTCCAAATGACTCGTTAAGGGCATTGATGGGGTCGTCCCTGAAAATATTACTCAAATGAAAGCCATTGGCTACGCGAAGCTTTCTGGCATCAAGGCTCCAGCCGGAGCTTTCTTCATCTGTAATAGCAGTACCAACGGTAAAGTTCAACTGAAAATTATCAGACAGGTCCTTATTACCCGTCAACAGCAGGTCGCCATATTTCGTTATAGCGCCGCCTTCTTCTCTCTGGTAGCGACCATTATCCGCCGGGATATTGGCAGAAGTTTGCCCGTTCAGCACCCCCTGCGTACCGGCATATACATGCCTTTCAAATTTATCCCATCTTCTGTTAAGTGTTCCTCTCGCACTCAGGTTCAGCCATTCGTTTAATGCATAACGAACATTTACTGCTCCGATCACGTTATGACGACTCTGGAAGGTGGGCGTTTTATTAAGCACCCAGAAAGGATTCTGTGAGTGGTGTGTCCCGGTAAGCCCTTTGTCCAGATTAATGTTGAACCAGTTTTGCAGCAACAGGTTTCTGCCGGGAGATAAGTATTGATAGTTTTCTTTGAAGTCTTCAAAGTCCAGCCCCCGTGGGAACATATATAAACCGGCAATCGGGCTGAAATACAGTCCGGAACTAGGCCTGTTTTTTATATCCTGATTGGAGTACATAATATTTGCATCCAGGGTCAGTTTATCATTCAGGAATTTGGAATTGGTCCTGAAAGTAATCGTGTGCTGGTTAAACGTGTTGGTAGGCAAAACACCTTTGTTTGCGGTATTGGAATAAGAGAAATAGTTCTGAACCTTTTCGTTACCACCGCTCAATGCAATGCTGTTAATCAGTGTGTGCCCCGTCTGATAAAAATCCTTCACATGATCTTTATAATTACCTTTTTCTCCCCAGCTATCTTCAGCATCCCCTTTAGAGGAAGGCGTCTGGGCATATCTGTACTGCATTTTGGGTACATAAAACGCCTGATCAAAGGTTGCATTGCTGGAGAAATCTATCCTGGTGGCACCAGCCGCTCCTTTTTTGGTGGTGATCATGATGGCCCCGTTCTGCCCAACGCTACCATATAATGCAGACGCTGAAGCGCCCTTCAATACGTTGATGCTGGCAATATCATCCGGGTTTAAGGTACTTAAGATATCACCTCTGTCTGTGCTTCCACCAAAAGGACCTTCTGAGCCGGATCCGCCGGTGTTGGTGATGGGCAATCCATCCACCACATACAGGGGCTGATTATTTCTGTTTGATTTCAATCCACGTAATGTAATATTTACAGAACCACCAATACCAGAAGAGCTCCTGTTGATCTGCATACCGGATACTTTCCCGATAAGGTTATTCATGGGGTTTGCATCTTTTGCCTTGGTGAGATCTTCGCCTTTTACTGTTTGGGTCGAATACGTCAGGCTTTTTGCCTTACGCTCAATCCCGAGAGCGGTCACTACCACTTCTTCCAGTTCATCAGCAGATTGCGATAATACAACTGAAACGGAAGTCTGGTTATTTACCGGCACTTCAGAATTGGCATATCCTACGGAACTGAATACCAGTACGGCGCTTCCCGATCTTACGGAAATTCTGAAACTACCGTTCTCATCTGTAACCGTCACATTCGAAGTTCCTTTTTCAGCGACAGTTACACCCGGAATTACCGAACCCGTGTTATCCATTACCGTGCCGGTAACATTTACACTTTGGGCAAATGCCTGTGAAACACTAAACAAAGCAAATAGCAAGAAAAAAATGCACCTGCGGATGCATAACAATAACTCCCTCGGGGAGGATTGAGGCGAAAACAATTGCACTCTCATAAATACCATTATATAGTTTTGATAAAAAAAGCGTAGAAGTACAACAGGGTACTTTACGGAATTGTTGACATAAATGTAACAAAAAATAATACCAGATTTAACAAAAAAATAAAAAATTGTTTAGCTTCTTGTAATAAAATGAAAAGGTCGTTTACTAAAACCTTAGACGAAGAAAGCATTCCATATAATCTTTTAATCTAATACAAAATTTCAATCCGTCAGACCTGTATTATTTAGTTGGAAAACTGGCAGAGGAACAGGATATTTGCAAAAATTTTTCGGTCCCGTAGTTCAATGGATAGAATAGGAGTTTCCTAAACTCTAGATACAAGTTCGATTCTTGTCGGGACTACCCGGGGAGGCAGCATACGGGTTGTCTCCTTTTTTTATACCCCCAAAACTGTGCATCCGCCCTTGCTATCAGCCATTTACGGATCTTTTTCAGGTTTTGCTGCAATTTTTGCTATACGATACATCATAGCTTCTATAATATTAATTGATAAAAATTATATATGGGAAGAGATGACTTATATATCGGGTGTTCAAGTTATGCCACGCCATCCTGGAAAACATTGTTTTACCCAAATGACTTACCCAAAAAAGAATGGTTTGGTTACTATTCCAAACACTTTAATACTTACGAGTTCAATGGAACATTTTACAGGTTTCCGACAGTACAGAACCTGTTGTCGTGGCATGACAAAGTTCCTGACGATTTTAAATTCAGCATTAAAGTCCCCAAAACGATCACACATATTAAAAGATTGGAGCAGTGTGAAAAAGAAATAGAGGAATTTTATTTGATAAGTAATGAAGGATTTAAAGATAAATTAGCCTGTATCCTTTGGCAGCTGCCGCCGGGCTTCAGCTTTAGTGAGGATCGATTAATATCTGTTGTACGCGCAATGAACCCCAACTTTAAGAATGTTGTTGAGTTCAGGCATGAAAGCTGGTGGCGGAAAGACGTTATAACGAAGCTGAAAGAAAATGATATCACTTTTTGCAATGTGAATTACCCCCAACTACCTGCTGCACTCCAACAGACAACTTCGACAGGTTATATACGCATGCATGGCAACCCTAAATTATTTTATTCAGAATATACCAAAGATGAGGTAGAAGCCCTTTATCATGAAGTAAACAACGCAGGGTTCAGGGAGGTGTATATCTATTTTAATAATACAGCATCAACCGCTGCTATCATAAATGCACAACAACTAAAAACAATTGCCGGGCTGTTTTAAAAAGGATGATCGCCGGCTATCATTAGCCGGACCAATACTTACCTGTGCCTGCTGGTTCGACGTTTCAGGTTATTCATCTCCGGCAATGGCTTGTGCAGAGAAATACCCGTTTTCACAATCTCATCATTTCTGCTTATTTTTCGTGTCTTCAAAACTGATTGATGTATGAATAACCCGGAGAGCGTAATCCGAAAAAGAAAACTGGGCAGCATAGTATTGCCTGTTACCGTGCTCATTGGCTTTATCCTGTTCTGGAGCATCATTTCTTATACCAATCTTTTTCCGGCATATGCTTTACCTTCTCCGATGTCCGTCCTTAAAAGCTTCCGGGAGGAGTTTATGGCGGGACGGCTGCTAAACGACATCGTAGCTTCGCTATGGAGGGTGGCAGTCGGTTTTGTATTGTCTGCGGCATTAGGTATTCCGCTGGGGCTGTGGCTGGGACAGCATGCATATGCCCGCCAGGCATTTGTGCCCATGCTGAATTTTTTCCGGTTCCTGTCGCCGCTGGCGTGGATCCCCTTTGCCATACTATGGTTCCATATCGGGGACAAGCCCGCGATCTTCCTGATATTCATGGCTACCTTTTTTCCGCTGGTGCTGGCTACCATGTCGGCAGTAGCTACTATCCCGAGCATCTATTTCAGAGTGGCAAAAGACTATAATTACAGCGGATGGGATTTACTGACAAAGGTCACCTTCCCTTCTGTTCTGCCACAGATCATCACCGCCCTACGGGTAAGTTACGGCATTTCCTGGGTAGTGATCGTGGCAGCAGAAATGGTAGGTTGCCAGGACGGATTGGGTTATGGTATCTGGGAGGCGAGGAACGGATTACGACTGGACTCAGCGGTCTGTTATATGATCGTAATTGGTGTGTTGGGAATGGGTATAGACAGGATGCTGGCGCAATTAACAAAACTACCAAACGTAAGATGGGGATATGAACGATAAAAAAGACCTGAGCCTGAGATTGCAAAATGTATCGCACAGCTATGGCGCAACAGCCGTACTAAGGGAGATCACCCTTCAGGTAAATCCCGGGGAAGTTGCTGTGCTGGTCGGACCTTCCGGCTGCGGTAAAACAACGATATTGAACCTGTTATCCGGGCATATACAACCCACCGCAGGTACAGTTCAAAGAACAGGGAATATACGGACTGTATACCAGCAGGACGGATTGTTCCCCTGGCTTACCGTTGCGGAAAATATCGACATGGGCCTGCAATTCATTAACGATGTTTCGCAGCGCGAAAAGGAAAGGCGTGAACTGGTTGAGCTGATCCACCTGGAAGGATTTGAAGATCATTATCCGCATGAGCTGTCAGGCGGGATGAAACAACGCGTGGAGCTGGCGAGGGCACTGGCAGGGCGATCGGATATACTGTTGATGGACGAGCCTTTTTCGGCGCTGGATTACCAGACAAGGCTGCGAATGCGCCAGGAACTGGTGAGGATACTGGCGCAACGCCCGCGGACCGTATTATTTGTCACCCACGATATTGAAGAGGCTGCACAGTTGGCCGACAGGGTGTGGGTGCTATCCCAACGCCCGGCCACCGTATGCCGGGAGCTGGTGATTGATACAGCACGCCCGCGGGATGTAACCGGGAGTTCGGTTGTTGACACGATGAAAGAAATATTACAGACTTTGGGACTGTAGTAATAGCAGGAATATGCTGACAATACAAATAACCCCTGTGCAAAAAACAAATAATTCATCTAATTTCGAATATAAGGAGATCAAACAGTGAAGAAGCTTACATTTACCAGGCTTGTATTGGGAGTGGCGGTTGTGTTGACAACCCTTGGTTTGCTGCGTTATAAACCCTGGAAAAAAACCGGCGGTAAAGTTATCAGCAACAGGGATGTGATACACGAAGGCGTTAACAAAGCCGCTACCCGCGAACTAACGGTAGGTTATCTTCCGGTTACCTGCCATCTTACTTGTCCGGTTACGGATTTTGCCTCCAAGACAACCCAGACCAGTACCAACTTTAACTCCAGGGTATTTACCGATTTTCCAACGGTGGTGAGTGCGCTGGAAGCCAAGCAGGTGCAGGCGACCTTTATGATCGTTCCCCTCGCAATGAAGCTAAGAGAGCAAGGTGTTCCCGTAAAGATCTGCTACCTGGGACACCGAGATGGCACAGAAGTAATAGTAGGGATCAACAACAAAGCCAGGAACCTGAGAGACCTTAAGGGAAAAAAGATGGCAATACCAAGCATGTACAGCAACCAGCATTTTGTGATCCACAAGCTGATGGAAGACTTTGGCATGCAGCCCGACGATATTGAATTCATTGTGCTGCCCCCGCCGGACATGCCTACCTCCCTGGCCTCGGGAGCCATAGATGCCTACATTGTGGGAGAACCCTTCTGCGCCAAAGCTGAGCTGGACGGAATAGGAAGGGTGCTGTATTACGCCCGCGATATCTGGCCGAACTTCATTTCCTGCGCACTGGTCGTGCATGAGGACCTGATCAACAAAACACCGGATGTGGTAGAAGACCTGGTAAGAGGTATAGCAGCATCAGGCGCCTGGGCTGAGGAAAACCGGGAAGAAGCAGCTAAGCTCGCAGCACCTTATTTCAGGCAGGATCAGAAAGTGTTGAACTACGTGCTGACATCAGATCCCAAAAGAGTGAGTTACCTGGAACTCACGCCTACGGACGAAGACCTCCAGCAAATACAGGAACAGGGTATAAAGCTGAAACTGCTTACAAAGAATATATCCATGGACGAGTTGATCGATAGAAAATTTGTACCTAAAACCATTACCCCGGCCCCTATAGAAGCCGCCTGGATACCCGATCCTTCTGCAGCAAAAAAGTAATAAATAGTAAGCAGGAGAAAAGAACGGACTGCCGGCATCTGTATTCCTATAATACTGTTGATTGGCAATTACCTTCACTATTGATTTCTATGGAGTACAAAAAAATTCCCCGCTGATCTACACGGATATTCCCGGGGACTGACGCAGATGTAAGAAGTCATACCGGAAGTATTCGCTCCTTGTGTTTTCAACCACCCTCTTTAATGTACATTCTGCGGAACCAGCGTATCAACCTGCAGGTATCTATAGGAAATTCCACAAAGCATCTGTTATAATGCCATAACCAGTAATTGAAAGCCTTAACCGCCATTGACCACCACTATATTATTGATAATATCAATTAATTTTGCAACAAAATAAGCAGTATCTATTATGACCTTTACGCAACTGGAATATATCATAGCGTTGGATGCTTACCGGCATTTTACACTGGCGGCTGAAAATTCGCATGTTACGCAACCTACGCTCAGCATGCAGATCCAAAAACTGGAAGAAGAGCTGGGGCTCCCGATCTTTGACCGAAGCAAGCAACCGGTGATGCCCACAGAAGCAGGCGTTGAGATCATTTCGCAGGCAAAATACATTATACAGCACAGGGACATGCTGCAGGATATGGTGCAGCAGAAAAAAGGATTACTGACGGGAGAGCTCCGGATAGGCGTGATCCCCACCCTCGCCCCTTACCTGCTGCCGTTGTTCATCCAGTCCTTTACCAACAAATATCCACAGGTAAAAATAATCGTCAGCGAGCTCACCACAGACCTTGTGATCAAACAGTTACAGGAAGGCAGCATCGACGCAGGTATCCTCGTTACCCCGCTTAATCACAAAGGAATCAGGGAACATGTACTGTTTTATGAAGAGCTGCTGGTGTATGTGTCTAAAAACAATACCCTTTTTAAAAAAAACTATGTGCTGGCAAAGGATATAGACCCCAATAAGTTATGGCTGCTGGAAGAAGGACATTGCTTCCGTTCTCAAATTGAAAACCTCTGTGAATTAAGAAAGAAAAGCATCAAAGGCGCCTTATTCGACTATGAAACCGGCAGTATTGAAACACTCAGGAGAATGGTAGATATGAATGACGGTATAACGTTCTTACCGGAACTGGCAACGCTTGATATGCCCGATATACAGTTGCAGCTGGTCAGGCATTTCAAAAGCCCGGCCCCCGTGCGGGAAGTCAGCGTGGTTGTGCAACGCGATTTCGTGAAAAAAAGATTGATCGATGCATTGAAGCAGGAGATCATTGCCAGCGTACCGGCAAAGATCAGAAAGAATAAACCGGCAAATATTGTTGCTATCTGATATTACCCCGCAACGCTATTCATCATCTTTTATATACCGGAATTGCCCCTTCAGCAACGGGTGCCTTCCGGTCAGCGCATCAGGAGTGTACGTTAAAGTGAAATCTTCAAAAAACACCTCCAGCGCCGATTTTTCAAACCCGAACTCAAAGCTGTTCTGGACCTTATTACTGGGAAAGAAGGTAAAGGGATGATCGGGAAATAGAGAAGAACGTATCTGGATGGAATCGACGATTTGTTTGGTAAACCTGACAACGCCGTCGTCTTTTGTAAAAAGTTTTTGGCGCCCCCGCTCTGTAAACAAAATACATTCGATGTTTTTCACCAGTTCGGGTTTATCGTCCGTAAAGGTCACGGTTACAAAATTATCATTCACCTTCCTGGACGACAGCAACTTATATACCCTTGCCGGACGGGGTCTTCCATTGAATATTATTGTATTTTTTTCGGCATACCACCTGCCGGTACCGTAACGATCTATACCGTTTTTTTGATAAAAAAAATTGAACGAATAATTACTGTTCAGGTAAAAACCGCTTTTGGCGTCCGACAATCCTTCTACATAATAATTACCGGATATTTCCTTAGGATCCTGGGCATATACAATAGTACATCCCAGTAAAAGGGTGGTTATAAACAAGATTCTGTACATACAAGAATATGAGCATCAAAGATTATAAAAAGGACCCAAAAAAGCAAAACCATACTGTTAATATACAGTATGGTTTCGGGATATGCTGTTCTGCAGAATTTCTTAATCTACCTTGGTAATTTTCAACAGGTTGGTAGCCAGGTGCAGGTGAACAGGCGTACTGCCGGTATTTACAACAGTATCTCCTGATTTCAGGAAGCCCCTCGCTTTGAGGATGGCGATCTGGTCGAAAATGATCTGGTCCAGGCTGTCCTCTTCCGCATAATAAAAAGCTCTTACACCCCAGCTCAAACTTAACTGGTTCACCAATGATTTTTCCTTGGTAAAAATATATAAAGCCGATTTGGGACGATAGCTGCTTACTACAAACGCGGTATAACCGCTCTGTGTCATAGCAATCACACCTTCGGCATTGATATCCCTGGCTATTTTACAGGCATTGTAACAAATAGCATCACTATGGAACGAAGGAGAATGCGGCTGCGGCTTCAGGTCGTCTTCCCTGTTATATTTATACTCTTTTTTCTCCACTTCCAGGATAATCTTACGCATGGTTTGCACCACCAGTACGGGGTGATTACCCATAGCGGTTTCCCCGCTCAGCATTACGGCGTCGGCCCCGTCCAGCACCGCGTTTGCCACGTCGGTAATTTCGCTGCGGTTGGGTTTAATGCGGTCGATCATGCTTTCCATCATCTGGGTTGCCACAATAACGGGTTTCCCACGGTGGATACATTTTCTTACGATATCTTTCTGCACCAATGGCACCTGCTCTACCGGCAACTCTACCCCAAGATCACCACGGGCCACCATCACACCATCAGATTCAAGAATAATTTCCCTGAGATTGGTAAGCGCTTCCGGCATTTCTATTTTCGCCATTACCTTACATTTGGATGCGCGCTCCTTCAGGATACTTTTCAGCATTTTCAGATCATCCACTTTCCGGACAAATGATAGCGCAATCCAGTCTACCTTATGCTCTATCATAAAATCGAGATCCTCAAGATCCTTTTCAGTAAGCGCAGGCAGAGAGATTTTTGTGTCCGGCAGGTTAACACCCTTTTTAGGTAATAATTCACCGGGCATGGTCACCCTTACTTTTACATCATTTTCTTTGGTGATCTCCACTACTTCTACCTCCAGCTTTCCGTCATCGACCAAAATCTTATTTCCTACTTCCACATCACCCGCAAGGTTGGGATAGGACACATAGATCTTACCGTCCTTGGATCCTACACATTTGGTATTGGTGAATGTCAGCACATCGCCGGCATCCAATACGATCTTTCCGTTCTCAATTTCCCCCACCCGCAGCTTAGGTCCCTGCAAATCGCCGAGTATAGCGATATTATAAGGTTCCGTGCTGTTGATGGTGCGGATATGATTGATAATTTCCAGCTTATCTTCATGGGTGCCATGAGAGAAATTCAGGCGGAAAACATTCACGCCTGCTTTTGTCAGTTGCAGAAGGGTGTCGTAAGTGTTGCTGGAAGGCCCTACCGTAGCCACGATCTTTGTACGATGGAAAGCGTGGTCAATGCCTGCCTGTTTGTCCATTTCTTCATGAAGATATTCAGATATGTTCTTAGCCATATTTTTCTCTGGATTAAGTATTGTTTTATTAGGCGTCCTGAATTTAGGACGCAAGAATTTTTACGATTTTCAGCCATTCCGGATCTATAGCATGCTCTGCTTTTACAGCAAGATCCAGCGGGGTATAATGTAACTGGTTGTTTACGATGCCTATCATCGTATTGATCTTATCTCCCTTTATGAGGGTTTCAACGGCCGCATATCCCAGCCGGCTGGCAATCATCCTGTCCAGCGACGAAGGTGCTCCTCCTCTCTGGATGTGCCCGAGTATGCATACTTTTATGTCCGCCTTCGGCATGCTTGATTTAATTGCCTTGGCAACTTCATTAGCGCCGCCATATTCATCACCTTCGGCTACCACCAATATATTTACCAGCTTTTTTCTTTTTTCTTTTTCCTGCAGCCTGTCAATCACCTCGTTGATATCGGTCTTATGCTCAGGGATCATAATATTTTCCGCGCCGGTACCTACACCGCTATACAGCGCAATATACCCTGAATCGCGCCCCATCACCTCTACAATAAACAGCCTGTCATGCGCATTTGCCGTATCCCTGATCTTATCAATGGCTTCAACGGCAGTATTGACCGCCGTGTCAAACCCGATGGTAAAATCTGTGCCCGCCATATCCTTATCAATGGTGCCGGGCAGTCCTATACAGGGAATATCAAACTCTGTAGAAAACTTTTGCGCTCCTCTGAAAGAACCGTCTCCCCCGATCACAACAAGCCCGTCTATTCCTATCTTCTTCAAAACCTCATAGGCTTTTTTTCTTCCTTCCGGTTCGTAAAACTCCTTACATCTTGCCGTTTTCAGAATAGTACCTCCACGTTGAATAATGTTGGCTACACTGCTGGATTCCATTTTGAGAATGTCATTCTCGATCATTCCTGTATAACCGCGTACTATTCCATAAACTTCCAGTCCATAATAATTACCGGTACGTACGACCGCTCTGATGGCTGCATTCATCCCGGGTGCATCGCCCCCGGAAGTAAGCACTCCAATTTTTGAAACCTTCTTGCTCATTTAATTAAAATTGTCTTATTTGAATGAAACATTCAAAGGACAGCGCAAACGTTAAAAACAGTACCCTTTTGAGGCGCCAAAAGTACGTAATTACGGTTATATGACAATTTTAGATTGAAGTTTCAGGATTTAGCCATCCGGAGACCCTGTTGTCCTGTAACAGGGCGCCGGCATTTAACCTAAACTTAACCTTTACTGCAGTTAAACAGGGAAAGCCTAATGAGATCATTTTAAAGATTTTGCAACGCAATGACTGCTTGTCCCTAAGTTTGTACCTGTTCCGGCTCAAATAAACCTGCATTAATTCTGAATGGCTGTTTTTGCATTACAAAACGAGTTGATTTTTCCGCCCGTAGGCATGGCTGAGCCTGATGGCCTGCTGGCCATCGGTGGCGATCTGTCCCCGGAAAGGTTGCTGCTTGCTTACCGGAGTGGTATATTTCCCTGGTATGAGGGTAAAACGCCGATGTGGTGGTGCCCGGATCCACGGTTTGTGCTGTACCCCGAAAAATTAAAAGTGAGTAAAAGCATGCAGCAGCTTATCAGGCGGAATGCCTTACATTTTAGCATCAACAGAGATTTTCCCGCTGTCATCAGAAGCTGCAAAACATCTTTCCGCCCCGGACAGGACGGTACATGGATCACCGACGCAGTGGAAAAAGCATATATTGACCTGCACAGTGCGGGATATGCCCACAGCGCCGAAGCCTGGCTGAATGACAAGCTGGTTGGAGGGCTTTATGGCATAAAAATGGGCAATATGTTTTTCGGGGAAAGCATGTTCAGCAGTGTAAGCAATGCCAGTAAATATGCATTTATCCTTTACGTTCAGCAACTGATGGAAAAGGGCATCCGGCTGATAGACTGTCAGGTATATACGCCTCACCTGGAAAGCCTTGGTGCAGAAATGATCCCGAGGGAATTGTTCATCCGGCAAATGAACACATTGCTACAGGAGGAAGCAGGTCCAGGACCAGTATAATGGCATCATTACTGAGCGCTTCCATTTCAACCTTGCCGGGTTCCCACAACGCCAGCCCGTCTCCCTGGTGCAGCAGGCGATTCTGCACTTCAAATGCACCCTGGATCACGAATGTGAACAGCTCATTACCTGCCTCCCTGGTTTGATATTCCAGTTCCTGCCTGCCATCCAGCTTGCAGATGCCTGCATAAAATGGAAATTGCCTGCCGGCGAAATGCGGCTGTAAATCAACCAGCCTATTCCTGCCGGCATCAATATCAAAATCAATAACAGCGGAACTGTGTAAACCTGATGCCTCCCCAGCTATCCGGATTTCCAGGAAATTTACCAGGTCTTTTTCCAAAGGATTCCTGATGTCCAATTTTTTCCCGGCTTCCATCCCTATCAGGAGTACCTGCCCGGCTTCCACCTTATAGCTGCCATACCCTGCCTCGTATTCTATTCTGCCAACTACCGGCAGTATCAAAAGAAAACCCGGTTTATCTGCTGTAAGTGTTAAGCTGCTGCCGGGCGCCAATACATTTTCATTCAATACACGTAACCTTCCGAAGGGTTGTTTATGCGCACTGTGAAATCCGCCGAAATTAAAAGTGCTTTGTATACGCATCGCAGCATTTTCGCTGCATCCTCTTTGTTCATTCAAAAAAATCTTACCGGGAGAAAACGTTTTCATACCTGAATATTTTGAATGGAATATATGCTCAGAAATGGCTGAAGCTGTAATTGCTGTATCATAAGAGGCTCCTCCATGCTTTCAGTCAGCAGAAGATCGTCGCCAATAGTTGAATACCATATCAACGGATCCGTGCAGAAGCTGACGGCAACTACATGTTGCCTTATATCATCGACGCCGGATTCAATTATTTCAAACTGAAAATTGCTGAAGCTGAGAAAAGTTCTGCCCAGTTTATTTTTTATATCCGGCACCTTTCCCCTGAGCTGTAGAATATACCCGCGGGCTGCTGCACTTACCAGAAAGTGTAATTTTTCTGCGCGGGTATCCGCGTTGAGCAGCTCAGAAAAACGGGCATACTTTTTTTCCGTGTTAAAAAGCTGGAACTGCAATTTAAATTCTTTAAAAGTATCCTCATGCAACATTCGCTCCCAGCCCACCTTTTGTGCATCTATGATTTTCCTGTAGCAGAATACGATCTTCCTTACATTCATACACCCGGTTTTTATGCAACATTGAGTTGAATGGCAAGGTCAAACCCATTGGTTATATTACCCGTAACACTGGCAAGCTGAACACCGTTTTTATCATCGCTGAATATATTGTCTCTTGAATTATAGGTATAACCGCTCAATCCTTTGCCATAACCATTCACCGCCAGCACCGCGCTGCCTTCCCCCTCGGGAAATGCAATTTGTGTAACCTTCAGTGACGTACCGGATGCATTATAAATATGCACATGAATATGTGTTGACCTTCCCTGGTACCAGCCGGGAAATATGGTGGTGAACGTTACCTGTCCGTTTGCATCCGTAACCTGTCTGCCTCTCAGGAAGTGAACATTGGTGTAATTGGATGACTGCATCTGCATGCCTCCGTATTCAGAATAGTTTCCTTCTGCGTCGCAATGCCAGATATCCACTATTGCGCCTTCCAGGGGAGAACAGCTATTGCTTACCTTTCCAACCGTGATAGTAACCGTCATCAGGTACCCGGCCCTGTCTTCCCTGATGTCGCTCCTCTCATAGGCTGAAGGATTTTTTGTGGGAAAAGGACCTTCGGTTTCTGTAGGCGCCACTTCGCAGGTAGCCGTACCGCCGGTAACTTCTTCTTCTGCTACCGTATCTTCTTTCCTGCATCCCATTATAAGCGGAGCTATAAACCCAGCGCCCAGCGCAGCAATACCATTTTTTAAAAAGCTTTTTCTTTCCATAACTTACCTTTTAAGTGAAAAAATCTAAGGCAAATTAACCTGGAGAAAAAAGGAAGAAAAATAAATGCGGTGAACCAAATGGTTTTTGCGGCAAGCAGGATTACCTGTTAAATCGTTTTAAGAAATCATCTTCATAACTATTGCCGATAGGCAACTGGAGGTCTCCGAGGGTTACCACTTTATTCCTTACGATATCAACCCGTGCAAGCGGAATGACATAGGAGCGGTGGATACGGATGAACTGGCTTTGCGGCAGCTTTTCTACAATGCTTTTTAATGTCATCCTGGCTATGACCGGGCGCTGATCACCAACCAGGTGAATTTTTACATAGTCATCATACCCTTCTATGTATACGATCTCAGCAATATTGATCTTAATAAGACTGTAATCGGCCCGTATAAAGAGGAACTGTTCCTCTTCGGGTGTTCTGCCTTTAAAATAATCGAAGTAGTCTTTTGCCTTTTCAGCAGCCTGTAAAAAACGTTTATAGGTAAAAGGCTTGAGCAGGTAGTCAACAGCATTCAGGTTAAAGCCTTCCACGGCATATTCACTGTAAGCTGTTGTAAAGATAGCCATCGCATCCTGGGGTATCGCCTTGTATAATTCTATACCGCTCAGCGAAGGCATGTTAATGTCGAGAAAGATCAGGTCTACGGGAAACTTACGCAGGTACTTAAGCGCTTCCGTAGGCTGATTGAATAATTTCTGCATTTCAATAAACCCGGTCCTTACCGCAAAATTCTCCACCACATTCAGGGCCGGCAACTCATCATCTATGGCAACTGCGCTTATCATTTCAATTGTAATGCAAGGGAAACGGTGAAATCTGCCGGCGTATCCATCACAATAAGCTCGTGTGCCCGGGGATACATTAACTCCAACCTGCTCTTTGCATTCTCAATACCTACCCCCCTGCTTTCCGGCGCCTGTATCCTGACTTTCCGGTTATGAACCTTCATAAGCAATACCGCATCTTTTACTTCGATAAAGATCTCTATCCGCATCTCCTCTTCCGCATTCACACCGTATTTGAATGCGTTCTCTACAAATGTAATCAAAATCAGCGGCGCAATGGTCAGCCCGGATGTATTGCCTTTTATGCTAAAAGACACCGGCACTTCGTTGCCAAAACGCAACGCCTGCAGCTCAATAAAATCAGTAATATAGTTGAGCTCTTTGTCCAGGGGCACATACGTATTTTCCGCATCATACAATATGTATCGCATCATTTCAGAAAGCTTTACCACTGCATTTGCAGTATCATCGGACCTTGAGATAGCCAGGGAATAAATGCTGTTAAGCGTATTGAACAGGAAATGCGGGTTCACCTGTGCCCGGAGGTATGAAAGCTCCGTTTGAAGCTTCTCTTTTTCGGTGTGCAGCAGTCTTTCACGGATGCGTAACAGCAACGAAAAGAAAAATGCTGCCAGGAAAAGAAAAATATGTTGCCTGAAATTACCGAACAGGTTGTTTCCCGGATCTGAAAAAACTCCGGGCGGCGGAGGCATCCTTTGGACAGAATTATGCTCCGGGGGAGGTAACGGCATCATCCCAGGGGAAGGGTTCTCCCCGGGAGGTACCCGGAAGCTTCTCCCCTCTTTCGGCGGAGGGTGCACCGAACGTGTAACCGGGAACAGCATGCCCGGTGCCGCCATTGTAACGCCAAAGCAGGCTACTACCACCAACGCGTACCCTACATATTTTTTAGAAAAGTAGAGCCAGGGAATAAGGTAATAAAAGTTCAGGTAAAAAAAACCTATCAGCAAGGCATACCTTGCAAGCTCTCTGTGGGAGTTCTTATTCCGGAAAAAAGCAACAGGATCATTAGGACCATCGGGTGAAAAAAAGAAGGGTAAGCTTAAAAAGATCAGGCAACACAGCATATGCACTCCTATCTGAATACCTTTTCTTTTCATAGCTGCAAATAACAAATTTGTTTGCCAAAAAAGAAACAAATGCGGCTAACTACCTTGCAAAAGCGGTAAAATGGCCCGGGATACAACTATTGATCCGTGAGCTTTTTAGATTTTTTCAGGTATCGCACCAGCAGGTACAGTGCCAGCAGGAGGGGAAGGATGATCATTAGCAGGCGGTTACGCAGATCCGCATCATGATTTGTCAACTGCGGATATTTGAAAAGAAGAATGAGTGTAATACCGCAGAGCCATACAAACTGGGTATTATATTCCTTCAGGATCCATCGCTTCCAGTTAAAACGCATACTTTTAAACGTAGTGCCTATACCCCGGAGGTCAGGTACCCACCTGTTGACGTTCCGGCAATATTCATCGAAACCCGGACCAAACTTTCCTCTCAGGAACTGCTCTTCCGCCAACACAATTGCCTGGTAAATGAACAGGAACAACGGCATCATAATGCCGGTAAAAAAAAGTGAATTGGCGAGGACGCCGACACCCAGCAGCATCAGGATATTACCCACATACAAAGGATTCCGGCAGTGACGGAAAACCCCTTCGGTCACCAGTCCGTCCGCATAGGGCTTCCCCTCTTTTCCTCCACGCAGGATATAGGCCAGCCCGATGGTTCCGCCTCTGATCAATTGCCCGGTAATGGTTATAAATAACCCCAATGCAATGGGTATATAATAATAGTGCTCACCAAACACCTGTTGGGAAAAAACAGGCCATGAAGGAATAAATAATGCCGCATATAAAAGGATAAAAAGCCAGTTGCGGTATTTAAAGAAAAACCTTCCGATAGAGATCATTGGTAAAAATTGTGCGTTACTCTTTCACAGCTATCAGCCCGGAAAAATTATACCATTTAAAAAACACTTCTGTTCCGGTAAACCCCGCCCTGTTGAGCATCACGATGTTCTCGCTCAACCTGTATGGGATCAGCACGTTTTCAAGCGCTTCTCTTTTTTGTGATATTTCCAGCTCACTGTATTGATTGCGACGTTTGTAGTTGTAATAATATTCGATAAAAGGACGGTTGAATGCACTGTTCTCCGCCAGTATTTTCTCGACAAGGATCAGGACGCCACCGCTGTTCAACCCGCTATAAATATTTTTGAGCAAGGCTTCCCGCTGCAAAGGCCGCACAAACTGAAGGGTAAGGCAAAGCACAACAACAGATGCGTTATTAATAATGCCTTCGGCAGCAATATCCGAGCATACGAGCTCATAGGAATTTTCCTTACATAAGTGATCCAGCTTTAGCCGGCATTTTTTGAGCATCTCTTCCGAATCATCAACGCCCACCATCCTGGTCTCTTCCGGCAGCAGGGCGCTCATATTGGCCATAGTAGTGCCTGTTGAGCATCCCAGGTCATATACCAGGCTGCCGGGTTGGGCGTAATCCGCTGCCAGCTCGGCTATCATCCGTTGGATCTCTTCATAAAACGGAACGGAACGGTTGACCATATCGTCAAACACATTGGCAACATTGGCTCCGAATTTAAAATCTTTGGCTTTCGGTATCTCTTCGTTAAACACCTGATCCCGTTCTGAGGGATTACTCATAAAGATGTGTTTTAGAGAATAAATGTAGTTAAAAACTTAATCTATAGTGCAGATACCGCTGCAATTCCGGGTAAAGTTTTACCCTCGAAATATTCCAGCATAGCGCCCCCCCCGGTAGATACATAACTCACCTTGTCGGCAAACCCGAACTGGTTGACAGCCGCTACGGAGTCCCCGCCTCCTACAAGCGAAAAGGCGCCCTTTTGGGTAGCTTCTGCTACAGCTTCGGCAATGATTTTGGTTCCGGACTGGAATTTCGCCATTTCAAAAACACCCATAGGTCCATTCCAGAGTATGGTTTTGGATTGTTGTATTACGTTTGAAAATTGTTTACGGGCATTTTCTCCTATGTCGAGGCCCATCCAGCCATCAGGAATATTGTTACTTGGTGCAGATGATGTATTGGCATCAGCGGCAAATTTGTCTGCGATGATGGAATCTTCGGGTAAATGAATATTTACGCCTTTTTCCTCTGCTTTCTTAAGCAACAAACCCGCTATATCCAGGCGGTCTTCTTCACATAACGAGTTCCCGATTTTTCCGCCCAGCGCCTTCATAAAGGTATAAGCCATTCCCCCCCCTATAATAATATCAGTAGCCTGCTCCAGCAGGTTTTCAATAATCAGTATCTTATCCGACACCTTGGCGCCTCCAATGATAGCTGTAAACGGCTTTGCTGAATGATGGAACACTTTTTCCGCACTGTTTACTTCTCCTTCCATCAACAGCCCGAACATCCTGTTTTCCACATCAAAAAATTTGGCAATAACAGCTGTGGATGCATGCGCCCTGTGGGCCGTGCCAAATGCATCATTTACATATATATCACCCAGCCTGGATAATTTTTGCGCGAAATCTTCATCCCCGGCTTCTTCTTCTTTATAAAACCTCAGGTTTTCCAGCAGCAGCACCTCCCCTGGTTTCATACTTTCCACCAGTTGGTACGCCTGCGATCCGATAGCATCGTCTGCAAACAAGATCTTTGTTCCGGGCAACAGTTCGCCAAGGTGTTTTACCAGGTGCTTCAATGAATATTTATCCTCGGGACCTTTTTTAGGACGCCCGAAGTGGCTCATCAATATTACTTTTCCTCCATCGGCCACTATTTTCTTAATGGTGGGAACAGCAGCCCGCATACGGGTATCATCGGTTATTTCAAACTTATCATTCAGGGGAACATTAAAATCCACACGGACTAATACCTTCTTGTCTTTAAAATTACTTGAAGAAAACTTCGACATAGCTTGGGCGATTGGTTTAGAAAAATGTTGCGCGGCAACAGGATTTGGGTACAAAAGCAAAAAACAAAAGGCTAAGAAATGGTTTCTTAGCC